>CAUZEQ010000018.1:0-29998 GCA_963578885.1 Planctomycetota bacterium
GCTTGGTGGCCATGCAGACCACGCCGCTGACGAACATCACCGCACCGATCAGCAGGTAGTGGTTCAGTGTGACTTCCATGGTTTAGGCGTCTTCCTGGGCGGCATCGGTCGATTCGTGCCGTTTGGCGCGAGCCAGGTAGGCGGCTCCGACGAGGACCACCAGCAGGTGCACCGAGACGATTTCAAAGGGCAGCAGGTACCCGGTCCGGCTGCCGCTGTCGCTGTGCAGGCCGATTTCGGCATCGGCGGGGATCCCGACCAGCCGCATGCCGATGGCGCGGGAGGTGTTCCCGGACTGGTCGCTGGGGGTCGTGGCCACTTGGCGATGGCTGGGCACAGCCTGCCAGTTGACACCGATCACGGTGAAGGCGATGACCGAAAAGAACAGCAGTCCCACGGCGGCACCCAGCAGGGTTTCTCCCGAGGACATCTTGATACGGCGAAAGGGCCCACTGGCGGTCAGCATCACGCCGAAGATCAACAGCACCAGGGTGCCGCCGACGTAGACCAGCAACTGCGTGGCGGCGACGAAGTCGGCCCCCAGCAGGAAGAACAGCCCGGCGGTGGAGCCCAGCGAGATGATCAGTGAGAAGGCCATGCGGACGATGTCCTGCAGGATCACCACACCCAGGGCGCCTCCTCCGGCCAGGATCGCGAAGATGAAGAAGAGTGTCTGTTCGGTCACCGGCCGGCATCCTCGTTCGAGTCCGAAGCGGCCAGGGGCAGACGGGGCAGCCGCAGTGCTGATGTCGACGGCGGCACAGCGTCCCGGGATTGAAGCTGCATCGCGGGTGCCGCCCGGTTGCCGGTCGGTGAGCCCCAGGTCGTGTGGCCGGTGAACGAGAGTGCCAGGGGCCAGACGACAGCGCCCAGGAACAGCACGCAGCTGATCGGGACCAGGTACTTCAGGCAGGTCATCATCACCTGGTCGATCCTCAGCCGCGGCAGAGTCCAGCGGACCCAGATCTGTACGCAGACCAGCAGCGACGCCTTGCCGAAGAAGACTGTGAAGCCCAGCAGGTTGGCCAGCCAGCTGAAGACCCAGCTCTCGGAGGTGTAGCGGAGTCCGTTGATCAGCGGGTCGAGGCCGGGGATGCCGGTGTGCCAGCCGCCCAAGAACAGCAGCACCGCGATGCCGCAGACCGCGAACATGCTGGCGTACTCGGCCAGGAAAAAGAAACTCCAGCGGAACCCGCTGTATTCGGTCAGGAACCCCGCCACCAGTTCACTCTCGGCCTCGGCCAGGTCAAACGGAGCCCGCTTGCAGCTGGCCGTGGCACAGACGAAGTAGATGAAGAAGGCGAAGAAGGTGAAGGGGTCGTTGAACAGGATCCAGTTGGCCGCCCAGCCACTCTGCATGGCTCCGATTTCGTTGAGGTTCAACGAGCCGGCGGTGATGACCGGGATCACCACGCAAATCGACATGGGGATCTCGTAGCTGACCATCTGCGCCGCTTCTCTCATGCCGCCAAACAGCGCCCATTTCGAACCACTGGAGTAGCCGGCCAGGATCACTCCGATCACCTCCAGCGACATCACGGCCAGCATCAGGTACAGGCCGATGTCGAGGCTGACGGCGATCCAGCCGTCGGAGAACGGCAGGAACATCAAGGCGGCCAGCGAGCTGACGACCACCACGTAGGGGGCCACCCGGAACAGCGGTCCATCGGCGGCCGCGGGGACGAGGTCTTCCTTCTGGATCAGCTTGCCGCCGTCGGCAATAGCCTGCAGCCAGCCGAACTTGCCGCCGACGCGGGTGGGACCGAGCCGGTCCTGGATCCGGCCCGAGACCTTGCGTTCGGCCCAGATGAAAATGCCCGCCGGCAGGCCGAAGAACCCCGCCACCAGCGACACGTGGATCACCGCCGCCAGGAACATGGCCCAGCCTTCGCTGAGTTCCCATCCCTCGAGAGTCGACTGAATCGTCGTCGCGGTGTCGGCCAGTGTGGGGATCATCTTGGTGTCCAGGCTCCCGGCGTCCTGCCGGGTCGGTCGTCACACACAGACCAACGCGACCCGGGCCGACACAGGCGAAGTTTCGCCGAATCCGACGAGGGCCGCAGCGGGACCCGGGACCGTCGCAGTATGTGTCCGGAACCCACGTGGACCCCGGCTCAAGGCTGAACTATGCCAGATGGGTACGGGGACTTCAAGAGAACCGCAAAGCGGCCCGGCGGGCTGCCGCTGCTGCCCTAGCGAGCCGTTGCCGGGGCGGCAGCGGTCGTCGTGGCGGGGTCCACGGCAAAGTGAATTGCATCGAAATCGGCAGCCCGGGCCGCGTCGTAGGCGGCCAGGGCTTCACCCAGGGGCACGTCCGGATCGATGTCCAGGATCACCGGCAATTCGGGTGCGGCCGTGGCGAGCGTCTTGAGGAATCTCGAGAGCAACTGGTGCCGATTGGGACCGGAAAATGACCGCCCCTCGACCTCGATCCACGGACCTTTTCCGAAACGTCCGACACGTTCGCCACGCCCATCCCCAGCCCGGACCCGCACCCACGCCTCACCCAGCGGTCGTGGCCCCGGGTTCGTCGCGGGTGATTCGATTGAGCCTCCCGCCAGTTCCGTCGGCAGCAGGCTCTCACGGACCTGGTCGGTCGAGGCACAGACGAAGAAGATCAGCAGCAGGAACACGACGTCGATCAACGGCGTCATCGCCTGGCTGTCGTCGAGTTGACGGTCGTAATGGGCCGAGGGGATCTTCATGGGTTGCCGTCTGGGTGGTGTTGAGCGGTGTGGTTGAAGTTGAGTCAGTGAGTCAGGACGGCGTAGCCGATGCGGGTGATCCCGGCCTGGGCGCAGGCGACCATCAGTGGTTCCACAGCACGAAACGGAACCCGGCGATCGCCTCGAATCCGCACTTCGTACCCTCCCGAGGGCGACCCCGCTGCAGCCTCGGCCAGCAGACTCGTGATCTGTTCGAGCGTGACGATGCGTCCGCCGACGTGCAGGGCTGCGTCGGCGGTGACCGTGACCACGAGTCGACCCGGCACCTGTTCCTGGCCGTCCAGGCCCTCTTGGACGGGACCGACCATTGGCAATTCGACCGGTTCGGTCGATTCGCTTCGAGCCGTGTGGCTGGCGACCAGGAAGAAGATCACCAGCAGGAAGACGATGTCGATCAGCGGCGTGAGGTTGAGCGAGATGCCCAGCCGACGCACTCGAATGGGGATTCTCATTCCGAGGCTTCCCCGGTCCGTTCGGTCCGTTCGGGCCGTTCAGGTCGTTCAGGTCGTTCAGGTCGTTCAGGCCGCTCGATCGCCACCGGCGGCACGCGTCGTTCACGGCGTCCCGAGTCGTCTCCCGCGACGCTCTTCCGCCCGCCTCGGCCCAGGCTGGCCCGCTTGAACCCCGCCCAGGCGTGCTCGGCTCTCAGGCTGGCCTCGGCCACCAGTTCATCGATCCGGTTGCGGAAGATGGCAAACGCGGTGAGCGCGGGAACCGCAACTCCCAGCCCCATCAGCGTGGTGACCAGTGCCTGGTAGATGCCAGGTGCGAGTTCGGCGACGGCGGGATTGAGCTTGTTGGCGAATTCCTGGAAGGCGACGATCATGCCCCAGACGGTGCCCAGCAGTCCCAGCATCGGTGCGATGGTGCCGATGACCGAGAGGTATTCGATCTTGCGGAACAGCCGGGCCGACTGTGCGGCACTGGCATCTTCCATCGACTTCTCGACCGCCGCATACCCCAGAGGCGCCTCGGCCAGGCCTTCGGCGAGCACCTCGCCCAGGAAACTGGGTCGTTCGCGGCACAGCCGGTCCGCTTCGGCGAAGCGGCCGGTGGCGACCATCGCGGAGACCGATTCGGCCAGGCCCTCGGGCATCAACGACTTGCGGCGGATCGTCAACAGGTGCTCGACGATCAACGCCACCATCGCCATCGACAGACCCAGGATGACCAGCCCGATCGTGCCTCCGGCTCGGAGCAGTTGCCTGAGCGTCATGCCGTCGGCGGCTGCTGCGTCCTCGGCGGCATCGGCATCGGCATCGGCAGGGGAGGGGGTAACGGGTGGTTGGGTTGCTGGGGGTGTCTCGGTGAGACCGGGATTTGCTGCGGTGTTGGCTGCGGGGTTGGCTGCGGGGTTGGCCGGTTGCTGTGCGAGGGCTGCAACGGGGGCGTGTCCCAGCAGCGAGGTGATCAGCATGCCGAGTACGAGAGGGCAGAAGCGGCTGGACGTCATTTCGAGTTCCGTCTCGGGCGTGGTGGGTTTTGTCGTGACGTGGCCGATTCCAGAGCGGCGGGTGTTCCGGCAAATCGTTGGCGGAGGTCTCGATACAGCGTGCCGGCGGCGGCGGGCTGGTTGTCGTTGAGCAGTGCATCGGCGGCGCGTTGGGTGGCGTGGGCGGCGAGGAACCGGTCGTCGTCGAAGACCAGCGACGTCCACATCAGTGCCGAGGCGGCGGGTTGGAACTGTTGAGACTGAAAGCGGGCCAACCCGACCACGTACCACGGCCCGCCGCGCAAGTTCAGCGGCAGCGAGCGGACGTGTCGGGTCCAGGCTGCCAGCTGTTCGGGTGTGGACTTCTTGTTCCGGCTGTCGGCTCGCCAGCACTGAGCGAGCGCGAGTCCGCGGACCCGTGAGTCGGCCGAAATCCTCAACCGCCTCAGTTCGGTCTCGGCCTCACTGGAATACGCCGAATCTCTCAGCAGATGGCTGGCCGCCAGCAGTTTGGCGACATCGCCCCCGCGTCCGCGCCATGCTCGAGCCTCACTGGCCACCGCCGCGTCGACCGAGCCGGTGATTCTCCAGTCCAGGGGCACCAATTCGAAGTGTCGCGGCCGGGTGGGGCCGTCCGAGAGGCTCAGGAAGTGCGACCCCGCCCGGCGGTAGTCTCCCGAGTACAGCGCACAGCGGACGAGCCCCGCCAGCAGTTCTCGGCGGACCCACTTCCTCGAGGACTGCTCGAGTGCCTGTTGGAACGAACGTTCGGCGACCGCGATTTCGCCTCGGTTGAGGTGTCTGAGTGCGGCCAGGTGATGGGTTGAGCGGCTTGGGATGACCGAGACGATCCTGTCTACGGGAACCCGCCACGGTGCGGCTCGCCCGCGTGCCCTGATCACCAGCTCGACCGCGTTGTACTCGGTGATCACACCGACGTGTGTCAGTCTCCCGCGGCCATCTCTCTGGCGGACGACGACACGGTCGCGGTCCTGAGCGGTCGCCTGGACCGAGCCGAGGGAGACGGCCAGGAGTGCAACGAGCCACCCTGGGGCGACTCCCTGCCGGCGACATCGTGGTCGCTCAGCGGGGCTGCCTGGGGGCGGAGAGGGTCTTGATGTCACGGTAGCGGTACCGCCCGCCGTTCTGAAGGGCGAGCTTCTTGACGTAGTGGTTGGTGGTCAATTCGGCTCCGAGCCCGAACTTGATCGCGTGGATCCGGGTCCGGCCGCGATTGCGGCGGAGCAGTCGTTCCATGTCGCCGGGGTGGATGGCGGAATTCTGATCGGCATCGGTCAGGAAGTAGATCACCTCGGGTTCCAGAGCCAGCGCCTTGGCCAGGGCGGGGTAGTGGAAGGTGCCGCCGTCGGGGGTCACTCGGGCGATCTGCTGCCGTGCGAGGGTCTTGTTGATGTCGGTGGCAAAATGCAGAGTCTCGCGTCCGCCGAGGCTCAGCAGGCGGTTCTGAACATTGTAGAAGATGACCTGGAACTGCTGGGTCTCATCGAGGTGCTGCAGGCTGGTGACCAGTTCGGCCTTGGCCACCTCCAGGGCATTCTCACGGTCCATGCTCCCCGAGCGATCGAGCACGTAGACGAAGCGGGTGCCGCGGTCCCGGATGCCCAGGAACTGGGTTTCTCCCTGCCTGAGTCCCGCCAGGGGGTGTGCTCCGGTGAGTGCGGCGGCGGGCAGCAACCGCGACGGGTTGGCCAGCGGCGAATTCGGCGAGCGGACTCCGGGTCCGAGGATCTGCGGTGCGGACGATTCAGGGAGATTGAGCAGGCTGTCGACGGTCGGGCTGTCGCGGGTCTCGGCCTCGGCCTCGGCCTTTGCGGCGGTGGCCTGCTCGGGAGCCGTCTGTGGCCTGGTGTTCGGTTCGGAGGGGATTGAGGTGTGTGTCGCGGTCTTGATGACCAGCCCCACCTCCCGGAACTCACCGGCCCCATCTTCACCAGCCGTTTCCCGGCAGCTCTGCAAACCCACGGCACAGGCCCCCAGCAGCACAAGGTGCAGCAGGATCGAAGCGATCCAGCCGGGGATCGCTCGACCCTCGACCACACGTGGTCCCGACACGGTACTCATCGAGAGTCGTTCCTAGCCTAGCGAGAGGGTGGTCGGGCGGGCGGTCGCGATCCGCTGCCCCGTCCCGAACCGGCCCCGGCAGCCGGCGCGGCACCGGCGGCGGTGCCACCGGCTTGGGCCTGTCGGATCTGCCGGATGAACTCGTCGGTGATGTCCTGGACTCGGACACCCGGGTCGGGTTTGAACGCGAACGAGGCATCGGCGAGTGGTGCGTTGAGCTGAACGCTGCGGAACTCGAGGCTGACCATCGGCCGCAGCACCCCGCGGTTTGCAGCTCGCTTGAGATAGACAATCCGGTGCGGGAACTGGGTGGCCTTGTCGATGTAGATCCGGACCCGGTCTGGCACATACTCGGGCAGTTCGTCGCTGGAGTCCTGGGCGTCGTCGTCGGTGAGTGTTTCCAGGAACGTGGCGTTCCAGGTCCCCTCGATGATGATGAACGGACGCTTCTGGAATGTCTGTTCACGACGCACGGTGAAGCTCATCGTCTGTTCGAGTGATCCGAGCAGTGCATCGAGGCCCCCGAGTCCGAGGTCGGCTTCGAACTGGTCGGGCCGCGGCCTCGGTCCGGACTTGGAGGCCAGCTGTTTCATTTCCTTAAGAATCTTGGGGACGTTTCTTCTGGTGGCCTGCACGATCAGGCCGATCTTCTGTTGAGTGAACAGCGTGGTGCCGTCGCAGACCTGCACCAGCGATCCTTTGGTGCGGCCGACCTCGAGTTCGAACTCGAGCCTCAGCTTGTTCCCGGCTCCCTGCATGTACTTGCCCGTGGCGCGGAACTTCTTGCCGCGGACGACGATCGTTTCCACGATCTCGGCCTGAAACGGGACGAGGTCCTTGAGTTTCGCTCGGGACTGCCGCAGGGCATCCACAGCCCGCTGACGCCGCGGAGCCGCTTTCGGGGCCTGGGCCTTGGCGGCCTTCTTTACGGCTTTCTTCGCGGCCGGCTGCGACGCCTTCTTGCTCGCCTTGGCGGCGGGAGCCTGGTCCTGTGCCCGGGGTGCGATCGGGGCGGTGACCAGCAGGCAGGCGGCCAGCAGGGTGGTCAGAGGCTTGATTGATAAGCGGGCATGGGGCATGCGAGTTGTCTCGATGTGCCGATTAGAGAAGCTGCGGGGTGTGTTCATGTTGTCCGGAAAATACGGAAAATGCCAAAGATCCGGACCGGTATCGGTCGAAACCAGAGTTGGACACAGGTCAAAAAGAGGCACGGTCCGGATTCGTTGCGCGAAGTCGGACGCGGTGATCAGGTTGGCCGGTGACCGTTTCGGTTCAGGACCATTCTAGGGACATCCCGCCGGACCCGTCGATGGGAATTCGGGAGAGTCAAGAGGACTCTGCAATGAAATACTACTTCCTGGCACTTGGCACGTTTCTGGTCGTCTGCGTGGGCTGTCACGTGGACGGTCGCAGTTTCGGCGACAGTGGTGACTTCCACGGTCCGCCGGCTCATTCGATGCGTCGCCCCGGGCCGATGGTCGATGGACCCGGACCCGGCGTGATGCCTGCGATGATGCAGGGAGGTGCTCCTCGAGCATTCGCCACCCGCCGCACGCAGCTGCGGTTCATCCGCCCGGTGGGGATGAAGATCGGTTGGAAGGTGGGAGCCGTCTACGCCGACAACCAGCGGGTGACTCCGACAACCTACGACTTTGTCCAGGGTGCGACCTACCGGTTGAAGCTGACCGAGATTGCGGGCCGCGAGGGCATGACGCTTTACCCGACCATGCAGGTCTACCCGGCTCACCCCACCTCCGACGCCTACCTGTCTCACAACAGCGTTCCGATGGAGTTGACCGACGAGGACCTGGACCAGATCGAGAGCAACAACTTTGTAACCAAGGTGATCTACCTGCCGGATCCTCAGCACCAGGAACTGGCGGTAGCCGGAGTCGAGATGCTGGTCTCGACCCGACTCGACCCGGGCGTCGACCCGGTCGCCGAAGCCGACCGACGCGGCACGATCATGTTGGTGTTGCGGGTTGGCAACATGGATCTCGAGACGGCCAGCACCGGTCCGGGTCCTGCCGGTGGAGCGGCGCTGCTGATGCCCGGCGGCATCCGCCCGGTGGCCTTCCAGGCCGCCGTGGGTCCCGACGGTGCCCACGGCCAATTCGTGCCTCCGGTCCCGATCGCGATCATGGACCAGGGCATGCCGGGCATTCCCGGAGCTCAGCTGATGGGCCAGCCGGGCGGACCGGGTCTTGCCGGCATCAACCCGGTATCCGGCATCGGTGGTACTCGCCAGTGGGGCATGCCCTGGACCCCCACCCCGATCGGGCTCCCCGGTCCGCCGCACCTGCCCTTGGGCGGACCGGCCGGGCTGCAGAGCTACACGGTCAAGAACAACACTCCCGTCGAACGGCACGATCCTGTGAAGGACTTCCGGGTGGTGATCAAGCACGAGCCGGGTATCCGGACTCCCAAGCCGGTCAACGAGGTGATCTACACCGAGAAGCACCCGACGTTTGCTCCGGGCACGCTGAGCCAGCCCGCGTGGGCGGGTCCCCGGCGGTAGCCCGTTTTTGAAACTGTTCCCACCAGCCGCGACTGCATCAGCCATGCTCCAAGGCATCCTGCCGAGATTCGTGATACGCGGGGCGATGGTGGTGTTGCTGTTCTCGTGGACAGCTCCCACGTCGGCCCAGGATGCCTACTCGCCGCTGAGTGCCCGGATGCCACCGGGAGTCGTCGGCAACTGGTCGGCGCAGGCCGGCCGGTCGGGATCGCCGCGGCAGATGTACTTTCAGCCGGTCGAGGTGAGGTTGGTCGACACCGGTCCCAGTGGAGGGGGCCGGGTGACCTGGTACGCGATGGGGCGAGGCCGCGAGGGGATGGCCACCGAGGTGGCACCTCATGCCGCGGGCCTGCTGGTCGGAGCCACCTACCGGGTGGGGATCAGTGACATGCCCGAGTTTCCCGGTGTGACGGTCTACCCGACGATCGAGGTGATCGATCGCCTGCACCCGCCCGAGGGGCGACGCTACGAGTTTCCGATCCCGGTCGAGCTGACCGGCGAGGACATCCGGCTGGCGTTGCAGGGAAAGCTGGTAACCCGAGTGGTGTTTCTCGAGGAGCCGAGGCTCGCCGCGGGCAACGAGCAGACTCGACCCATGATGGTCCGCGACCTCGATCCCAAGTCCAACGCGTTGGCCGAAGCCGACCGCGTGGGTCGACCGATGGCGATCCTGCGACTGGGCAGCCGGACGGCCCCCATCGAGGGGTCTCCCGAATCGGTCAACTTCTTCAACATGGGCCGACAGCCGATCGAACTCTCGCGGCCGGCCATTTCAAAGGCCGTCTCACGAATCGGGACTCGGACTCAACCCGTGGCTCTGCGGATCTCGGGCACGCCCAGTGGCACTGTCAGGATCCGTTCAACCGGCCGCCGGATGCTGCAGGTGGCGGGAGGAGTCCGGTGAGGCAGCCGGTTGCTCCTCTGTGTCATCCCGAGCCTAGCGAGGGATCTCAGCCTCTGGCATTCGGGACGCCCGTGCTGCTGGGCATGCTGTGCGTGGTGCTGTCGGCCGGATGTGCCTCGGTTCCTCTCAGCAGCCTGCCGCCGGCGGTCGAAGAGGCCGGTTCCGCAGGCGAGATTACCTCAGCGTCGGGGACCGCTACCCTACGTTTTGCAGCCGTGTCTGCCGTGGCGGTGGCTCCACGGATCCAACCGGTGCACTTGCCGGCGATGCCGCGGCAACAGCAGGTCGATCCGGCCGGGCCAGGCGGGCCGGATCCGGCTGTGGTCGACGAGTTCCCCGACGAGTTCGTGATCGACGGAGGCGACCGAGGGAACCCGGTGCATTACCAGTCGCACCTTCGGTACGGGGTTGAGACCGAGGACACAATTGCCGAGTACACCGACGACGAAGGGACCAGTCACATTCTGCCGAGCAACCGTGTGGCGATCTATGCTCCGAGGTTTGCCGCGGTGAGGATGGTGCAGTTGCCGGTCGAGGGTTTTGGGATCGAGCGGATGGCGGCATCGCACCGGCTGTTGCGCGAGGTGCGTTTGACGATTCGCGAGGGTCCCCACCTGCACAAGCAGCAGGCCGGTGCGGTGGGTGCCAGGGTGCGATCGCGGGCCAGCGGGCTGTTGGCCGAAGCCCGCACGGCCGGAGTGTCGCGGCTGTTGCGGACCGGCGAGCATGTGAAGCTGATCAACGTCTTTGGCGACACCGGTGACCTGGTGGCGGGTCGGATGGACCAGGCCGGCGTGGCCCGGTTGGCTCGTTCGCTGGAGAACGCCGCGGCGTGGGCCGGTGACGAGGCGCCCAGGGCCACCGCATCGACGGCGACCGGGCAGTCGATCCAGTCGACGCCCTGGGTCAATTCCTTCACCGGCGTGGAAGTCAAACACAAAGAGATCGGGGAGTTGAAGCTCGTCAAGCTGGCCGATCGAGATACGGCTCTTTCCGACGACGTGGTGCTGTTCACCTTGAGATTCGACAACGTGGGCGAGCGGCCGCTGACCCAGGTCCGCATCATCGACAACCTCTCGCCACGGCTCGAGTACATCAAGGACAGCGCGACGCTGGGGTTTACCGACGAGGATGAGAAGACTCCGGCGGCCGAGGCCCGCGGGGGCCGGATCACCGTCGATGACAACGAGCAGGGCAGCGAGGTGCTGGTGTTCGAGTTGGACGAGCCGCTGCCCGGTGGTGTGGGTGGCGTGATTACGTTCCAGGCGCGGGTTCGCTAGGCACCGCAGCCGCACAGCCTTGCCTTCGTCGACCGATTCGCCTGCAATCGGCGGCATGTTCCAGGTCTGTGACGCCGCCTCCGCCGGACTCGATCCTCGCCGCTGGGAACGAGTCTCCCGATTGGCCGAGACGTTGTGTGAATCCCAGCAGGTCCCCTCGATCGGGATCTTCGTCGCACGCGGAAATCGCACCACCGGCACGATGCTGTTTGGCCGCCAACGACTCGATGACGAATCTCACCGCACGATCCGGGATGACGCGATCTTCCTGATCGCCTCGATCACCAAGCCGATCGTGGCGATGTCGGCCATGCTGCTGGTCGAGAGTGGCGAGGTACGGCTCGATGATCGGGTCAGTCGCTACCTGCCGGAATTCGCCAGCAATGGCAAGAACGGGATCCGCATCCGACACCTGATGACTCACACCTCCGGATTGCCCGACATGTTGCCGGAGAATCGCGAGTTGCGTGAGGCGGGTGCAGGGCTCCAGGAGTTCGTGGCAGGTACATGTGCGATCGAGCCGGACTTCAAGCCGGGCCACCGCGTGCAGTACCAGAGCATGGGGTTTGGAGTTCTCGGCGAATTGATCGCACGGGTGAGCGGGCAAACGTGCGGCGAGTGGCTCGGCAGCCGGGTGCTGCAACCCCTGGGTCTCGAGTCGACTCGACTGGGTGCACCCGATGACTGGTTCGACGGGGACGCTCGGGTGGTGGATCGGATCGCCGAGATCCGGACTCCCTCCGAGCAGCAGGGGGTCGACTGGAACTGGAACCAGCGATACTGGCGTCAACTGGGGGCACCCTGGGGGGGCCTGTTGACGACTCCTCGCGAGTTGGCGGTGATCGGTCGCATGATGCTCCAGCGGGGTCGCGGCGTGCTGTCTCCGGCGACGGTGGCCGCGGCGACGCGGAACCAATTGGCGGCGATGCCCGATGTGCCCGAGTCGGACCGGAGGTGCAAGCCGTGGGGGCTGGGCTGGCGATTGAACTGGCCGGCGACCAGTGCCAACTTCGGCGACTTGACGGGTCCGGCCACTTATGGTCACTGGGGGGCGACCGGGACGCTGATGTGGATTGACCCCGAGCGGGATACGGTGTGTGTGATTCTGACGACCGAGCCGCAGGAGCCTCACGGTCGTGAGATTGCTCGGTTGTCGAATGCGATTGCGGCTGCGTTGGTTTAGCCCGCCTGCGGCGGATTGAAGGCACCGGCGGCGTTGCTATACTGTCCCTCGCCAAACGGCTTCTGCGCAAGTGGCGGAATTGGCAGACGCGCCAGGTTGAGGGCCTGGTGGGCCTAACGGCCCGTGGAGGTTCGAGTCCTCTCTTGCGCACTTCAACCGAGTACAAGACCAGCACCCCCGGCCCGCCGACTGCGGTTCGGGGGTGCTTTCGTAGAGGCTAGTCGGACAACTCGTACGGGTCGCCCAGCCGTTTCATTTCCCGACGCAGCAGCTCCTCGAGCTCCTTGCGCCTGGCGGCGTGACGGGGATCGTCGGCCAGGTTGACCTGCTCGGCCTTCGGCCTGTGGTCCAACAGTCCGGCGACCGCGTCGGCACGGTGCTCGACCAGAAACTCACGCGGGTTGGCCTTGAGATCGAACAGTTGGGTGCGGCGGACCTTGCCGTCGAGCACGTCGTACTTGATCAGCTTGAACTGTCCCGTCTTGATCGCCCGCATTCCCGGCTTGGTGCCTCCGCTGTAGACCCCGTACAGCGTGTCCCTGACTGCCTGCTTCTTCCCCTCCAGTACCTCGCGGAAGCTGCGACCCTCGACCGACTTCGGTGGCGTGATGTCGGCCAGGTCGCAGAAGGTGCGGAGCACATCGAGCAGGTAGATGTAGCCCGAGGCCCGGGTGCCGGGCTTGATGCCGGGGCCGGTGACGATGAAGGGGACCTTCCAGGTGTGTTCGTAGAGGTTCTGCTTGCCGGTCAGTCCGTGTCGCCCCACGGCGATGCCATGATCGGAGGTGAATATGACGTAGGTGTTTTCGAGTTCCCCGATCGCCTCGAGTTGCTTGATCGCCCGCCCGACCTGGTTGTCGATGTTCTCGATGCAGGCGTATTCGCGACCCAGTTCGTTTCGGATCGTGGCGGGGTCGCGTCGTTTGAGCACGCCCTGCACCTTGACCTCGTCCCGCAGGTTGGGGTGTCCGTGGTGGAAGGGGTGCGCCGGCAGGTAGTTGATCGGCAGCGGAGGCGCCTTGGGGTTGGCCGTCTTGCCCGGCCCCTGGTTGCTGGCTCCGTACTTGCGGGCGAGGTCCTCGGGGGCGTTCCTGGGATCGTGAGGGTGCGAGAAGCCCATGTAGATCAGGAAGGGCTTTTTCTTGCCACTGCTGTCACTGCTGTCGTTTTCGGCCTTGCCTCGCCTGGCGAGGAATTCGACGACACGATCGCCGTGCCATTGGCTGCCGGTCATCGCGCTTCCGCCTCGGCGGGTGGCGTCGTGGTGTTCGGTGAACAGCCGGTTGGCTTCTCGAAAGCTGTTGCCCTGCTTGCAGGTTCGAAAGGTGGAGTAGCCGGCCCGGTTGAAGATCGCCGGCATGCTTTCCCGAGCCGCTTTCAGACGGAAGGCCCGATCGCGAGTCAGGCCCGGTCCGCGGGCTCCGGGGATCCGCCAGACGGTGCGGCCGGTCATGATCATCGTCCGCGACGCTGTGCAGACCGCTCCCGACCAGGCTCCCATGTGATGGGCGTCATCGAGCACGATGCCGCGGCGGGCGAGGCGGTCGATGTGAGGTGTCTGGCAGACGGTGTTGCCGTAGCACGAAAGGGTCTCCGGCGACTGGTCGTCGGTGATGATGAACAGGAAGTTGGGCCGCCTGGCGGCGCGGGCCAGCGGCGAGGCCGCCGGGGCCAGGATGCTGGCGGCCATGAGTAGGGCGAGCGTGAGTCGAGAGCACATGGTGGGAGCCTTGCGAGTTGTCTCGGGCGGAAGCCTGTGATGTGTGATCGAGAATCACGTATCGGAGACGCCGGGTCAACCGGCCCGTTGGCAGCGTCCGAATCGAGTCGCTATCGTTATCGTTTCGCGTTGACCCGCGGTCGCTCAATCGCCCCGGCCCCCTGACACCGTTCAAACGTCTGCCGCCATGCGACGCCGGATCCCGTTGTTCAACGCCGAGCGGGAGCGTGAGGGTCTGCGGCGAGCCTCCCGGTTCAACGCCGAATTGCTCGACCACCTGCGTCCGCATGTCGTGGCCGGCACAACGACCGCCGAAATCGACCGCCTGGCATATGCCTACACACTCAAACACGGTCACACTCCTGCCTGCCTCGGCTATCCCGGCGACGTGGTGCCGTATCCCAAGAGCATCTGCACGAGCGTCAACGAGGTGGTCTGCCACGGGGTGCCCGATGACCGGCCGTTGGCACCAGGCGACATCGTCAACGTCGACCTGACGACGATTGTCGACGGGTGGTTCGGAGACCAGAGCGAGATGTTCTTGATTGGTGAGTCCGACGAGATCAGCGACGAGGCTCGGCACGTGGTGCAAGTCGCCTTCGACAGCCTGTACCTGGGCATCCGGGCGATCGAACCGGGCGGCTCCGTCGATGCGATCAGCCGGGCGATCTATGATTTTGCCCGGGGCGAGGGAATGGACGTGGTGCGTGAGTACCAGGGGCACGGCATCGGTCGCCGGTTCCACCAGGAACCGGGGATTGCTCACGTGCCCTCCCAACCACCCAATCGCACGCCGATCCATCCGGGCACCTGCTTCACGATCGAGCCGATGATCAACACCGGTTCGTGGCACACGAAGCGAGTGGAAAGCGATGGCTGGACGGTCCGCACCCGCGACGGAGGTCTCTCGGCCCAGTGGGAACACACGGTGCTGATGACCGAGCAGGGGCCCGAGATCCTGACTCTGACCCAGCACGGCCCCAAGGAAGGCGACCGGCTCTAACCGTCATCAGGGACTGGCTCACCCGACGGTCCGCCCGTGGCGGACCGTCGGGGGTGCCTGTCCCGAGCCCCGCGTCTCCCGTCCCCGTAGAACCGATCTTGTCACATCAACCCGGTGGCGGGTACACAACGCCCAGACAGTGTGCTTCCGGCGTGTTGCCGCGGAGCGCACCGATCCCGTTCCCGTCCCATTCTCTCGCACCCCGAGAAATGCCCGCTCCGGCCCCCGCCCCCGCGACTCGATCACTGGCCTCACGGATCGACGGTCCGGTGGCATTGATCGGCGACGTACACGGTCAGCTTGAGTTACTGGACCGGTTGCTGGACCGGTTGGCCCGTCGGGCGGACTTCCACGACCGCTGGATCGTGTTCCTGGGCGACCTGGTCGACCGTGGTCCCGATCCTCGAGGCGTGATCGAGCGTGTGCTCGAACTGATGGCTTCACATCCGCGAACGACCGCGGTCTGCGGCAACCACGATTTGGCGATGGCCGGTTCGCTTGAGTTGGTCCCGGTGCCGGCCGAGGCCGAGTGGGCCAGGCGGTGGCGACGTGGTTACCAGTGCGAGACGACCTTCCGGTCCTACGGCGTGGCGCCGTTTGATTTCGAGGCGTTGGCCAGGTCGGTGCCCGATGATCACGCGAGGCTGTTGTCGGCGTTGCCGTGGGTGGTCGAGCATCCCGGTGTGATCTGCGTGCACGCGGGTCTGACTTGCGAGTTACCCACGTTGACGCAGTTGAAGATTCTCCGCGAACGCGACTTCACGTTGCATCGGCCTGCGTGGCTGTGTCGGCAGGACTTGGGCGAGGGTGTTGTGCCGGTCGACTGTCGGGTTCCGATCGCTTCGGGTCATGTGTCGAGGCTGAAGCCGTACGTCGATTCGAAGCGTATTCTGCTCGATTGCACCGGTGGTATGGGAGGCGAGTTGACCGGTCTGTTGTTGCCCGAGTACGAGCTGGTGACGTCGCATCGCGATGCGTATCCAGTCCGCCGCCGCTGGTGGCCGTTTGGTCGCCGCGCTGCGTAGTGCGCCGGGGTCGTCACTTCAACCGACCCGGCGGTCGCACTCCGGCCCCTGCCTGTTTGGTCGCCGAGTCGCCCAGGTCAGCTCGAGCCCTCTCGGCAAGCTTCTTCAACCGGGCAACCACTTCCCCGTGCTTCTCGATCACGTTGGTCATCTCGCCGATGTCCTCTTTCAGGTCATACAGCGCCAGGGGTGTCCGCTTCTGCACGTAGCGGACCGGCTTGCCTGCGGTGCCACCCTTGCGTCCTGCGAGGCTGCGGTAGGCGTGAGGGAAGTGCAGTTTCCAGCGTCCGCTGCGGATCGCCTGCAGGTGACGGCCCCAATAGAAGTAGTAGGCTTCGTGCGGGCTCGTGGCGTTGTTCTGCCCCGAGATCAGCGGCCAGATGTCATGGCCGTCGATCTTGTGCTTTTGCGGCAGCTTCTTGATGCCGGCCAGCCTGGCCAGGGTGGGCAGGATGTCGATCGTACCGGCCACCTCGCTGCAGACGATCCCTTCGGGGATCTGGCCGGGCCAGCACATCACGGTCGGTTCACGGTGCCCGCCGTCCCAACTGGTCCCTTTGCCCTCGCGGAGCGGCAGTGCGCGGCCAGAGTGGGTGCCATAGTTCAGCCACGGTCCGTTGTCGGAGGTGAAGATGATCAGGGTGTTGCGGTCGAGACCGTGTTTCTTGAGTGCTTTGACGATCTGGCCCACCGACCAGTCGATCTCCATGATCACGTCACCATAAAGGCCTCGCTTGGACTTGCCCTGGAACTTCGAGCTGACATACAGCGGCACGTGCGGCATCGAGTGGGGAACGTAGAGAAAGAACGGCTGGTCCTTGTTCTTGTCGATGAACCGGACCGCTCGCTCGGTGTACCAGGTGGTCAACTGTGCCTGGTCCTTGCCGGTGACCATCGGATTGACGACGGTCTCTTTGTCGAACAGCGGCAGGTGCGGCCATCTCTTGAGCCGCTGGGCCAGCGGCAGGTGGGCGACACCGGGGTGGAAGGGCCACATGTCGTTTGAGTAGGGGAGCCCGAAGTAGTCGTCGAAGCCATGTCGAGTGGGCAGGAACGGCTTGTGATGGCCCAGGTGCCACTTGCCGTAGATCGCCGTGGCGTAGCCTCGAGTCTTGAGCACTTCGGCGATGGTCCATTCGTCGGAGTTGATCCCGTGTCGCGACTTGGGCCCGAGTGCGCCCTGGATGCCGATGCGGTTGGGGTAGCACCCGGTCAACAGCGCGGCTCGCGAGGCCGAGCAGACGGCCTGGGCCGAGTAGAAGTCGGTGAAGCGGACACCTCGGCGGGCCAGCCCGTCGAGGTGCGGGGTCAGGATGTCGGGGGATCCGAAGCAGCCGAGGTCCTGGTAGCCCTGGTCGTCGGTGAAGACGATCACGAAGTTGGGCCGATCGGTGGCCGACCTCGCAGCAGCACACAGCGGGCTGACGAGCAGCCAGGAGAAGAGAACCGTGGTGACGAGGATCCGGGATACGGTGCGAATCATTATTGGATTGGGAGCCCGGTGGTTTGAATGAGTGAGGCTGCGGTTGCTCAGACGTGGTGGCATGCATGATACACCACAGGCCTGTGGTGTTCCCGTGACGACCTCCAACGGCCGATCGTGACGAGATCATGCAGGGGGTCAGTAGACCGTGAGCCGAGTGGAGTGATTTGCGGCGATGGAGAGAGTCGGTCTGTCGAGAGTCCCTGGGTTCTTGGGACGATGGGTCCAATTTGTGTAGTACAACGAGGGCGCCAACCCCAGGGTCAACAACCCGTCCCCCCCCCCCCCCCGTTCAACCCTTGACACCCCGTGCCCACTTCACGTAATCCGAAACGATGAACTGATCGAGGATCTTCGATGCCGAGCAACTCCGACCACTCCCGCTACCAGCGGATGACCGAACACCGGGTCGTACGTGTCCTGGTGGTCGCGTTCATCGTGTTGGCAATCGCTCCGCAACTGTGGGCCGGCAAGTTCAACGCGGTCCTGAAGATCGGCGACCCCGCTCCGGCGTGGACGGGTTTACTTGGCGTGGATGGCAAACGTCACTCGCTGGGTGATCTCAAGGACGCCCGGGCCGTGCTGCTCGTGTTTCTGTCGAACCGCTGCCCGATGACCCGTGCGTATGAGGCGAGGTTGAAGAAGCTGGCCTCGGAGTACCGCAAGCGGGGGCTGAGGGTGGTGGGGGTCAGCATCGGGCATGCGCCGACCGATCGACTCGACAAGATGATCGCTCGCTCGGCGATGTCCAAGTACAACTTCCCCTACTGCATCGACCTGACCCAGCAACTCGGACGCCGCTACGGCGCCACCTGCACGCCTCACGCGTTCCTGCTCGACTCCAGGCGACGGGTGGCCTACATGGGAGCGATCGACGACAACCTGGCACCGGCCAAGATCGAATTCCATTACCTGCGGGACGCGGTCGCCGCGGTGCTCGAGGGGAAGCGACCCGAGGTGACCGAGACGCTGCAGAAGGGTTGCGAGATCAAGTACGTCTCGAGGTAAGTAGCGTGTTCGTGTCTGATCCTGCCGCGCTGGCGGTTGCCGGGGCCTGTGTGCTGGGCCTGGGCGTGCTGCTGGGCGTCCTCGTCGGGCGGGCCTGGGGCGTGAGGCGGATGATCCAGTCGGTTCTCCGCGACGCCCAAGTCACCGCAACGACCGACATGCAGACCGGTCTCTGGAATCAGCAGGGGTTCGCAGACCGGTACGAGCGGAGTCGAGACGGGCGGCGGAAATCCGACTGGCCGGTGTCGCTGCTGTTGCTGGATGTCGACAACTTCAAGGCGGTCAACGACACGCTCGGACACCCGGCCGGAGACCTGGTCATCGGCTGTGTGGCTCATCTCTTCGGCGAGAGTTTCCGCGAAGAGGACACGGTGGCGCGGATGGGAGGCGATGAGTTCGCTGCGATGCTGCCGGGGGCGAGCCTGGCCGAGGCGGTCGAGGTGGCCGAGCGGATTCGGGCGGTGGCTGAGTCGATGAGTGTTCCGACGGGGGGTGAGGACTGGAGTGGCACGGTCAGCATCGGGGTGATCGAGATCACGCGAGGGGAGGAATTGGCATCGGCTCTGAAACGCGTTGACCTGGCCCTGTACGCGGCCAAGAACGCGGGTCGCAATCGCGTGGAGACTCGTGACGAGTGAGTCGACTCTTGTCGAACCCCCCGGCCCCCCCGCCCCCCTCGTCCTCGTCCTACAACTCCTCTAACTCGATCGTCGGGCAGGAGGTCTCTTCGAGCATCCGGTCGACGGAGTCTTCGTCCTTGAAGCCGATCCCGGTGACCAGGCAGACGGTCATCGCGTTGCGGTCGATGCGTCCCTGCTCGACGGCGGCCAGGCAACCGGCCAGCGCGGTCGCTCCGGCCGGTTCGCTGAAGACGCCCTCCTCGGTCGCCAGTCGTCGCTGCACCTCCCACACCGCCTCGTCGCTGACCAACTGACCCAGTCCCCCGGTCGGTTTCAGTTCCTGCACCACCAGGTGACCGTCGTTGATGTTGGGCACCTGCAGGCCGCTGATGTGGGTGGTGCAGGTGACCGGTTCGGCCTGAAGGGCTCCGGCCGAAAGTGCCGAGGCCATCGTGTCGTTGCCCTGGGGCTGCACGCATTCGATCGCCGGTGATCTCGCCAACCGGTCCTCGCTGACCAGTCGCCTGAAGCCGCGGCAGACCGCCACGCACAGGCCGCCTCCACCGGAGGGGCAGAAGACATGATCGATCGGCCGATCGAGCTGACTCTCGGCCTGCTCGGCCAACTCGAAACTGATCGTCTCGACCCCGGTCATCCCCGGGACACTGTAGATGTATGAGCTGACCTGCAGCCTCGCATCGGGGGCCTCGCCGCGCGCGGTCAGGATTTCAAAGGCGCGGGCCGAGAGGTCGGGGTCGAGCCCGAAGCCCTTGATGCGGTAGACGTTGGCCCCATAGGCCATCATCTGCCGGAGTTTTCCCATCGGAGCGGTTTCCACAACGGCGATCTCGCACTCCAGCCCGGCCGCGGCGCAGTAGGCGGCGACGGCCGATCCGGTGTTGCCGCTGGAGGTGGCGATGCAGCGGGACTGGTCTTCGGCTTTCATGGCCGAGATCGCCGCGGCTCCGAAACGGTCCTTGAACGAACCGGCCGGGTTGACCGATTCGAGCTTCAGCCACAGATTGTCGAGTCCCGCAGCGGGCCCGATCGAGTTCGAACGGACCAGCGGCGTGTCGCCCTCACCCAGCGTGGTCCGGTGCTGTTCGGGGACCGGGGTGATCCAGTCGGCCCATCGCCAGATGCTCATCTTTGAGGTTCCCGGGGAAAAGGTGGTCGGGAGTGCAGAGGAGACCTCAGTCGACGTCTTCCATGACGACGATCACCGTTTCGTTTTCATGGACCCGCGGGTAGGTGCGGATGGCCAGAACCCAGCCACTCTGAGTGCAGAGGATCTCGCGAGTGTCACCGCCGGTGACGTCGGCGACGTGCCCGAGCAGGTCGCCGGGTGCGACACGTTGCCCGAGCGTCACGCTGGGGGTGAACTGGCCGGTGATCGGTGAGGGGTTCTGGAGCTGCATGTGGCCGGACCCGTCACGAGAATCCTCGACCACCAGTTCGACCTGCGACGGGGGTTGTTCTCGATCGAGCATCCCCAACTCGGCCATCACGTTCAGGCAACCCTCGAAGTAGGCGTCGGCACCCTCGGGCGAACAGCGGCCCGATCCGAGGTATTCGGTGTAGATGGCCGGGACGCCAGCATCGCGTGCGACCGACAGCGAGCGGCCGTCGAGGTTTCCGCAGGTGCCCCAGATGACCGGCAGGTTCAACGCCCGCGCCATCCGACGCTGGACCTCCAGCCGGTCGGGGTCGTCGCACATTCCGTAGCCGGACATCGGCCAGACATCCATTCTGATGCCGCCCGAATGCAGGTCGATGTAGTAGTCGGCCGATTGGATGAGTTGCGAGAGTGCCACGGCGGTGCGGAGCGTGACGCTGCCGTCGGGGTCGCCCGGGCAGACGCGGGCCAGGTCGAGCTCGTCGTCGGCCGTGCGGTTGCCGTTGAGAAATGCGGCCTCGTTGACAACCGGCACCAGCGTCAGTCGACCGGTCAACTGATCGGGGGGCACCGCGTCGGCCAGGCGGCGGATCGCCGCCATCGACTCGAACTCGTCCCCATGCACGCCTCCGGTAATCAACAGGTGAGGACCCGCATCGGTGGTGGTGGCTGCGGTGGCCGTGCCGATGATCTCGATTCGCTGCAGCTCGATGGTCTGGCTCATGATGCGTGGCATACTATAGGCTGCCTGCTGGCGAGGGAAACCAGAGTGGTCCATTGGTCGAGATCAGCCGGACGAGACGATGAGCGACGCGGTACCCGAGACGATCACGATCGCGATGATGCGTGAGTCGCTGTACGCGGCGGTGGTCTGCGACGCGCTGGACGCTCTGGGCTACAGGAACCAGTCGCCCAATGTGCCGCTGCCGCCGTTGACGACCAAGACCACTCTTGTGGGTCACTGCAAGACGACGCTCTGGGGCGACATGTATCACGAGGACCCCAGCCCCTACGATCTGGAATTGAAGGCGGTCGACGGGTGCGGGCCCGACGATGTGCTGATCGCCGCGGCAGCGGGGTCGGACCGCTCGGGGATCTGGGGCGAGTTGCTCTCCACAGCCGCCAGCCATGCCGGCTGCGTGGGTGTGATCGTCGACGGAGCGGTACGCGACATCCGGCAGATGACCGAGATGGGCTTTCCCGTCTTTGCCCGCAGCCGCAACATCAAGGACAGCAAGGACCGCCAGCGGGTCGTCGACATCGACGTGCCGGTGGAGATCTGCGGAGTGCGATTCTGCCCCGGTGACCTGGTCTTCGCCGATGTCGACGGGGTGGTCGTGGTGCCCTCGGAGGTCCGTGACGAGGCGATCCGGGCGGCGTGGCAGAAGGTGCATGCCGAGAACATCACTCGAGATGCGATCCGTGAGGGGATGAAGGCAACCGAGGCCTACGAGAAGTACGGAGTCCTGTAGGGAACAGGCAGGCAACAGGCAGGCAACAGGCAGGCAACAGGAGTATGAGATGGCGACAACCAATGCACGGGCCGGTGGCCGCGTGGCGAAGTCGATGGAGATGTACGAGAGGTTGCTGGAGCTGATTCCGGGGGGGACGCAGCTGATCAGCCGGCGTCCCACGCGGTTCGCACTGGGTGTCAGCCCGGTGGTGGCCACCCGCGGCAAGGGATCGAGGATCTGGGACGTCGACGGAAACGAGTACATCGACTGGGTCAGTGCGATCGGCTCGGTAATCCTGGGCTACTGCGACCCGGTCGTCGACGAGGCGGTCAAGGCCCAGATCGATCGCGGGACCAACTTCTCGATCACCCACGAGCTGGAACTCGAGCTGGCCGAATTGCTGGTCGAGCGAATCCCGTGTGCCGAGATGGTCCGCTACGCGCGGGGTGGAGGCGACGCATGTGCGGTGGCCGTGCGGATCGCCCGGGGCAGCACCGGCCGCGACAAGATCCTGTTCTGCGGCTACCACGGTTGGCACGACTGGTACCAGGCCGCCAACCTCTCGAGCGATGAGAACCTCGACGAGCATCTGTTCGCCGGCATCGAGCCGATCGGTGTCCCCAGGGCGCTGGCCGGAACGGCGATCCCATTCGCCTACGGTGACCTCGAGGCCCTGGCCGAAACACTCGAGCGGCACTCAGGCGAGGTGGCGGCGGTGATGATGGAGCCGATGCGAAGCGAGTTGCCCGAGGCGGGTTATCTCGAGGGCGTGGCCAGCCTGTGTCGTGACCAGGGCGTGGTGCTGATCTTCGACGAAGTCTCGACCGGCTTCCGACCCTCCGACGCCGGCGTGCAACCGGTACTGGGCGTCGAGCCCGACATGGCCGTCTTCGCCAAGTCGATCTCCAACGGCTATGCCATGGGTGCGGTGGTGGGCCGCCGCGACGTGATGGCTCCGGCCGAACAGATGTTTGTTTCGAGTACCTACTGGGGCGAGGCGGTCGGGTTGGCTGCGGCCGTGGCCACCCTGACGGAACTCAGGAAACGCAACACCTCCGAAACACTCGCCCGCAACGGAGCGAGCCTGAAGGAGCGGCTCAACGGGGTCGCGGCCGAGGTGGGAGTGGCGATCCGCTGTACCGGGATCGACTACCATCCCCATCTCGAATTCCCCGCCGAAGACCCGGTGCTCAACAACAAGCTCGGCACGCTCTACGTGCAGGAGATGGCCAAGCGAGGCCACCACGGATACACCTCCTTCTATCTCAACGAAGCCCAGGGCGAGGTTGAGATCGAGATGGCGGCCGACGCGGCTCGCGAGGTGTTTGCAATGATCGGTGAGACGATCGAGGATGGTCGGATCGACGAGCGGCTCGAGGCCCAGGAACGCCAGGAATTCTTCAAGCGATTGGTGACATGATCGACGACGCGACGACACTCGCCACAGCGACCGCCGTGGACGACTACACGCAGTACCGCGACGACTACCTCCGGGATGGCTATCTCGTCGTCAGGGGCTTCTTCACAGGTGCGGGATTCGACGAACTGGTCGGAGAACTCGACCGTTACATCGCTGAGGTGGTGCCGACTCTGCCCGATTCGGACGCGTTCTTCCAGGACAGCAAGTCGCCCGAGACGCTCAAGCAGATGCAGCACATGGTCGATCCGTTTTTCGAGGAGTACGGCAAGCGCGAGCCGTTTGTGAGCCTGGCCGAGGCGTTGATGGGCGAGGCGGTGCGGGCGCAGAGACCCGAGTGGTTCAACAAGCCGCCGGGGACCGACCATGCCACTCCGCCGCACCAGGACAACTTCTACATCAATCTCGATCCCCCCCCGCTGACAATGTGGCTGGCGCTGGACCCGGTCGATGCCGAGAACGGATGCCTGCGGTACTGTGCCGGTACGCATCGAGATGGGCTCAGGCCTCATGCTCGCACCCGGGTATTGGGCTTCTCGCAGGGAATCTCCGACTACGGCGATGCGGACCTGGCCAGGGAGCAGCAGGTGTTTCTCGAGCCGGGTGACGTGGCGGTGCATCACGGCGAGTTGATCCACCGGGCCGAGCCGAATCGCACTGCTGATCGACAGCGTCGGGCGTTTGCGATGGTGTATTACGCCGGCTCGGCGGTGCGGGATGTTGAGGCACAGCAGGCGTACATGCAGCAGGTGAATCAGCAGCACGAGGGGATGGGGTTGGAGCGTTAGGGGGGAGGCGGTGTCGGGGACTGGCTTCCCCGCCCGTGGCGGGGTGCCTGTCCCGGTTGCCAACAGCGAGTGAGAGAATGGGACAGGCACCCCCGCGAGGTCTGTTTTCGTTGGAAGCAACGGCTGGAGCCGCGGGTGAGCCAGTCCCTGAGTCACGGGTGAGCCAGTCCCTGAGTCACGGGTGAGCCAGTCCCGGCCCTACACGTCAACCCATACCTGCGAATCCGCCGCTTGCATGATCGCCAGGTTGCACCTCAGCGTCTGCAAACCCTCGTCGAAACCGCACAGTGGCTCGGTCTCGCCGGCGACGTAATCCAGGAACCGGTGGGCCTGTCGCACGAAGATGTCGTCACGCTCGAGCGGGTCCAACTGATGCACCGTCCAGGGCGTCTCGGGCTCGGTGACCTCCTGCCAACGCATCAGGTCGGCCTGCACCCGGATCGTCCCCCGCTCGCAGATCACCATCATCTGGCCCTCGTTGGGCGCCTGGTGCTGGTTCATCGAGTAATTGACCATCACCTCACCGTGCCGCGCGATCACATGCACCGAGTCCTCGATATCGACGCCCGGCAGCGCCAGGTGATCGCAGTCGGCGGCCACCCGCGTCATCGGCCCGATCATCCACTCGACACAGTTGACCACATGAGTCAGCCCGTCCTGGATCACTCCCCCGCCGGTCGCCCGGTCGGTGTAGTAGATCTCGCGGTAGGCCGGCCGGTAGTGCGGGAAGTGCTGACCCGAGACGACCACCACCTCCAGCGGTCGGCCCAATGCGCCCGAACGCACTCGCTGGCAGACCTCGATCCAGAGCGGGTGAGCCCGCAAGGGGTAGGCCATCGAAAACCGTGCGTCCCGGGCCGAACTCAACTCGCCCAGCCGCTCGACGCCCGCCAGCGAGGCCGAGAGCGGTTTTTCACAAAGTACGGCGATGCCGGCTTCGAGCAGCCTGGTGGCGATGTCGACGTGCAGGTGAGCCGGAGTGCAGATGACGGCTGTGTCGGGCCGGTCGGACACAGCGGCGTCGAGATCGGCGTGGGCGGCGGAGACGGCGTAGCGAGAGGCGACCTCCGAGCGGAGTTCGGCGTTGATCTCGCAGATCGACACCTCGCACCGCCCGGTTTCGAGGAAGCAGCGAGTGTGCCGCTCGCCGATCGAACCGGTGCCGATGACCAGCACGTGAGGGATGCCGTGCTCTGCCACGTCAGTTCAACTCGCTCAGCACCTCGACCATGCTCCGCTCCAGGATCTCCAGCATCTCGTCGATCTGCTCTTCGGTGACCGTCAGGGGCGGCCCCAGTGCGATCCAGTGCGGGTCGAAGCGGGTGATCAGTCCGTTCTGCAGAGCCCTGCGACCGATCGCTTCGCCGATCGGCGGGTCGAACTGGCGCTTGGTCTCGGGGTCGGCGACCAGTTCGATGCACTGCATCAGCCCCTTGCCACGAATATCGCCGATGATGCCGTGCTGCTTGAACGACTCGAAGCCGGCTCGCAGACGCTGACCCTGGGTGCGGACGTTGGCACAGAGGTCGCGTTCGAGGATTTCCGAGAGCGTGGCGAGTCCGGCGGCCGAGGAGATCGGGTTGCCTTCGAAGGTGTGGCCTTCGACGAAACCCGGGTTCGATTCCGGGTCGCCCCAGAAGGCGTCGGCAATGTGCTGGCGGCACAGCAGTGCGGCGATCGGTGCGTAGCCGCCCGAGAGACCCTTGCCGAGGCAGAGCAGGTCGGGGGTGACGCCGAACGTCTGGGCGGCAAACATCTGACCCGTGCGTCCCATGCCGGTGATGATCTCGTCGAAGATCAACAGCACATCGTGCCGGTCGCAGTACTCGCGCAACAGCGGCAGGTACTCCTCGGGAGGGTCGATGATCCCGCCGGTGTGCCCGATCGGTTCGACGATCACCGCGGCCACGCTGTCGGGGTCCTCGAGATCGATCACGTCGTTGACCAGCGATGCGCAGGTGATCTCACATTCGGGGTACTGCTTGTCGAAGGGGCAGCGGTAGCAGGTGGGGGGGAACACGTGCAGGAAGCCGGTGGCCAGGGGCTCGTTGACCGCCCGGCGTGACTTCAGGCCTCCGGCCGAAAGCGAACCCATGGTCGAGCCGTGCCACGAATGGTAGCGGCCGATGATCTTGAACTTCGAGGCATTGCCCTGCAGGCGATGGTACTGGCGAGCCATCTTGATGGCCGCCTCGGTGGTTTCCGAGCCACCGGAGAAGAACTTGACGGCCCCCATGTCCCCAGGAGCCACCTCGATCAGCTTGTTGGCCAACTGCACCGCCAGGGGGTTGGTGCCGTGCATCACCGGCGAGAAGGTCAGCGTGTCGAGCTGCTGCTTGATCGCGTCGATCACCCTCCGGTTGTTGTGGCCGACGCTGACGACATAGATGCCCGAGAGTCCGTCGAGGTATTGCTTGCCGTTGACGTCCCAGTAGTGAACTCCATCGGCACGCGACATGATCAGCGGATCGGCGGCGAAGGACTTCATCTGCGAGCGGACCATGATCTGCCGCAGGAACTTCTCCTCGGTGGTCTGGGCGTCGGAGATGATGTCGGTGGTAGTTGCTGCGGTGGCTGCGGTGGATTCGGTTGTCATGAACGGTTCTCGGTTTCGTGGATCACCCGGAGCCCGCCTCGTCTGGCGGCACCCCGTTGGACCTGTTTACGGATGTCGATGTCGACCAGCCGGTCCCAGGCGGTCATCAGTTGATCATAGACCGGGCCGGGTTCGCCACTGCCCACAGCAGAGTCGTTGAATCGCGTGACCGGTCCCAGGCAATAGGGAGTGCTGGCCACCAGGGCCTCGTCGGCATCCGCGACGTCATCGGGCCACAGGTGTTTGCGGGTGAATTCCAGGCCGCTCTCGCGGCACAGTTCTTCGACCACGTTGGCGCTGATGCTCCCGAGCACACCGGCGGTCGGGGGAGCGATCACCTGCTGGTTTCTGACCAGCAGCAAGCTGGCGGCGGCGGTTTCGGTCAGCCGGCCCTCGTTGTCGAGCAGTACGGCTCGGGCGCCGGGCTCGATCCGCGACGCCTCAAGATCGGCCAGGTAGTAATGCAGTCGGCTGCGGTGCTTGATCGCCGGGTCGATCGATGCCTCGGGCAGCTGGCGGACCGACGGCGTGACCAGGTGCAGCCCCTCGGCCTGCAAAGTGGCCCACAGTTCAAAGGGCAGGGGGAAGGTGTGAGCACACAGGGTGGGTCGGGCTTTCAGCGAGCCGGCCGGCTCGCCTGAGTAGCTGGCATAGGGGCCGGCGGTGGCGAAGAGGACCAGGCCGAGGTCGTCTTCGGCGTCCAGCGCGACACAGTTCGCAGCGACCAGGTCGTGGCAGATGCCGGCGAGTTCGCTGGACCCCAGACCGGTGTCGAAGCCGACGGCTCTCAGCGAGTTGGCGAAGCGATCGAGGTGCTCGTCGAGTCGGAACACCTGGTGCCCGAAGGTCCTCATGTTTTCCGCAACACTCGCACCCTGGACCACCCCGGCGTCGAAGACCGGCAAAACGGCCTGATCTGCCGGCACGAGTTCTCCGTTGAGGTAGGCGAGGGGTTGTGGCATCTTGGACCGGGAGCCTGCTGCTAGCTGGTCGAGGGGGCGGGCGTCCGGCTATCGTATCGGTTCCCCCGGCGGGGAACAAAGCGTCCCGGGTGGGTGTGACGCCTGGCCCGCCTGCGGCGGGCTGAAGATGTTGGAGCTGCAGGAGACGACGTGACGTGGATCCGTTTCAGGCCATCACCGCGCTGCTGACTCTGACCGCGATGGAGATCGTGCTGGGGATCGACAATGTCGTCTTCATCGCGATCCTCTGCAGTCGATTGCCTGCCGAACAGCAGCCGCTGGGTCGACGGCTGGGGCTGGCCGCGGCACTCGTCACCCGCCTGATGCTGTTGTGCCTGCTGTTCTGGATGCTCGGTCCGAACAACAACTTCTTCACGTATCCCCTGGTCAACCTGACCGAGGGCATAGGGATTCCCGCCGCGTGGCTCGCGGATCGGGCTGGTCAGGTGAGTCCGGAGATCAACATTTTCACCGTGCAGGACCTGATCCTGTTTGTGGGCGGGATGTTCTTGATTGGCAAGAGTGTGCACGAGGTGCACGATACGTTGGAGGGTGAAGAGGAGTCGCAGGAGTCGGGCAAGCCGGTGAGTTTCAGGAATGTGATGATCCAGGTGGCATTGCTCGACATCGTCTTTTCGCTCGACTCGGTGATCACGGCGGTGGGGATGGCGGAGGAATTGTGGGTGATGGTGACGGCGATCATCATTGCCGTGGGTGTGATGCTGGTCTTTGCCGATTCGATCAGTGGTTTCATCGAGGCGCACCCGACGGTGAAGATGCTGGCGTTGAGTTTCCTGATCCTGATCGGCGTGATGCTGACGGCCGAGGCGATGGGGATGCACATCAAGAAGGGCTACATCTACTTCGCGATGGCGTTCGCGGTGCTGGTGGAAGTGCTCAACATGCGAGCCCGCCGCAAGCGAACCGGGTCGAGTTCTGCTTGAGATCGCAATTTCCACCACGAGCCACGTAGCCGAATTCGTAAGAACTTGGACGCGTTCGCTGGACGTCAGGTCTCTTCTCGATACCGGGTCAGTTGTTCGCGGTCCAACTCGACTCCCAGCCCGGGGCCCTCGGGCACCGTGGCGACTTCGGGACCGAGATTCAAAGGCGTCGTGATCAGATCGGCCTGGTGGTACAGCGGGCCGATCAGGTCGGCCGGGTAGCGCTGGCTGTCGATGGTCGGGTCGGCCATCGCCAGGTGCAGCATCGCTGCGGTGGCGATGCCCAGTTCCAGGTTGCTGCCCATCGCGCAGACGATCCCCGCTTCGCGAGCCACCTCGGTGATCCGACGCGTCTCGGTCAACCCACCGTGCTTGCCGGGGTAGACGGCCAGGATGTCGGCGGCATCGTGACGAGTCAGCTGGATGGCGTCGGCCACCGTGAAACAACTCTCGTCGGCCATGATCGGGATGTCGGTCTGCTGCCTGAGGGTGGCCAACGCCTGGGGGTCACCGGCGGGGATCGGCTGTTCGGCAAAGAGCACGTCGAACGCGGCCAGCGTCTCGAGCATCTCCGGAGCCGTCTCAGCAGACCAACCGCAGTTGGCATCCAGGCCGATCAGCACGTCGGGACCGGCCACCTCGCGCACCGCCTGAAACCTCGCGATGTCGGTCTCGGGGTCCAGGCCCACCTTGACCTTCAGCGTCCGCACGCCCCAGTCGAGAAACCTCTGCGCCAACCCCACTGCCTTCTCGACCTCAAACGCCCCCACCACCATCTTGATCGGTGCCGACTGCCGGACCTGCCCACCCAGCAGGTCGTGGACCGGTGCGTTTTCGGCCTTGCCGGCCAGGTCCCAGATGGACATCTCCACGGCCGCTTTCGTGAACGGGTTGAAGCGGATCACGCTGTCGATCCTCTGCCACACCGCGGCGATCTCGCGGGGGTCCATGCCGAGGATGGCCGGTGCGATCAGGTCCTCAATCACCGCCAGGCATCCGGTGCGGGTTTCGCCGCTCCAACGAGGTGCCACGGTCGCTTCGCCCAGGCCCACCAACCCCGTGTCGGTTTCGACCTCGACGATCACATACGGCGAGGTGATGTGTTCGCCGTGAGCCGTCTTGGTGGTCAACTCGGGGATCAGCGGTACGTGAATCGGTGTCGCGGTGACTCGCGTGATCTTCATCAGTCGGTGTCCTCGATATTCTCGTGAGTCGAGGTGTCCGATGAGGAGACCGGCAGCGGGTCTTCGGGAGGCTCGGTCACCGGGCGGTCGGGGATCCGGACCGGAACAAATGCGAGTGCCGCACAGACGTAGAATCCGGTGTGGACCAGGATCAAGAACTCCCAGCCCGTGCCGTTGATGTTGATCACATGCACGAGCTTGCCGACCAGGATTGCGACCACGAAGACGCCCAGTCCGCCGACCATGTTGGAGGCTCCCGAAATCACTGCCACC
>CAUZEQ010000019.1:0-29664 GCA_963578885.1 Planctomycetota bacterium
CACGCTGGGCATTCTCGGATTGGGCCGCATCGGCCGCGCCGTGGCCACGCGAGCCGTCGGTCTGGGGATGAACGTGCTGGCCTTCGAGCCGTACCCGCAGCAGGAGTTTGTCGAGACGTGGAAGGTCGAGCTGGTCGATGACCTCGACGACCTGATCCCTCGCTGTGACTACATCTCGCTGCACCTGCCGAACATGGCCGAGACCCATCACGTGATCAACGCACAGCGGTTGGCGCAGATGAAGCCCGGCGCCGTATTGATCAATACGGCTCGCGGCCCGCTGGTCGACGAGGCGGCTTTGATCGAGGCCCTGGGCAGCGGCCCGATCCGGGCGGCCGGGCTCGACGTGTTCGAGATGGAACCGTTGCCCCAGGACAGCCCCCTGCTGGGGCTCGATAACGTCCTGCTCAGTGGACACGTCGCGGGGCTCGACAACGAGTCGCACGAGGGCACTTTTACGATGGTGGCCGACACGATCATCAAGCTGCATGCCGGAGAGTGGCCCGAGGATCGGATCGTGAACCTGAAGGGCGTCACCGACTGGACTTGGTAGGATGGCCTCCCCCGAGGACATCTCACAATGAACCACTCGCCCGATCGTAAACAGCAGACCGAGGTCACCGACCTGGCCCGGGCGTCCCTCGAGGAGGTCTGTGCTCCGATCGATGACTGGCTGGGGACCCATCAACAGGTGCTGGTCGGGATCCGGCGGCACCTGCACATGCATCCCGAGCCGAGTGGCCAGGAGCGTGAGACGACCGGGTACCTGGCCGAGCGGTTGGGCGAAGTGGGAGTCGATGCGGTGGTGCTACGGGATGGACTGGGGCTGGTCGCCGATGCGGTGATCGGGGACCCAGGTCCCGAGTCACCTCGAGTCGCCCTGCGGGCCGACATCGACGCGTTGAAGATCCAGGACTCCAAGTCGGTCGAGTACCGTTCGTGTCGCGACGGCGTGATGCATGCCTGCGGCCACGATGTGCACTCCTCGATCGTGATGGGCGTCGCGTTGGCTGTGGCCGAGCGGGGTGGCGAGAGTGGCCTGGAGCCGGGGTGCGGGCTGCACCTGAGGTACCTGTTTCAGCCGGCCGAGGAGATTTGCCAGGGAGCCAAGTGGTTGATCGAGCAGGGTGTGCTCGAAGGAGTCGACGCGATCCTGGGCCTGCACGTGGATCCCGAGACTTCCGCGGGTGAGATCGGGGTCCGCTACGGTCCGCTGACGGCGGTCTGCCACGAGGTGGCGATCACGGTCCGGGGCGAAGGCGGCCACGCCGCGCGACCTCACCAGTCCCGCGATCCGCTCGCCGCCGCCATCTCACTCGCCTCGACCCTCTACACACAGCTCCCTCGAGCAGTCGACTCGAGACAGCCCTCGGTGTTTTCGATCGGACGGCTCAGCGGAGGCACCGTGCCCAACGTGATTCCCGACGAGGTCGAGATTCTCGGTTCGCTGAGAACCGTGACGGTGGGCACCGATACGCTGCTGCAGGAGAAGATTCGCCAGATCACGGCCGGGGTGGCGATGGCGACCGAGACCGAGATCGACGTGTCGTTCCGGGCATCGCTGGAATCGGTCCGCAACGACAGCACAGTGACCTCGGCCATCGAGGAGGCCGCATGGGCGGTAGCGGGTGAGGAATCGGTGTGGCGGATCGAGCAGCCGAGCATGGGGGGCGAGGACTTTTCGGAGTACCAGCTGAAGGTCCCCGGCAGCATGTTTCGACTCGGCAGCGGCACACCCCAACGGCACCTGCTGCACACACCCGGGTTCGACATCGACGAAGCGGCACTGGTGCCCGGTGCACGGGTGATGATCCGCGCCGCCGTGCTGTGGGGACTCTCGCAACAAAACGGTCTCGCCGTCTTTCGCCCCGCCGGGGATGATGACGGGGCAGGTGCGGGGGCAGGTGCGGGGGCAGGGTCAGGAGGCTAGTCGGTCATGCCGAAGTTGGAGTTCACTCGAAACGAGACGCCGACGATCGGTGTCGAGATCGAATTGCAACTGGTTGATCGGGAGTCGCTGTCCCTGGCCAGTGCGATCGAGAAGGTCATCGCCGGGTTGCCTGCGGAGCTGGGTGATAGGGTCAAGCCCGAGTTGATGCAGTGTTACCTCGAAATCAACACCGGTGTCTGCAACACAGTGGCGGAGGTGGGCGAGGACCTGAGGTCGACGATTGCTGCGGTCGAGCGGGTGACCGGTGACTTGGGCCTGGACTTGTTCTGGGCGGCGACGCATCCGTTTTCGAGTTGGCGATCGCAGGAGATCACCGTCAACGACCGTTACTTCGAGCTGGTCGAGCTGATGCAGGACGTGGCTCGGCGGCTGGTCACGTTCGGCCTGCACGTGCATGTCGGAGTCGACAGCGGTGACAAGGCGGTGATGATCTGTGACCGGATGCTCAGACACCTGCCGCTGTTCCTGGCTCTCTCGAGCAACTCGCCCTTCTGGGAGGGTCGCAACACCGGGCTGCATTCGAACCGGTCGAAGATCATGGAGGGTCTGCCGACGGCCGGGTTGCCTCACCGGATGAGGAACTGGAGCGAGTACATCTGGCTGGTGTCTCACCTGGTCGACACCGGCTTCATCAACACGATCCGCGAGATCTGGTGGGACATCCGGCCTCACCATCTCTTCGGCACGGTCGAAATCCGCGTCTGCGACATGCCGCCCAACCTCGAGCAGGTGCTGGCCCTGACGGCGCTGATGCAGTGCATGGTGCAGGCGATGTCCGAGGAGATTGACCGGGGGACGTTTCAGTCGGAATACCATCCGATGATGGTGCAGCAGAACAAGTGGCGGGCGACCCGGTTTGGCCCCGACGCCGAGCTGGTCAACAGCGACGACTACCAGCAGTACTCGGTCCAGCAATCGGCCGACCGGCTGATCGAGATGCTGCAACCGACGGCGAAGGAGCTGGGGTGCGTGGCGGAGCTCGAGAGTGTCACTCATCTGCCGGGTTCCACCGGCAGTCGGCAGCAGTTGGCGACCTTCGAGGAGACCGGCAGCCGTAAGGAGGTGGTCCGTCGGATGCTCGAGGCGAACAGGCCCCAATGACCTCCGACAAGGCGACCACAGAAACGTTGCGAGAAACGGTACGGGGCCTGCCGAGTGGCTGTGGCGTCTACCTGATGAAGGACGACGGCGGCCGGGTGATCTACATCGGCAAGGCGGTGAACCTGCGGAGCCGGGTGGGCAGCTACTTCACGACCGCGGCGGCCCAGGAAGTGAGGACCGCGGGGCTGGTGCCCGAGATCCGGGATGTGGAGGTGATCGAGACCGAAAGCGAGGTCGATGCGTTGCTGCTGGAGGCTCGGCTGATCAAGGACGTGCAGCCGAAGTTCAACCAGGAACTGAAGGACGACAAGACGTTTCCGTATCTCGAGCTGTTCGTCCGCGAGGACTTTCCGCGGGTCGAGTTCACTCGAAAGCCGCACGACCGCGGCACGCGACTCTACGGTCCCTTCACCAACGCCAAGGCACTTCGAGGCGCGATCGCGGTGCTGCAGAGGGTCTTCCGGTTCCGCACCTGTTCGCTGGATATCGACGACGGTGACGAACGCTGGAGGTGGTTTCGGCCCTGCCTGCTGGCGAGCATCGACCAGTGCACGGCACCGTGCAACCTGAGGATCAGCAAGGAGGACTACCGCCGGGACATCCGCCGGCTGCAGACGTTCCTGGACGGGGGCCGCGTGAAGCTGATGCGGGAGCTCGATCGGGAGATGCAGCAGGCTTCCGCCGAGAAGCTCTACGAGAAGGCGGCGAGGGTCCGGGACGAGATCCAGGCCCTGGAGAACCTGAACTTGCGAGGTGATCTCGAAGAGCACGCTCAGCCGGAAGTCTTTTATGTCGACCCCAAGAAAGGTCTCTCGGGTCTGAAACAGATCTTCGGACTCGACGAGGTGCCTCGGCGGATCGAGGGCGTCGACATCGCTCACCTGCAGGGGGGCGAAACGGTGGCCAGCCTGGTGCAGTTCATCGACGGGCTGCCCTTCAAGCACGGCTACAAGCGATACCGCATCCGCACCGTCGAGGGCGTCGACGACTACGCTGCGATCCGCGAGGTGGTTTCGAGGCGGATGGGTCGGTTGGTCCAGGAGGGCGAGGCGTTTCCCGACATCCTGCTGATCGACGGCGGCAAGGGGCAGCTGAACGCGGCGTTGGAGGCAATGGAGGTGATCGGGGTCGATCCGCCGCTGACCGTGTCGTTGGCGAAGCGTGAGGAGGAGGTGTATGTGCCGGGCGAGTCCGAGCCCCGCCGACTCTCACGCCACGGCTTCGGGCTCAGGCTGCTGCAATACGTCCGCGATGAGGCCCACCGATTCGCTCAGCATTATCACCATATACTCCGCCGCAAGAGCACCCTGGGTGAGTAGCCGACCGCCGGGGTCAGACGCCCGCCACGGATGGTCCGTGCTCCATCTCCAACGGCCCGCACGCGGGGGCCTGACCCCTTTTTCTCCAACCGCGCTGTCTGGCCGAAGGGTTCAGGCCCCGCTTGTGGTCCGCCTTCGGCGAACCACAGGCGGCGTCTGACCCCCCCATACCCAGAGTTCAAGCATCCCCAACCGGAGCAAACTCACCAAGGATCGCCTTGGCCGCACGTACGCCGTCGACCGCGGCACTGATGATCCCGCCGGCGAATCCGGCTCCCTCGCCCACCGGGTAGAGACCCCGGCAGCCCGGCGACTGGAACGACTCTCGGTCGCGGCTGATCCGCACCGGCGCGCTGCCTCGCATCTCAGGACCCACCAGCACCGCCTCGGGCAGAAACGCCTTGTGGTATTTGCGGTTCAGTAGTGGCAGAGCCCACTTGATGGTCGAGATCACCGTCGAGGGCAGCACCATTTCGAGCGACGCGGGCACGTTGCCTCGTACATAAGACGTCTCGATTCGACCGGCCGGATCGGGTGAGCGGCCGGCCATGAAGTCGGCGGCACGATGGGCCGGGGCCAGGTATTCGCTGCGGCCCAGCCGGTACGCGACCGCTTCAAACTGCTGCTGCAGGCGGACGCCGGCCAACGGATCGCTCGAACCAAACTCCCGCGGCTCCACCGTCACCATCACCCCGCTGCTGGCAAACTCCGTGTCGTGCCGCGAGTTGCTCATGCCGTTGGTACAGAACATCTCCGGTTCGGACACGCTGGGAATGATGTGTCCGCCGGCACACATGCAGAACGTGTAGACATCGCGATCGCCCTTGGCCACCAGGTTGTAATTGGCCGCCCCCAGCAGGTCCCGATACTCGGGTCTCCCGTACGCCTCGGCATCGATCTGTGACTGGGGCTGCTCGATCCTCAGACCCAGCTGGAAGGCACGAGGTTCCATGGGGATCCCCGCCTCCAACAGCATCTCGTAGGTGTCTCGAGCACTGTGCCCGATTGCCAGGATCGCCGAGGACGTGGCGATCCGGCCTCCGCTGGTCGCCAATGCCACCAGCTGCCCGTTCTCGATCTCCAGGCCCTCGAACCGGCACCCGAACCGGTACTCGCCCCCAGCCGCCTCGATCTCCTGGCGAAAGTTTCTCACCACGAACGGCAGCCGGTTGCTGCCCAGGTGAGGACGTTGCTCCCAGGCGACGGAGGGTTGTCGAGAGAACTCGGCGAAGCGTTGCAGCACCCAGTCGATGTCGGGTCCCGAGAGTCGACAGGTCAGCTTGCCGTCGCTGAACGTCCCGGCTCCTCCCTCGCCAAACAGGTAGTTGTCGTCCGGATCGTGTTCGCCTCCGGAGTCGAACTTCCGAATGCTGCTCACGCGGTCCTTGACCGCCGGGCCACGTTCGAGGATCAGCGGCCGGTAGCCTCGGGTCGCCAGGAAATAGGCCGCCAGCATCCCCGCCGGTCCCGATCCGATCACCACCGGACGCTCTTCAAGCGGCACTGAGCCGGGTACCGGATCGTCGAATGTGGTCGTCAGGTACCGATCGACACCCTCGCGGCGAGCAAGCTCTTCGAGCCGGTTCTCCTCGTCTACAACCTCGACGGCGACCGAATAGACGAACTTGAGATTGTTTCGCGAGCGTCCGTCGAGGCTCTTCTTGAGAATCCTCCAACCGGCCAGGTCGTCGAGGTCCACGGCCAGCCTTCGAGCCAACTCGGGGCCGATGTGCTCTTCGTCAAGAGTTACCGGGAGCCGGACGTTGGTCACTCGCAGTGGCATGAGAACGGGGTCCCGGGATCAGCGTCTGCGGGCCTGGGGCTTGAGAAAGTACGCGACGCCCTGGACCCTAGTCTTCCGCCGGTAGACCCGGTCGCCGGCGGTGACGTACATCACGTTCCGCTTCGGACCGCCAAAGACCACGTTGGCCAGTGAGCCGCCGTGCGGCTTGGCGATGACACCACCCATCCGACCGGTCGGGTCGAACATCTGCACTCCGGCATGGCTGGTGACATAGAGTCGGCCGTTGGTGTCGACGGTCATCCCGTCCGAACCGGGTCGGTCTCGCCCCGGCAGCAGTCTCAGTGGCAGGTAGTACCGTTCACGATGCGAGAGGCTGCCGTCGGGTTCGACCCGATAGGTCCAGAGGTGCGGGTGGTTGCGTTCGGTCACCACCAGCGTGCCTTCGCCTGGCCAGAGTATCACTCCGTTGGGACTGATCCCCTCGGCCACCACCCGCTTGTGCCGCTTGGCATCGATGGTCCAGACCTTGCCTCCGCCGGGGTCGGTGACAAACAGCCGAAGATCACTGCCGACGACCAGGTCGTTGCAGGAGATGTCGCTGGCGATGACAGTGTGGCTGCCATCGGCGGCGTAGGCCACCACCTGCTTGTCGCCGTTGCGGCAGCCGTACAGCAGTCCGTCACTGCCGAACATCAGTCCGTTGGTCCGAGCCGTCTTCTCAGCAAAAACCGTCACCGTGCCTGTGACGGCGTCGATGCGGTGGATGCGGTCGTTGGGGATGTCTGTGAAGAACACGTTGCCGGCCGAGTCGACCGCCGGACCCTCGGTGAACCGGTACCCGCTGCCGACCAGCTGCCAGCTCTCGCCGGGCAACAGCACCTGCGTCAGAGGCATGTCCTGGGCCGAAGCGATCGAACCGCAACACAGCAGCACGGTCCATGCGAGACGGGCGAGGCGGACGCGGCGGACGCGGGTGGGGAATCGGGTCATCGGAGCATCCTGCGGAATGTCTGGAGGCAGTTCGAGAGGCGGGCCAGGTGGGCCGGGTGGGTTTACCTGCTCTTCTTTTCACCGGCAGTCGTCTTCTCGTTCCAGCCGCGCCAGAGCCACTTCAGCGACTCGGGCATGATGGCGCCGCCGTGTCGGCCGTTGTGGCCTCCGGTGCCCATCACGAACTTGTGGTCGTACTTCGAGAACTTCAGGGCGGCGGCCATCTGGCGATTCGACAGCGGCCAACTGCCGTGCAGGTTGTCGAGATCGTTGGTGCCGTCCTGCAGGAAGATCCGGATCGGCTTGGGCTCGGTCTTGCGGATCACCGCCGGGTAGACGTGGCCGCCGCGGATGTTGGTGAAGCTGCCGACGTGGCTCAGCACCTTGCTGAACTGGTCGGGGCGCTCCCAGGCGACCGTCCAGGCACAGATGCCTCCGGAACTGATGCCGCAGATGGCTCGCAACGCCGGGTCATCGGACAGCTTGTACCGCTTGCCGACCTCGGGCAGGATCTCTTCGAGCAGGAACCGGGCGTACTGTCCGCTGAGCGTGTCGTATTCGAAGCTGCGGTTCCGCCGCGGCTTGCCGCCGGGCCTGGTTGCAGGGATCGAGCCAGGATTGAGAAAGATGCCGATCGTCACCGGCATCTCGCCCTTGTGGATCAGGTTGTCGAAGACGGTCGGGATGCGGAACGATCGCTTGGTGTTCACGTAGGTACCGCCGTCTTGGAAGACCATCACCGCCGCGGGACTCTTGCCGTCGTACTGCCGGGGCACGTAGATCCAGTAGTCACGGACCGTGCCCGGGAAGACCTTCTTGCTGGTCCACTTGTGCTGGGTCACGACTCCCAGGGGTACGCCCTGCTGGAGCATCGAATCGGGGCCGAGCTTGTAGTTGTCCTGTGCGAAGGCCGGCGAGGCTGCGAGCAGGATGAGTGCGAACAGGGTGGTACGGGTGACGATGTTGACGATGTTGACGAGGTTGACGAGGTTGACGAGGTTGACGAGGTTGACGAGGTTGACGAGGTTGACGAGGTTGACAAGGTTGACGAGGTTAATCATGTCGGGATTCCGGTGAGTTGTTATTGCCCCAGAAACTTGAGGTCTCCGGGTTCGAACGTTCGAGGCTGAGGCGTGTGCTTGGTGATGATCTTCCAGCTGCGTCCGTTTTCTCGAAAGTCCGAGAAGTCCTTCGGCGTGTAGGCGACATCGAGGTGGGGGGTTTCCACCAATTTGCCTCCGGCATGATAGCTGCGGACGGCCGAGTCGAGTGCTCCGGTGACCAGTAGTGTCCGTTCGGCCGGGTACGGTTCACGTCCGTGGATGAACATGGCCTGGATGGCGTGCGAGAGTCCCTTGAACAGGCAGCGGTTGCCCCAGGGCCCATTGAACAGTGCGGTCGCTCGCGGCCGGCGTTCGCCTTCGACCCGGCAGGCAAAGTTCCAGCGATTGGAGTCGCTGCCGACCTTGAGCACCGCCGCCTTCAGCCCGTCGCGGTACTCGACGAGGATCGCGTGCGGCGTGGCGTTTTCGTGGCCGGCGAGCAGTCGTTTCATTGATCGGGGGCGTCGATCCAGTTCGGCCAGCATGGCTGCTTCGGCGAGGTCCATCGACCAGCGTCCCTGTGCGGCCGCGTCGAACAGCGCGTCGCCCTCGAGCACCTGCACCCGAGCGATTCCCGTCTCACCGGCCTCACCCCGTGCTTCGACCATCGACTGCAGCACTTCGAGTCCATGGAAGCCGTACGATTCCAGCGGTCCGCCGTGGATCGAGATCGCCTCGGTGATTCTCGTCCCTCGCGGCAGACCCAGGCGAGGCCGTCGCTGGGCCAGCGGCACCGAGCTGCCTCCCATCAGCGGCATCCGGTTGGCTCGGGCCACGTCGACCATCTCGCGGGCCCAGTCCCAGCGATACGAGTAGTGTTTGTCGTTGAACAGAGGGACGAAGCGGTTGGCCTGTTTCATTACAGACACCGCCGCGTCGAAGAACCTCTTGCGAGGGTACATCTTCTGTCCGAGCTCGTTGACCGGATAGTCGCCGTGTTCACCGATCGAGAGCACGGCATCGACGGCCAGCGAATCGCCACCGACGCACAGCGCCGCCTCGATCGAATCGAACAGCGGCACATCGAATCGCCTGGCTACGTCGCGGGCCATGTCGCCATTGGGGAACTGGTCAGCGAAGAACGAAACGATGTCGACCCCCGGGTCGACCAGGCGGCCGCCAAAGAGGTAGGGACGGAAGAAGTTTTCGAGGATGTTGTAGGCGTGCGAGCGGAAGCGGAACTCGGTGAAGATCGCGGCGACCCGAGGCCGTCGTCGCCTGTTGAGGGCTGTTGCTGACGCGGCGAAGAGTCCTGGAGCCAGGGCACAGGCGGCAGAGCGTGCCAGCAGTTCACGGCGAGACAGTCGCCGGGGGGAATAGGTCATGGGTGCAGGTCCAAGGTGACGGGGCCCTTTGGGCCGGTTTGAGCAGGAGCATTGTAGGTGTTGCCCGATCTGGCTGCACGCTATGATCGCCCCCACGATGTCTCTCAGCCCGAGCAGCTCACCGCCGCGCGGCGCCGATCACCTCGTGAGATCGCTCGAGACCGCCGGCGTCCGCCGGCTCTTCACTCTCTCGGGCAACCAGGTGATGTCGGTCTTCGATGCCACGATCGACAGCCAGGTCGAGTTGATCCACGTGCGTCACGAGGCGGCGGCGGTCCACATGGCCGACGCCTTCGGGCGGCTGACAGGCGAGCCGGGAATCGCCCTGGTCACGGCCGGTCCGGGATTCACCAACACGCTGACGCCGACCTACGTAGCGGCGATGGCCGAATCGCCCGTCGTCGTACTCAGCGGCTGTTCGCCGGTGGCCCGGGACGGGCAGGGTGCCTTCCAGGAAATGCCGCAGGCCGAGATGGCCGGAGGCGTGGCGAAGGCAGCCTGGCGGGCCACCGACGCCGCCGGCCTGGGACATGATCTCTCACGAGCCATCCGGCTGGCACGCAGCGGACGGCCCGGCCCGGTGCACATCACGCTGCCCGGTGATGTGCTCAGCGAGACGGGTGAGCACCAGGTGGCCGGGCCGCCGGTGGCCGACGACTTCTTTCCGATTGTCAGCCTGCTCGATCGAGACACCGCCGCCAACGTGCTCGAGCTGATCAGCGGGGCCACTTTGCCACTGCTGCTGGCCGGCCCGGCGCTCGTTCGCGGCCCCGGACCCCAGGCCCTGCGGCAATTCGAAGAGGCGACCGGGGTGCCGGCGGTCGCGATGGGGAGCCCTCGAGGAATCAACGACCCGGCGCTGGGGGCGTTTGCTCAGCCGCTGGCACGTGCCGACCTGCTGGTGCTGATCGGACGCAAGCCCGACGTCGGGTTGAAGTTCCTCGAGGCACCATTCGTATCCGAAGACTGCCGTGTGGTGCTGATCGACCCCGACGCTTCGGTGCTCGAACAGTTCAGCCGCCGGATGGAAGCCTCGGGCCGACTGGTCGCCGCCGACCTGGCCGACTCGGTGCCGGCCATCGAACGGCTGGCAATGCTCTGTGACGAGCCTCGGAGCGATCTGCTGGAGTGGCGTGGCGAGGTGGCAGAGGCGACGAGGTACCGGCCGGCCGAGTGGTCACAGTTCAGCGTCGAGCCGGGGTCGGCGATGCACCCGGTGAGCGTGGGGCTGGCGGTCAACGAGGTGCTGGGGGAATGTTCCGAGTCGGTGTTCATTTCTGATGGAGGCGAGTTCGGGCAGTGGACACAGGCGGTGGTCGAGTCGACTCATCGAGTGATCAACGGTCCGAGCGGTTCGATCGGGAGCGGTGTGCCGTTCGCGCTGGCGGCCCGGTTGGCGTGTCCCGAGGCGACGGTGATCGCGACGGTTGGAGACGGGACGTTCGGCTTCCACGCCATGGAACTCGAAACCGCCATCCGTTACGAGCTGCCGCTGGTCATCGTCATCGGCAACGACGCGTGCTGGAACGCCGAGTACCAGATCCAGCTGGACGAATACGGTGCGGATCGGCTGGTCGCTTGCGAGTTGGCCGACACACATTACGACGAGTTGTGCCGGTCGATGGGTGGCTGGGGTGAGCGGGTGGAGCGGATCGAGGACCTGTCCGGAGCGTTGCGTCGGGCGATCGAATCGGGGCAGCCGGCAGTGGTCGACGTGCGGATTGACCGGGTCAAGGCACCGATTGTACGTCGCTAGTGTTCGGTCAGGTCGGCCCCGCCGAAGGCGTGGTCGTCCTGACCTAGCCCGGGGTGGAAACCCCGGGATCCCTACGCGACCGACCTCCCCAACACACCTCCCCTTCCCCTCACACCCTAGCCCCCGCCGCAGGCGTGGCCGACCTGGCTTGGTGTTCGGTCAGGTCTGGGTTTTGGTGTACAAGGTGGCTCGTAAAACGACACGTGTTTGTGTCGATCATGGAGGATCACATGGCCAAGAAGTATGTCGTGAAACTGATGCAGGAGGCGCGGGTCGCCCGCATCAAACTGAAACGCCTCTACCCAAAACTAATGGCCTGACAGAGCACTAGCCGTCATCTCTCTGGGCATCGTCCCCCAGCATCCCGAGTTGTTCGAGTCGGCGGTAGAGTCGGGGTCGCGTGAGCCCGAGCAGTCGGGCGGCTTCGGCCTTGTTGCCTCGAGCCCGCCGCATCGCCCTGGCCAGCTGATCGCGTTCGACCCGCTGCAGCACCTCTTCGAGCGGCTCGATCGGATCTTCGAGTGGTCCTCCGGCGCGTTGAGCATCGATCCCGGTGCGGAAGGCAAACGGCAGGTCGCCGGCTTCGATCAGGGCCGAACCGCGCTCGGCTGCGGCATGGGCCGCTTCGCGGACCACGGTGTTGAGTTCATCGAGGTTGCCGGGCCAGCCGTACTGGCCCAGGGCGGTCCACGAGTCTGTCGAGAGGCCTCCGACCTGGACGGCGGCCGTCTGGTTGTGGCGTTCGAGGAAGTGCTGGGCCAGTTTCTGGAAGTCGTCGTCGCGTTCTCGCAACGGTGGCACGCTGATGGTGATGGTCGAGATGCGATAGTGGAGCTCAGGCAGCAGCTCCTCCCGCGCAACGGCTTCCTGCAAGGGCCTGCTCGAGGAGACCATCAGCCTCGGTGCCGGGTCATCGCTGCTGAGCCCGTCGATCCGTTCCAGCAGCAGCTGCTGGATGTCGCGTGGCAGGCGATCGACTTCGGCGAGAAACAGGGCTCCGGGTCGAAGTACCTCGGCGGATTCGGTTCGTGCCGACCCCAGCATCCTCTCGATGACCTGAGACTGCTCATCCGGCGGCAGCCGGTGCGAGTCGAGTGGCACGAACGAGTGGTCTCCGAGGGGACCGGCGTAGTGAATCGCCCGGGCCGTGTGTTCCCTGCCACTGCCCGCCTCGCCGATCAGGCAGACGCTCGCTCGGGAATCACTCGAGAGGCGTGCCTGCTCGAGCAGCCGGGTCATCTCCGGCCCGCTGCCCAGCAGCGAATCGAGTCCGTAGCGTTCGCGGAGCGAATGGCGCAGGGCAGCCAGTTCGGCGTGGAGTCGATGCGTGGGCGTTTCGGTCGAAGTCGCTGTCTCGCCCGTGGGTACCGGACGCAGCATGCACAGGAACCCGTCGGCGTGACCCTCGACGTCCACCAGCGGAAAGACGTGCAGGACCTGCGGCAGGCTGCGGCCGTCGCGGCACGAGATCTGGATCGGGATCGGGGCGTCGAAGTGGCGGTCGAGGTCGGGAGGCGGGCAGAGGCTGGCGACCAGGGCGTCGACAGTGCCCGATTCGAACTCGCTGCTGTAATCACATCGCCAGCCGATGACCTCTTCGGCCGGCCAACCGGTCAACTCCTCGCAGCCGGAATTGAACCAGGCCACGACGCGGTCCGAATCGAGCACGAAGACCGGAGCCCCGGAATCGGCCAGCCATTTTTCGATCCGTCGCCTGCGTCGCGGCATGAGTGGGATTGAGGAATGAGAAAGGGGAGCGGAGAAGCGGTTGGCCGGGGAGCGTGATTCAGCGGGAGACTCTGCCGGAGGTGGCACCGGCCATCAGCGATTCGATCTCGGACCGTTCGGCGTAGCTGAAGTCGCCCTTGATCGAGTGTTTCAGGCAGCTGGCGGCGGTGGCGTACTGCAATGCGGTCTCAGGTTCGGACAGCTCGGGGGTGGTCATGGCGAAGATCAGTCCGGCGGCAAACGAGTCTCCTGCTCCGACGCGGTCGACGATATTGCGGATTTCGTAGGGTTGGTACTCGCCCCGGGAATCGAGCGGGGCGAAGTAGGGGGTATCTGTCGAGGCATCCAGCAGCATCGCTCCCCAGTTGTTGTGGCTGGCCGAGAAGCTCTCCCGCAGCGTGATCGCGACGGTTGACACATTGGAGAACTCCGAGACGATCTGTCGAGCGACCGATTGGTAGGCGTCGATGTTGAGTTGTCCGGACTCGACATCGGTTGCCTCGGCCCGGATCCCCAGGCACAGGTCGCAGTCCTCCTCGTTGGCGATCACCACGTTGATGAACGGCATCAATCCTCTGATCGTCTCCCGTGCCAGTTCGACTGTGCCCGTGCCGGGTTGCCAGTTCCAGAGTTTCGAGCGGAAGTTGAGGTCACAGGAGACCGTCAGTCCGGCCTGAGATGCGGCCTGGACCGCGGCGAGGGCGGCTTCGGCAGCGGCCTGGCTGATGGCCGGAGTGATCCCGGTGATGTGCAGCCATCCGGCCCCGGCCCATGCGGCCTCGAAGTCGTACGCGGCAGCATCTTCGATTGAGATCGAAGTGCCATCTCGGTCGTAGGTCACCGTACCGCCCCGCTGGTTGGAGCCGGTTTCGACAAAGTAGATTCCGAATCGACCTCGATCGATCCGTCGCAACAGGCTGGTGTCGACGCCGAACTTGCGCATTTCCTGTTCGAGGCAATCGGTGAGCGGGTTGTCGGGCAGGCTGCTGAGGAATGCGGATTGGCCGCCCTGGTGTGCGATCGAGACGGCGACGTTGAGCTCCCCGCCACCGAAGGTGGCTTCGAGCCGACCGGGGAGCACCTGCCGCAGTCGCAGGAATTCCTCGGGAGCCAGCCGGATCATCACTTCGCCGAAGGTCACAACGCGCACGGAGTTCTCCTCGAGGTGGTCCGGGCCATCAGTCGCTCAGCCAGTCTGGCACACGCTCCGGGCGACATCAAACCGCGTTGGCGCAGAACCGGTAGTAGATCTCTGCGGCCTGCTGCAGCTCCGCGACATCGAGCCATTCGTCCTTGGTGTGGGCCTGGTCGATCGAACCGGGCCCGCAGACGATTCCGGGGACACCCGAGGCGGCGAACCTCGAGGCATGGGTCCCGTAGGGGACTCCGACCAGTTCGTGCGGGCCTGCGATTTCGGCGATATGAGCCTGCAGTTGTTCGGCCCACTCCTGGTTCCCCTCATCCGGCAGCGGGATGCCGACCAGCCATGGCGGCAGGAATTCAAACGGCACATCGACGTTCTGTTCGAGATGCTCTCTTACGTCCTGCATGACCCCCGCCCCGTCTTCGCCCGGGATCACTCGGCGGTCGACCTCGATCAGGCACTCATCGGGCACCGTGTTGACACTGACTCCGCCGTTGACCAGTCCGACCGACAGCGTGGCGTTGCCGCACAGCGGATGCGGAGTCACGCGGTCGGCCAGTCCGGCGGCGTAGTCTTCGAGGGCCGATACGACCCGGGCCATGCGGTAGATCGCGTTGACGCCCTGTTCGGGCTGTGAACTGTGGCAGGCACGTCCGCTGGTGCGGATCTTCCAGCGGGTCGCTCCGCGGTGAGCGACAACGATGTCCAGCAGTGTGGGTTCGGCGACCAGTGCGAGGTCGGGGCGGGTGGGGATCAGCGGGCTGTGCCGGTCCTCGTCGGTCCACAGCCGGACCAGGTCGGTAATGCCCTGGACGTTGGACTCCTCGTCACACGTACAACTGATGATCACATTGGCTGCACCCGGTGGGCGTTCCTCGGCCAACCGAGCCACGGTAAACAGCATCGCCGCCATGCCGCCCTTCACGTCGCAGGCACCGCGTCCGTAGATCTTTCCGTCCCGGACCACGGGGTCGAAGGGGTCGATGGTCATCCCGTCGATTGGGACGGTGTCCTGGTGGGCGTCGAGGATGATCGTGGGGCGATCGCTGCCGGCGTCGACTCGAGCGATCACGTTACTGCGACCCTCGACAACCTCGATCCGCTCGAAAGCAATTTTGCGGTCGGCGAAGAACTCGCACAGCCAGTCGCTGACCCGCGTCTCGAAGTACTCGGGTCCCGAGAGATCGCGGCCCATCGGGTTGACGCTGGGGATCGAGACGAGGGTCTTGAGGATTTCGAGAGGGTCCACGGCTGAGGGTCTCGTCAATCGGGTGTGGTGGATCGGACAGGACGCCCATCACGGCCTGGTCGACGTGGCCGTTCAATCACCATGGAGCTGACGCAGGCGGCCGGAGGTGCGCATCATGAGTTGCATGCGTTCGAATTCGTTGAGCCACTCATCGGTTGCCTGCTCAATCAGAGGTCGCTGGTCCGCCAGGGATGCCAGGTCAGGATCGATGTCCGTGGCCATCGTGCGGTACTTGGCCAGAGTGCGATCTCCGAAGATCCCGCAGAGATGGTCGTCTTCACTCAGGAACACGACGACCGGGACCCGCTGACCTCCATTGATGGTCAGTGCGGCGGTGAGATCGGGGTGGTCATCGCGGTCGAGGAATCTCACCTGGATCCTGGCGTTGGCCTCGCGGAACCGCTCGAAGATCGGGCATTGGTTCACGCAGTCGCCGCACCAGGCCCCGGCAAGTACCACCACCTTCATGTCTCGGACAAACGACCCCAGCAAGCCCGTCTGTCGTTCATCGAGTGAAATCCCCTCGTAAACGACATTCCAGCGCTGACGGTCCTTGTCGGACGCGTATTGATCGACAAAGTCGTTGTAGGTGAGACCCGCGGAAAACGACTGTGCAAAGTCCGTCATGCTCTGGTTCGCTGTTTGCGAGGAATGGGTCCGGGAGAGTGGGTCACAATAGGCTCGAGGTGTTCGGTGGGCAACTGGTCCGGGAATCGAGTGGTCGGCTTCGGACCTCAGCCCACCGTGTTCAACATGTGAATCCCAGCTCACGACCGATCTCCTCGGCGTGGTTGGTGACCCGTTGGATGGCCGCTTTGACCTGTGCGAGTGCTTCGTCGGGTTCCAGCAGCACCGGGTGGTGCATCACGAGCACGTTGTCATCGGCCCGGTCGGCTTCGGCCAGGTCGCCGACGGCCCTAAACCGGCGTTGGCCGTGGGACTTGTGCAGCGAGCGGAATCCCGGGTCGATCGCGACTCCTTCGGCCCGCACCGCCTTGGCAAACGCGTCGCGCGAGAGTCCCCGGCTGGCGGCGGGTTGGAACTTCAGGCCGAGCTTGTAGAGGCCGGGCTGTGAATCGGGCTGAGCGGGCAGTTCGAAGGGGACCAGTGAGGTGTGATCGGCGAGCGAGTCGATGATCTTGAGGGCAGCGGCGGCGCGTTGCTGGTTTCGCTCGGACAGGGATTCGAGTTGAGGCAACAGCAGTGCGGCCTGGAGTTCCGAGAGCGGATAGGCATCGTTTCCCCGTTGCGTGTAGGTCTTCACCCTCTGCACGATGCTCTCATCGCCGGTCAACAGGGCTCCACCGCGCCCGGCCGAGAGCAGCTTGCTGCCTCCAAACGACAACACCGCCACATCGCCCCAGGCACCCGCGATCCGACCGGCCACCCGGGCACCGGGTACCTGGCAGGCGTCTTCGATGATCGCCACCTCTCGCCGATCGGCCAGGTCTCTCAGGGCCGCCATATCGACGTGGCCACCGTGGAGGTGCGAGACCAGCAGGGCCCGGGTCGAATCGGTCAGGGCTTCTTCGACCAATTCGACGTCGAGGTTCCAGTTCTCGGGCCGAACATCCACCAGCACCGGGGTGGCTCCGACACACAGCACGTCCTGCATATTTCCGCGGAAGTCGTACGCGGCCAGGATCACCTCGTCCCCGGCCCCGATCTTCAGGCCTCGCAGTGCCAGCTCCACCGCGGCGGTTCCGCTGGAGCACAGCAGCACGTGTTCGAAGCCGTGCAGTTGTGCGAGTTGTTCGGCGAGTGCCTGGGAGTGCTCTCCGTGGTAGCGGCCCCAGCTGCCGTCGTCGGCCGCCTGGTGCAGGACCTGGGTGATCGCCGGATCATCGGGTGGCCAGCGTGGCGGGCCCTGTGGTCGCAGAGGTTGACCACCCAGGACGGCGGGGAGGTCGTCTGAGGGCATGTGAAGGGGTCGCGGAGGGGCAGGGTTGGTGACCGTCGCAGAAACCCTCTACGATGGCTGGTTCGGACCGCGCCTCTTGGTTGTCGCAGTTTGGACATCCCAAGACAAGCGGCGCCCGCCGGGACTTCTCGATGCACACCATTCGCTACATCATGGTCGGCGGCTTCCTGGGAGCCGGCAAGACCACGACGCTGGGGCGACTGGCACGGCACTTCACCGACAACGGACAAAATGTCGGCGTGGTGACCAACGACCAGGCGACCGACCTGGTCGATACCAACACCTTCCGCTCGCAGGGGTTCGAAGTGGGCGAGGTGGCCGGGGCGTGTTTCTGCTGCAACTTTGACGAGTTGATGAGCACGATGGAGCAGCTGGGTGAGGACGAGCGGCCCGACGTGATCCTGGCCGAACCGGTCGGCAGCTGCACCGACCTGGTCGCCACCGTGATCCAGCCCATCAAGCGGCTCTTCGAAACCCGCTTCGAGATCGCTCCCTACACGGTCATCCTCAAGCCCAGCCACGGCCGTCGCGTGTTGCGAGGCGAGTCGCGAGGCTTCTCGCCCAAGGCGGGTTACATCCTGAAAAAGCAGCTCGAGGAGGCCGACGCGATCCTGGTCAATCGGGTCGATGAGCTCGAAGAGGAACAGGTGGACGAGCTGGTCGAACTGGTCAGCGGCCACTGTCCGGGTGTGCCCGTCCTGAGGATCTCGGCGAAGACCGGTGAAGGTTTTGATCAACTGGTCGAGTTGCTCGGGCAGACCGGCGACTTTGGCCGCCGGGTGCTCGACATCGACTACGACACGTATGCCGAGGGCGAAGCCGAGCTGGGGTGGCTCAACAGCACACTGCAGGTCTCAGCCGATGAGTCGTTCGATCTGGACAGCTTTCTGCTCGATCTGGTCGGCCGCATGGCAGTCCGCCTCGAGGAACGGCAGGCCGAGACCGCTCACCTGAAGGTCATCGGGTTGTGGGAGGGCTTCTTCGGCGTCGCAAACCTCGTCTCCAGCGAAGATAAGCCCGAGTTGTCTCTGCCATCGAATTGCCAGGTCAAGACCGTCGAGATGATCGTCAATGCCCGGGTGGCCTGCGACCCCGAGTGGCTCGAAGAGCTGGTCCGGGACGAGGTGACCGCTGCTGTCGGGGACCTGGGTGCGTCGGTTGAGTTTCGGCAGACCCAGAGTTTCCGGCCCGGGCGACCCGTTCCGACTCATCGGTTCGACGGCTCCGAGTAGGTCGATTCGCCAGGCGGGACTGCGAAAGGGAGAGACCGCGATGAGGGCAAGGGTCCGCGGAACTGAGATCTACTTCGACGTCGACGGCGCGGGGCTGGTACCCGACGGCGACCGGATGGTCCAGCGGCCGGTGCTGTTCCTGCTGCACGGGGGACCCGGCGGAGACCATGTCGGGTTCAAGTCGACGGTGGCTCAGCTGGTCGACGTGGCCCAACTGGTCTATGTCGACCATCGTGGCTCGGGACGCAGCGCCGCGGCCGACCCGGCCACCTGCACACTTGATGAGAACATCGATGATGTCGACGCGTTGAGAGACTACCTGGGGCTCGATTCCATCTGCCTGCTGGGATCGTCCTACGGCGGCATGGTCGCACAGGGGTACGCGATCAAGTATCCCCAGCGGCTCTCGAACCTGGTGCTGTGTGCCACCGCACCCAGCCACCGGTTCCTCGACGATGCCAAGCGGATCGTCGAGGAACGCGGGACGCCCGAGCAGCAGGAGGTCTGTCGGAGGTTGTGGGCCGGGTCGTTCGAATCGCTCGAACAGCTCCAAGAGTACTACCTGGCGATGGGGCCGATGTACTCGGTCACGCACGATGACGAGAAGGCGGTTGAGTCGTGGAGTCGAGGGACCCGGAACTTCGAACAACTCAACTTCGGGTTCTCAGACTTCCTGCGGGTGTTCGACTACACCGAGCAGTTGAGCTCGATACTCTGCCCCACGCTGGTCCTCGCAGGCGCACAGGACTGGATCTGCCCACCGAACCACTCGCACGAGATCGCCGAGCGGATTCCTCGTGCTCACCTCAAGGTGTTCGCCAAGAGTGCTCACAACATCGCCGGCGACGAACCCGAGGAGTTCCTGGCGGCGGTGCGTGGGTTCCTGACCTATTCCCAGGCCCCCGACACCGCCACAGCAAGTCATTCCGAGCGAAGTGACCCGCCACCGGCGGGTCAACCGAACTCATCCCACACAGCTTGAGATCCTTCGCTGCGCTCAGGATGACCGATCATCACAAACTGCGAATCCGCGCGTATGCCCGACTCCCAGCCCTCGTTGTCACGCCAGCAGGCTCGCGAGATCGACGCACGGGCGATCGGTGAGTACGGGCTGAGCGGCCTGGTGTTGATGGAGAACGCCGGCCGGGGCTGTGCCGGCTTGCTCGAGCGGCTGGGGATCAGCGGGCCGGTTTGCATCTGCGTGGGCAAGGGGAACAACGGGGGCGACGGCTACGTGATCGCCCGTCACCTGGACAACTCGGGCCACACCGTCCGCATCGCTTCGGCCGTCGACCCGTCGACACTCGAGGGTGACGCGGAGGCCAATCACCGGGTCTGGGTTGCCGGTGGTGGTGCGGTCGAGGTCGTTTCGGCGGCGGGGTGGGATTCGGTGCTGGAAGGATCCGGCTGGATCGTCGACGCGTTGCTGGGTACCGGGATCCGCGGCGAGGTGCAGCCGCCGTTTGACGAGGCGATCGATGCGATCAACGGGTCGAGCGTACCGGTGTTGGCAATCGATCTGCCCAGCGGTCTCGACTGCGACACCGGCGAGGTGCTGGGCCGATGTGTGCGTGCCGACCAGACCGCCACCATGGTCGCCTCGAAGCGGGGCATGCTGGTCGAGGGTGCGGGCGAGTGGACGGGTGAGGTGCACATGGTGGACATCGGGATCCCGCGAGTGCTGCGGGAGGCGGTATTGCGATGACGCACCGCGCGTATTGCGAGAATCTGCCGCAGCCGCCTGTTCCTGTTCCTGTTCCTGTTCCTGTTCCTGTTAAGGATTCGAGCGGGACCGTGTCCGGGCTGCAAAACGTGGTGCTCGACGGTGCCGAAGCCAGGCATCTTTCGAGCGTGCTGCGACTCGGGCCCGGTGATGCCGTCGAGCTCTTTGACGGACGTGGTGCCTGGGCCGGTGCGGAGATTGTCGGAGTCGGGCGTCGGGAGATCGAGTTGGCGATCCGCGAGTCGGGGCACGACGCTGCGGTGCAGGGTCCGGAGTTGGTGATGGCGACGGCGATCCCCAAGGGTGATCGCGTTCGGTCGCTGGTCGAAAAGCTGACCGAGCTGGGCGTCGATCGCCTGGTGCCTCTGAAGACCCGGCACAGCGTGGTACATCCCAGGGATAGCAAGCTGAAGAAGATGCAGCAGGCGGTGATCTCCGCCTGCAAGCAATGCGGGCGGAACCGGCTGATGCGAATTGACGGTTTGACCGGTTGGGACGAACTGTTGGCTGTTGAGAACCAGTCACTGGTGATCGCCGAGCGGGGTGCCGCGACCGTGGGCGAGTCGAGCGTCCTGGTGTCCGGAGAGGTGCCCGGAGAGGTGACCGGATCGCTGGTGTTGTGCGTGGGTCCGGAGGGGGGTTGGAGCGTCGACGAGTTGGTCGCGGCCGAGGCGGCGGGAGCGACGAGGGTTGGCTTGGGTCGACACGTGCTGCGGATCGAGACGGCTGCGGTGGCCCTGGCGGCTGCAGCGGGTTTTTTTTCAGGGTGATTCTGATACGATTCGCACCCAAGCGGGTCCGACTGTGCTCTTGGCTCGGGCCGACCGGAGGGTGCCTGGGGTGCTGGAGGCTTACACAGAACGATGGGCCCTGGTGACCGGGGCTTCGAGTGGCATCGGCGCCGAGTTTGTGCGCGTCCTGGCCGGCAACGGCATGCACCTGGTGCTCACAGCAAGGCGTGGCGATCGGCTCGAGCGACTGGCCGAAGAACTGCGGCAGCGGCACATGGTGCAGACGCTGGTTGTTCCGGCGGACCTGTGTGAGCCCGGCGCGGTCGCCATGCTGCTCGACGAGGTGGCCTCACGGGACATCACGCTGGAGCTGTTGGTCAACAACGCCGGGTTTGGTTTTGTTGGCGAGGTGGCCGGGACCGATGTCGACGTGATGAAGTCGATGGTCGGGCTGAACGTCGCCGCGATGACCGAGTTGACGTATCGGGTGCTGCCCGGATTACTCGAGCGGGGACACGGAGCGATCATCAATGTCGCCAGCGTCGTGGCAATGCAGCCGGTGGCCTTCATGCCGGTCTACTCGGCGTCGAAGGCCTTCGTGTTGCATTTCAGTGAGGCGTTGTGGGCCGAGGCTCGTGACCGGGGCGTTACGGTGATGGCCTTGTGCCCGGGGACGACCGACACCGAGTTCTTTGATGTCGCCGGGGTGCCGGGGTGGTTGAAAAAGCACCGCGGGCAGACGACTGCCCAGGTGGTCAAGGAGGCCCTGCGAGGCCTGGAGAAGCGTCGCAGTTACCTGGTGACCGGGTTGTGGAACTACCTGAGATCCCTGGGACCGCGACTCGGTACCCGCAAGACCGTGGTCACTCAGACGATGAAGTTCTTCCGACCGCGGTTGACCACCAGGGACGACGACTCGTAGTCCGCCGCAGGCGGATCGTGGGGCGTTTCAGTTCTGCGGTGCCGATTACCCGAACAGTTCCTGGACGACCTCGCCTCCGTCGACCACTTTCATGGGTCGACCGAGCGGGCTGAGGTGTTCCTTGCGGGGATCGACCTTCAGCGAGTGGCAGACCGAGCAGAACAGGTCGGGTACGCTGACGGGTCGATCGGCGACCGCGCTGCCGTTGGCGGTGCTGCTGCCGATCACCTGCCCACCCAGGACTCCACCTCCGGCGACCGCCGCCGAGAAGACACGGGGATAGTGATCGCGGCCGCCCCGCGCGTTGACCTTTGGGGTCCGACCGAATTCGCCCATCCAGACGACGAGCGTCTTTTCGAGTAATCCTCGATCCTCGAGATCCTCAACCAGCGTCGCCACCGCCGGGTCGACCTGTTCGGCAAGAGCAGCGATTCGGTCGAAGATGTCCAGGTGAGTGTCCCAGCCGCGTGAGACGATTTCGACAAAGGTGACTCCCGATTCGACCAGTCGCCTGGCCAGCAGGCAGCCTCGACCGAACGACGTATCCCCGTACTTCTGCTTCAGCGATTCGGATTCGTCGGCGATGTCGAAGGCCGTGACGTTCTGGCTGAGCACCATGCGGGAGGATTTCTTGTAGAGCTTCCGGTGGTTGGCGACGACGGCCTGCCCTCCACGGCCGGCGAATTCTCCTTCGAGCCGTCCCAGCAGTCCCAGCCGGCGGCGGTACCGCGTGTTGGACACGGGGACGGCGACGTTCTGAGGCAGCTGCCCGGGAGTGCGGACAGTGAACGGTTCGTAGTCGACTCCGAGGAACCCGGAACCGGTGGTGCGGCCGACCGAAACGACCGGAGGCAGCTCGAACTTCGGGTCGGCCAGCTGCTCGGCGATGCTGGCACTGAGGCTGGGGTGCTTGACGCTGCCCGAGGGCACATAGCCGGTGTGCAACTGGTAGCTGGCTCGCTGGTGATTGCCTTCCTTGTTGGTCATCGAGCGGATCAGCGAGAACCTGTCGAGGACCGCAGCGGTGCGGTTCCAGTTCTCAGCCAGTTGCACTCCGGGAACCGCCGTCGAGATGGCCTTGGTGGGACCACCGTTTGAGGTACCCGGCTTGGGGTCGAATGTCTCGAACTGGCTTTGGCCTCCGGCCATCCACAACAGGATCATCGATCGACCCTGCCGCTTGATTTCTTCGGCGTCGACGCGGACGACATCAGAGATCCCGATGGTGCCGGCGGCCAGGGCGGTGGCGGGGACGGCCTCGAGAACGCGGCGTCGGGAGAGCATGGCGGGCGTGTATTGAGTCATGGTGAGTGGGTTCCTGCGGCCCGCAGGAAGATGCCTGGGAAGGGAATGTCGGTGGTGGTGGCGGGTGGGCGGGATGTGGAGACTATCTGCGCGAGAGGAATTCGCTGGAGTTGATCAGGCTCCACATCAGGTCTTCGAATGCTTCGCCACGTTCGCCCACCTCGGCGATGTATTCGCGGCAGATGCCCAATTCCGCTGTCGAGGGATCTCGTGAGAGCACCAGCAGGTAGACCTCGGCGACGGCCTCGTCATTCTTGGAATGTTGCTGAAGGATCCGTGCCAGGCGGGTGTTGCCTCGGGCCCGCACCATGGCGTGGATCATCGGCGAGTTCATCAGGAACAGGGCCTGGGGGACAGTGCCGGTGATGTCTTCCTGGGGTGTCGAGGGATCGAAACCGAAGATTGTCAGGAATAGCGTGCGGCCGGAGTTTCGGCGGCGGGCCATCATCTGGCCCTGCTGAGAGGATCGGCGGCCACGCAGCGTTCTGCGGCTGTTGTTGCCGGGGTCTGCGCCGAGGACACCGAGCAGCGAGTTGTAGATCTGGTCGGCCCGCAGGCGGCTGGGTCCAGCCGCGGCGAACGGCGGCGTGACGTCGTCGGGATCGCGGTGTCGGATCTGTCTCTGGTAGGCCCGGGTCCCGACAATCACCTCGAACAGCCGCCTGGTGTCGTAGTCACTGTCGGTGAAGTCGCGGCAGAGTCGCTCGAAGACTTGCGGGTGAGCCACTTCGCGTTCCGGACCCATGTCATCGATCGGGTTGGTGAAGCCCTGTCCCAGCAGCACCGACCAGGTACGGTTGACGTAGGCACGAGCGAACCAGAGGTTGGTCTTTGAGGTGATGTGGTTGGCCAGCAGTTGGCGTCGTTTCTGGTCCTCCAGGCCCACGCTGGCTCGGCCCCCGGTGGCGAAGAACACGGGCCGGATCGCCTCGCCGCGGTTGTCGGGTTCGGCGAGATTGGGCATGAAGTGTTCGGTATCGAACCGCCGGTTGCCGTTGCCCGGCGGCGGGATCTTCTGAAATTCCTTCAGGCTGAGGCCTCCGTCCTTGTCGGTGTCGCCTCGCGAGAGCAGTCTCTGGAAGTTCTCGGCCAGCCGCGTCCTCGCGACTTCGCTGGCCACCAGTTTTCCGTCGCGGTTGCGATCGAGGCGTCGGAAGAAGGAAGCGGTTGCCCGTGCGGAGATGTTGCGACGGCCGCGTGGGCTGGAGTCGAGCGAGACGATTTCGAAGCTGCGTGGCGTCGAGTCGCGCTTGGGTCGGACACGGACTCGAGGGAAGAAGGCGGCCAGTTGGTGGAACTGGATCCGCTTCCAGTGGTCGGTGGGGTGGTCGTGGCAATTGGCGCACTGGATCTGGATGCCGAGGAAGATCCGCGAGGTCTCCGCAGCCAGCTCGGCCGCCTCGCCTCCCTGTGCGAACATCAGCGCGGTGGCTCCGTTCTCACGGACGTCTCCGCTGGCCGTCAACAGGCTCTCGACAATCGTATCCCAGCCCTGCCGCTGTTCGAACTGTTCGGTCATCCAGGCCCCGAAGGTCGGAATCATCAGCCGGCTGCGGACTTCCGTGGCACGTGAAAAAATGACATCTCGCCAGTAGCGGGACTGCGAAGCAGAGAATTCCGGCGAATCGATCAATTCTCCGATCAGCCTCGATCGCTTGTTCGAGTCGGGGTTGAGCCCGAAGAGTGTGGCATCGCGAGGTGAAGGGAGTCGATCGGCGAGGTCGAGCGTGACGCGTCGGAGGAAGTCGTTGTCGGTGGTCAATGGTGCCGGTTTGCCGCCCGAGGCGGTTATTTCGGCGTCGATCAGGCGGTCGATTTCTGCCGAAAGTCTCGAGGCCGGCACCCCTTCGGCGGCATTGAGTGTTGGGCCAAGGACCCAGAGGCAGGCGAGAACAGCCAGAGTACGTTGTGTGCCGGGTAGGGTCATGGATTCGACTCTCAAGGCCCGTCGTTGGGTTTGCGGAGAATGAACACCGGCCACGGGGGTCGGGTTTCGCGGGGTTTCTCGGGATTCTCGGAGAATCACTGATTCAGCCCGTACTCCTTGATTTTACGGTATAGCGTGCGTTCGCCAATACCGAGTAGTGCTGCGGCGTCTTCACGTTTGCCGTCGACCAGTTCGAGAGCCTGTTCGATGTAGAACCGTTCGACGTCGGCCAGCGGTCGTCCGACGAGTCCATCGGCTCCACTGTAGCTCCGCGTGGTGTCGGGGTCTCCATCGGCGGCGGGCAGGATATCATCGGGCAGGTCGTCGACATCGAGCAGTCCGTCGGAGTCGAGCACGAGCATGCGTTCGATGGTGTTGCGGAGTTGCCGGATGTTTCCGGGCCAGTCGTGAGCGATCAGGGCCTGTCGTGCTGCTCGCGAGACATCCGGCACATCTCTTCCGTAGGCTTCGGCGAACTCTTTTCGGAAGTGGTCGATCAGCAGCGGCACATCGGCTCGTCGTTCTCGCAGCGGCGGCAGGTCGATCCTGACAACGGCGATGCGGTAAAAGAGGTCTTCTCGGAAGCGGCCTTCGCGGACCGAGTTTTCCAGGTCGGCGTTGGTGGCGGCGACCATCCGCACATTGACCTCGATCTCCTCGTTGGCACCGATCCGGGCCACCTTGCGATCTTCGAGGACCCGGAGCAACTTGATCTGTGTTTCGGAGGGCATTTCCCCGACCTCGTCGAGGAACAGTGTGCCGCCGTTGGCGAATTCGAATTTCCCGATCCGCCGCCCCACGGCTCCGGTGAACGCTCCTGCCTCGTGCCCAAACAACTCGCTCTCGAGAATACTCTCGGGCAGCGCCGAGATATTCAGTGGGACAAAGGGCTTGGACTTTCGGTCGCTGTTCTGGTGCAGGGCCCGGGCGACCAGTTCCTTGCCGGTACCGCTTTCGCCTTCGATCAGCACGGTGCTGTTGGTGGGTGCGACGTGCTTGAGCTGGTCGAGGAGGCGGTTCATGGCCGGGCTGTTGCCGATGACTCCTTCGAACCCGAATCGTTCGTCGAGTCGCCGGTTGAGTTCGGCGTTTCGGCGGAGCAGTCGGAGCCGGGTGGAGGCCTTTTTGACAGCGGTCCTCAGTTCGCTGATGTCCAGCGGCTTGGTGAGATACATCGAGGCCCCGGCCTGTCCGGCGGCGAGTGCCGACTGGACCGAGGCGTGACCGGTCAGCAGGATCACCTCGGCGTTGGGAAGCTCCTCCTTGGTCTTCTGCAGCAGTGCCAGCCCATCGAGGTCTCCCATCATCAGATCGGTGACGACCACGTCGAAGTGATCGCTCTCGATCCGCGCCGCTCCGTCTTCGCCCGAGGTTTCGGTGGAGCAGTCGTAGCCGACCCGTTCGAGACTCTCGGCGACCGCCTGTGCGTGGGGTTCATCGTCGTCGACGATGAGCACACGGATGGGTGGTCCGGGGGCTTCCAGTGTCTCGTCGACGGCGGGATCTGGAGTCGAGTCGTTCATGAGTGCCTGGGCGTGTCGATCGGCAGCCGGATGGTGAACTTGGTCCCCTGTCCGGGTTCGCTTTCGCAGGTGATGGTACCGTGGTGTGCCTGAGCGATTTTACGGACGGTGGGCAGTCCGAGACCACTGCCGGAGGGTCGTGTCGAGAAAAACGTCTCGAACATTTTCTCACGTGCCGCGGCGTCGATCCCGTGCCCGTTGTCGATGACGACCAGGGCCACGTGGTCGTCGTCCAGCGCGGTCTGAATTTCCAGCCGTCCTCCCTCGGGCATCGCTTCCGAGGCGTTGCGACAGAGGTTCATCAGCATTTGTCTGAGCAGCGCATCGTCGCCGCCGACGGTGGGGAGCCCCGGTTCCAGGTGCGGGCTGATCTCGATCCCCGCCTCGTCGGCCTGCGGCCGGTAGAACTCGAGGAACGAGGTGACGAGGTCATTGAGGTTGACGGGTACGAGTTCGAGCGTGCCGACTCGAGCGAACTGCAGGAAGGCGTCGAGGATTTCTTCGAGGTGCCGGCACTCCGACTGCACGGTGAAGAGCTTATCGAGCATCCTGCGATCGCGAGCGTCCTTGGAGCTGGCGAGGTCTTCGACCATCAGGTCGAGGTTCATGGAGATGGTCGAGAGCGGGTTACGGATCTCGTGAGCCAGGCCACCGGCCAAGCTGGCGATTTCGGCGTACCTCTCGGCGTACCGCGACAACAGCTGCTGGCGTTCCTGCGAGTCGATCGCCGTCACTCCTGGCTGCTGTCGCCTCCGTCGTCGTCCCCACCCTCCTGGCCACCGGCATCACCCGCATCATCGGCTACATCGCCGACGGGTTCAGCAGCGTCGCCACCGTCGGCCTCGCTGGCTTCGTCACCGCCACCGGCATCTGCCAGCACGGCACGTCGCGAGAGCTTGACGCGGTTCTGGTCGTCGACGGCGATCACCTTGACCTCCATCCTGTCTCCCACCTTGCAGACATCGGCGACGGACTTGACGAAGCCATCGGCGAGTTCGCTGATGTGGCAGAGACCATCCTTGCCGGGCGCGATTTCGATGAAGACTCCGAAGTCCTTGACCGAGGAGACGGTTCCGCTGTAGATCCGTCCGACCTTGACATCTTCGGTCAGAGCTTCGATCCGGGCCAGTGCGGCCTGTGCGGCGGCACCGTCGGCGGAGGAGACGGTGACGGTGCCGTCTTCCTGGATGTCGATCTGGGTCGAGGTCTCGTCCTGAATCGCGCGGATGGTTTTGCCACCGGGCCCGATCAGCAGGCCAATCTTCTCGGGATCAATCTGCGTGCGTTCGAGTCTCGGAGCGTGCTCGGAGATGTCCGCACGAGGAGCTCCGAGTGTTCCGAGCATCGAGCGGAGGATGTTGAGGCGGGCGTCCTTGGCCTGGGCCAGGGTTGCCGCGATGATCTCCTCGGAGATCCCCTTGACTTTCAGGTCGAGCTGGATGCCGGTGATGCCGATCTGGCTGCCGGCGATCTTGAAGTCCATGTCACCGAAGTGATCCTCGTCACCGAGGATGTCGGTCAGCAGTTCGAAGCGGCCGTCGGGATCGGCGATGACGCCGATCGAGATTCCGGCGACCGGCTGCAGGATCGGTACACCGGCGGCCATCAGGCCCAACGTCGTGCTGCAGACGCTGGCCATCGAGCTGGACCCGTTGGATTCGGTGATGTCGGAGATCGCCCGGATCGTGTAGGGGAATGCTTCGGCGTCGGGCAGGATCGAAGCGACGCTGCGTTCGGCCAATGCTCCGTGCCCGATTTCCCGGCGTCCGGGACCACGGATCATGCGGCACTCACCGACCGAGTAGGGCGGGAAGTTGTAATCGAGCATGAACCGCTTTTCGTACTCCTCGACCGGGCCGTCGATCCGTTGGGTGTCTCGGGGAGTCCCCAGCGTGATGGTGCAGATCGACTGGGTTTCACCTCGGGTGAAAACCGCCGAACCGTGGACTCGAGGCAGCAGGTCGACGCTGCAGCTGATCTCTCGCAGGTCGCCCATGCTGCGGCCATCCATCCGGATCTTGTCGTTGAGGATCAGGTCGCGGACGACGAGTTGTTCGAGGTCGTGGAAGGCCTCCTTGAAGTCACCCCGGGTGGCCCCATCGGCGCTCTCCTCGGCGTCGTCGGGGAAGTGCTTCTCGAGCAGCTCGTCCTTGAGTGCTTTGGTCTGCTCGTGACGCTCGGCCTTCACCGTGCTCTGCATCGCCGTCTTCAGTCGCTGGAAGCCGTCGCTTTTCATCGAGCCGATCAGAGGATTCTCGCCGGGCTCTTCGTACGGGACCTTCTCGACACCGAGTTCGGCGACGAGTTGCATTTGGAGTTCACAGATCGTGACGATGTGTGTCTGGGCGAAGAGGATCGCCTCGAGCATCTCGTCCTCGGGCATCTGCTTGGCAAAGCCCTCCATCATCAACACGCTCTCGAGGTTGCCGGCGACGATCAGGTCGAGTGTGCCCTCGGCGGTCTGTTCGAGCGTGGGGAAGATGACGAGTTGGCCATCGACCTTGCCGACCCGGACCGCGGCGAGCGGACCCTGGAAGGGGATCGAGGCTGCGATCATCAGAGCGGCACTGCCGCCGATGATGGCGTGGACGTCGGGGTCGTGCTCGGGATCAACCGCGAGCACGTTGGCCATGACCTGGATCTCGTCGTTGTACCCCTTGGGGAACATCGGGCGGATCGGGCGGTCGGTGAGCCGTGCGGTGAGGATCTCCCGGGTCGTGGGCCGGCCCTCTCGCTTCAGGAACCCGCCGGGGAACTTACCGGCCGCCGCGAAGCGTTCGCGGTAGTCGACCGTCAGAGGAAAGAAGTCGATGCCACGTCGTGGGGGTCCGTCCTGTGCGGCGACGAACACGACCGTGTCTGCATAACGTACCAGGACTGCGCCGGCGGCCTGCTTGGCCAGTTCGCCTGTTTCCAGGCTCAGCGTATGTCCACCCATCTCACACGAAACAACTTTCTTCACGTCAGAAT
>CAUZEQ010000020.1:0-29570 GCA_963578885.1 Planctomycetota bacterium
CGTCGATGCCGTGCTGTCGATCGGTGAACACGGCACCTACTCGTTCAATCGGCTCGGGCAAAAGAGGTACCCGCGGAAGAGGTTTTTTGACGAGATCGTCGAGGTGATCGGCAACAGCCGACGGACGATTCCCGTCTTCAACGACAAGCACCTCTGCTATCGCTTCGACTGGGCGCGGCAGATGTACGAGACAGCCCGCGAGCACGGGATCCCGCTGATGGCCGGCAGCTCGGTGCCGCTGGCCCAGAGACGTCCGCGGCTGGAGTTGCCTCGAGGTGCCCGGATCGCCGAAGCCGTCTCGATCCACGGCGGACCGCTCGAGGCCTACGGCTTCCACGCCCTGGAAGTGCTGCAGTCATTTGTCGAGGCCCGGCAGGGAGGCGAGACGGGAGTGACGAGTGTCGAATACCTGCAGGGCGCGAGGCTGTGGAAAGCTGCTCGGGAGGGACGCTGGTCGCTGAAGCTGGCCGAAGCGGCGATGCGGGCCGAACTGGGCCCGGCGGCGAGTGCCGGGACATCGATCCAGCAGGTGGCCGGAGAACGCCGGAGCACCTCCGATGGCCTGCTGATCACCTACGCCGATGGGCTGAAGGCCACGATGCTCAATATTGGCAAGAACGACACGAGATGGAATTTCGCCTGCCGGCTGACCGGCGAGCGGAAGGCTCGGGCCACGTCGCTGTACGTCGGTCCCTGGAACAACCGCAACCTCTTCAAGGGACTCGTGCACGCCATCCAGGACCACTTCCGCAACGGCCGATCGCCGTATCCGCTGGAACGTACGCTGATGACGACCGGCCAGACCGACGCCATGATGCGAGCCGCGGTACACGCCGGAGTGCCGCTGGCCACGCCGGAACTCGAGTTCGCCTACAAGCCCCGCTCGTTCCAGGCGATGCGGGAAAACGGCCGAAGCTGGGAAATCGTGACCGAGTCGATGCCACAACCCCGCGGCATCGACAACTCGGGCGACCGACTGACGCGCTGACCTCCTGCCCCCCGTGCCCCCCGTGCCCCCCGTGCCCCCCCCAGAGGGGCCAGGCCTACCTGGGCAGATTGATCGCGGGGTTTCGGTCAAAAAAGTTGTAGGGCCGAATCTCGAATTGATCCCACTTCGTCGACATCACCGGCCAATCCTCAACCCGTACGACGTGATGGAAGCCCAGCGTGTACCAGGCCACGATGTCGGTGTTCTCGATCGGACGGTCCTGGTCGGTCCATTGAGGCAGACCATTTCGTTTCGTGGGAAACGGATACTTGCCGTCGGCATACAGTTCATCCGGGCGACGCGGGGTCACCCAGAGATGGTAGCTGGTGAAGCCACCTCGTCCGCCGGGGAACTCCTCAGCACTCAGCAGTGATCGATTCGTCCCCATCGGACGAATGTGGTAGCTGACCGGGTTACCCACCTCGCCAGTCACCCGGGGGTTGATCACCCGCCACAGACTCGGACGAGCCATGTGCATCCGCATCCGGGCTTCCTTCTCGGTCTTGGCGATCTTCGGCTCCACCACCCAGACCTTGCGTCGAGGCCCACTGGGCAATTCGATCACCTTGAGCGATTCCTGCAGGAAGCTGTTCTGGACCCCGTCGATGTCCAGGTCCAGCCGATAGCTGAAATAGTGATCGTGATTGACGGCGACGGTGTGAGGTGCCACGAAGCGACCATATGGCGATTCTCCCTTGCCGTCCCTGAGATCACGACGAGTCACCGCCTTGGCCTGGTCGATTCCCGTCGAGCCGACACGAATCCGGATGGCTCCGTTCTGCATGAAGACCCAGTCAAACACGTAGTCGTAGTTCCCCAGGGTGGCGATCATCCTGAGTACCAGGACCCGGCTGGCACGACTCTCGGTCCGTCGAGTCATGAAATCCCAATGCCGCCAGGCCATCGAACCGGGATCGAATTCAAACAGGCAGGCCGCCCGTTCGACGCGGCGAGGAATCCCCTGTCCGTTGGCGACAACGGCATCGATGAATGTCGCATAGAGGGGACAGTCGAGCCCCGGCTGCAGCGGATTCGCCAATCCACCCGGGTTTTCCGCGAGATCCAGGTAGGCTCGGTCCCGCCAGTCCATCGACGGGTCCATATAAGGAACGAACAACTCGGAGAGATGTCCCTGGTAGAGAATCGAACGGGGCTTCCCGTTATCGACATACTTGACCTGGGACACGACGAGCCCCACGCGGGGGTCGACCCGAAAGTGGAACCTCCAGTTCTGCCAACTCACCTGGCGACCATCGAGTCGGAATCCCGGTCCTCGAGATTGAATGGTCCGCAGAGGTGCGGGACGCTTCTGCAACTTGCCCACTGCGCCCGGGTCGTAATCGACGGGACCACGCGGAATCGGCACCACCCCCGTGTCGATCACTCGCAGCACCTGCTTGCGGTCCATGTCGACCACGGCAATCAGGCCCTGGATCGGCCGTCCGAAGAAATTGGTGGCGTCGCTGCGGTCAAAAGCGTTCATCTTGATCAGTCGCCGCCGGCTGCCCTGGGGAATGTCTGTAAATGCCGGACTGATGGGTCCGATGACCAGATTGCTCTGATCCGCGATTCCGCGTCTCCTCAACGCGGCCTGCCATTGCGGGTGCCTCTTGATGATTCTCACCAGAGCCGGAAGCTCCTCACCCCACAACGCTCCGGCGTGAACACCTGGCACCAACTTCCACCCTGTCAGTTTCTTCCTGGTGATGTCCACGACCGCTTCAAAAGTCTTGCCCTGGAATCGAACCACCAGGTCAGCTTCGCGCGTGAAGCTCGTTCCACGTTTCCATTTCAGGACGTCCTCCTTCGGAGGCTCACGCAGCATGATGCGTACGAGTACGGTCTCTTTCCTCAGCAGTCCCGACGCATTCAGGACTGCGCGAATCGTCCAGTGTTCGACTTCGGTGAGACCGTCCTGTGGATGGCTCGGCAACTTGGCATCCATCGTCGCCGGACAGGCCAGAAGCGTCGCCAGGAACATGCTCGTCATGCTCGTCATGCTCGTCATGCTCGACTTCATGATGCATCGCAGAGCGGCCGTCATGATCAGAACCTCACGTCGGATGGACTGTCACACTGAGCGCAGGGACCGTTGTTGATGACTACGGTCGGTTTGGCCTCTTGAGATCCACAGCACCGGTTTCGATAGGGTTGGACCTGTCGTTGCTCCACCCGATCCAGCCGTCGCTGTAGAGCGACGTCTTGGGGAGACCCATCACCCGGGCAAACGTCAGGACCTCGGCCGCTCGCCAACCACCTCCGCACATGAACGAAAGATGTTTGTCGGTGCTGATGCCCGACCGCTTCCAGAGCAAGCGAATCTCAGCTGCGTTTCGCATCGTGTTGTCGATGTTGCGATAGGGTGTCAGAGAATTGGCGCCGGTGAAGGTCGCCTGGCCATAGGTCGAACCCGGAATCCGGCCCTTGCGAAAATGGTACTTGTAGCCGGAAGTCGTCCCGATGAATTCCGGCCAACTCCGGGCGTCAACCAGCGTGAATTTCTTCGGCTGCTTCAGTCGCCTCTTCACCTCACCCGTGCCGTCAATCAGCTCCGGCCGCTTCGGGATCCTGGCACCAAACCCCGGCGACCCCCTCGGCCGCACGCTTTGCGTCTGCACCTTGTACCCGGCCGCCTTCCACGCATCAAAGCCCCCGTTGAGCACCCGCACATCAGCCACACCCATGTACTGCAACACGATCGCCAGCCGGTAGCTGGCCGTGGGGTCCTTGCCCGAGACCACCACGGTGTCGTCGGCCTGAAACCCGTATCGCCTGGCAAACCGCTCGAGCACCTCGGGGCTGCCGAGCTTCCACGAGGGAGGCGGTTCGAAGTGGTCGGTGTTGACGTGAAAGCTGCCGGGAACATGGCCCGTTGAGTAGGACGCATCCTCGCCACCCCAGCTGGCCTCCACGAACTTGACCCGTTTGGCCTCGCCAAACGTCTCGGGCAACTGGCCCGCCATCAGCCGCTTCACGATCGAAGCGGGGACCAGCAGCTGGAAGTTCTTGTACCGAACCAATGGCCTGCGGTTGTCTAGGGCCCAGTCCTTGATATCAAACACATAGAGCTTTCGGAATCCGGCCTGTCTCAGGAAGGCGGCCACCCGCTGAGAGTCCCGCTCGCTGGTGCCACACAGCACGATCTGCCTGTCGGGTCGGATGCCCTTCGCTTTGAGTGCCGCCGCCAGTCTCTCGGTCTTGCCCTTCACATCGGCATCCAGCCAACCGGCCGGAAAGTCGACCGCACGAGGAATGTGGCCACCTCGCGCGATGCCATCCAGCGCCCAGCCGTTGAATGCGTCTGTCGGCCGAGTGTCGACCAGTACCCAATCGTCGTCTTCGGCGATCTTCACCACCTCTGCCGTCGACAGCTTCCTGACACGCGCCGCGTCGTCCTGTGCCGACACACGATCGCACGGGCAACACAGCCCCGAAACCAGCAGCCCCAGGACTGCGCAGCGGCGTATCGTGAACCGAATGCGATTGAGGTCCAGGATTGCTGCGCGTGTCGAGATCACCAAGAGCGCTCCCGCTGGTTCGCTCAGGGCTGGTGCGCCACCTTGAAGCTGGCCTGATCCGTATCGAACAGGGTCAGGGTACCGGTCTCCGCCCCGATTTCCTTGACTTCGACGGCCAGCGGCTTGATCCCCGACCCGGCGCTCTTGGCGAGCTTCGCGCCCAGGAGCGGCTTGGGGTCCTTGCCGTAGACGAACAGCTGAAGACTCTTGTCGGGGAGCTCGCGTACGACGAGCAGCAGGCAGGAGATCTCGGTGTCGCCGCCGTCGTCACCGGTGAAGGTCACGCTGCGGAGTTGATCCCTGGCCACGGCCTGGCCGTTGATGACCGGGGCGATGTGATAGCAGAACAGGAACCCGACAGCGGCACCCTCCTTGGTCTTGGCCGACTTGGCCAGCGACTCTGCAGAGAGCCCCTTCTGCGGGATCACCAGCACCCCAGCATGACCCGGCTTGTGCACCCCGTTGGCCGTCGTGATATCGGGCGTGATCTTGACCTGGGTCTTCTCGAACTTCTGGACCTGCTCGGCAAGCTGAGCGGCGACCTTCTTGACGCCTTCCTCATCGATCTTCTCGAGCGTCTCCTGAGCGAAGGCGCCGCCGGAGAGAGTCAACCAGCCGAGGACAACCAGGCAGCAGGGGAGCATCCGCATTGACTCGTTCCTGTTGTGACGTGGATAAGGCAGTCTTATCGATACACGTCGATACGCCAAGTCTGGTCAGGCCTCAGCCGAATTGCCATGCGGAATCCCAGCCGCAGGGGTCTCTTCGGCTCGTCAGGCCAGCGGTTGGCCAATTCCGGCGTCCTTCAGAGTCTGGGCATCGGGTCCGCTTCCTGTGCAGCAATCGGCCAGGCGGCCATTGATGACAACCGCCGGCACGCGGGCCACACCCAGGCTCCTGGCCCGCTCGGCAACCTCGGCGTCGTGCATGTCGAGCACCGTCACCTCGCACGAATCGCAGGCGATGCTGTTGACCAGCTCGACCGCATCATCACAGGCCGCACACCCGGCACTGAAGATCTCGATCTGTCGTTTCTCGGTCATGGTCGTGCGTCACTCCTGCTGCTCCCTGTTGAGTCAGACGATTGGTCGGAAGCCACCGAACCGCCACGGGCCCGCCTGGGCCAGGAATTCCAGAGCGAGGCAGCGATCAGCACGCCGATGCCGAGATTGGTGCCTGGCACCGAGATGATCACGAAACCTGCCACCAGCACGATGGCCGCTCCCGCACTGCCCAGCACCAGCGGAGCGTAGCCGCGTCGCCGCCTGGCCCCCCAGGCCAGGGCGACCACGGCCAGTAGCAACAGCACACTCGTCAGCGGCAGCAGGTAGGCCGTCTCGAATAGAAAGGCAAACCCCATCGAACTGAGGAGGCCGGCGTAGGCCGGGAAACTGCACGGTCAGGTGAACCGCGACAGCAATACCGCACCCACCACCGGGAAGAAATCCAGGGTCCGCTGCCGCGACGTCTGGTACTGCTGCTGTGTCATCAGAGTTTCGCGCTGCCCGCACGCTCATGGAGCCGCTAGGATCACCCGTCCTGCAGGCTGCTCGTCGTATTCTACACTCCGTACTGCTCGGCAGGCACTGGCGTGCGCTGCCGATTTCCAGGGAGCAGCCCTGGTCCGAACGCCCTGCCAGTTTTGCCGGCGCGAAGAAACGGCATCGATGGTACTGCCGGGGATGAAACCACCCCCGTCGGCAATTCCATCCAATCCCGCAACGGTGCAACTCGCCGGAGAACAGACCATGCGGCCCAAACCTCTACTGATGTGCGTTTCGGTCCTGGTAGCGGGACTCGTGTGCGCACGCTTCTGGACGACTTCCAAGAGCCGGTGACCATGCCACTGCCGCCGGGACTGGTCTCTTGCCCAAGCAGGAGCCCGAGCAGGACAACGAGGAACAGGAATCTGCAAGACAAAAGGCCCGCGAGGAGGCCGCGACTCTCGAACGGAAGCTCGACGAACTTGAAACGGCCATCGACAAGGCGGCCCATGGCAGCGATGAGCCGCTCGCCAAGAAGCTCGAGGACTTGGCCGAAACGATCGTCAAACGACTCGAAGAACTCGAGGAGGCTCTGGAAGGCGAGGAAGCCGAAGAGGATGAGTGGCACAGGCAGTTGATGCACCTGGAACTCGAGCGAGCCGTTCTCGGGGTGAGCATGGTCCGAATCGAGTTGGCCATGCGGCGTGCTGGATTGGCCGAACACGAAGTCGCCACGGCGGCCCACGCCGTCTCGATCCTGCGAGACTCCATGGAACCCGAGCAGTTCGTCGAGCACCTCGAAGAACTGATCGGATCGGTCAAGAATCCCGCCGTGCGGCGGATGATCCAGACGCAGATAGCGGAGATGACAGTTGAGTCCGAAGAGCCCGAAGCAGCCCGTGCCCTGTTGAACAAGTTGATTCTCGGGCAATAATCACCAGCGGCTGACACCCGGGCAAGACGTGACCTGACGAGACACACGGAGACACTCATGAAGCCGCTGATCACGCTCTTGCTGACACCACTCCTGGCAACCGTCTGCCTGGCCCAAGAGGCACCGGAGTTCTTCGGTCCCCCTGCCACCGCAGCGACGAATCGAAGCACTCAGCCCGCACAGCGAAGACTCGAACTGCGAAAACGAGCCGACGCGACCGCACCGCGTCAGTCTCGATAACGCGGCTCGGGAAACACCACCCGCTCGTAGAGCGGCCGATTGCCGTCGGCGCGGAAGATCGGCTTCCAGCAGGCGACGATGCGATCCGGGAAGACGTGGTAGACCTGGTACGAGCGGTACTCGCCCCAGCACAGGCAGTCGCACAGCACGTGAGCCACTCCGTCGTGGACCCGGTAGTCGTAGCGGTGCCTGTGACCCGAGAGGTAGGCCGCCACCTTGTACTGCCGCAGCAAGGTCAGGATCTCGGTCGCTTCGGGTCCCTTCACGTTGTTTCCGAAGGCAGCCAGCACCGGGTAGTGGCCCAGCACGAACACGTGCTTCGCGCTGCGCGTCCGTTCCGACGAGCGTTCTCCCGGCTGTTTCGGGAAGTGCTTGTGGAACCGCTCGAGACCGCCGTTGGCCAGGTCCTTGGGACCGGGCACCAGGTGCAGCGGCACATCGACATCGGCGAGCAACGTCTTCAGCTTTCCCAAGTCGGAATCCGAACCGGTCCAGGTCAGTGACCCGAGCACAACGAACGCGTCGGGCTTGCTGCTCTTTACGGCGGCAACCGCGTTCCGCAACCCGATCGGACTGCTGGCAGCCAGCCAACTCCGCTTGCCCAGTTCCTCGGCCGACAGCGTGGTGATGTACGGATTGGAAATCGCAGCGATCGTACAGATCGGTCGCTCGACGTCGGCCGCCTCGACGGACCAGGGAACCCACAGCACCCCCAGGCACAGCCGGAACACTGTCGATACCACGAACCCGAGTCGGTCCCTTGTCATGCTCGATCCCCACTTCGGCCGCCAGTGCAGCCTGCTCGAATGACTGGTCGCGGGATCAGTGTAACAGCTGCAGATCTCCCGATCCGGTGGAGGGGAGACCTCCGGGTACCGACACCCGATCACCCGGCCGCTTTGGGCTGGGGAGTCGTTTGGCGATGACAGGCGATGACAGGCGATGACAGGCGATCACAGGCGATCACAGGCGATCACAGGCGATATCATGTCGGGGACCTAGTACCGAGTCCCGACACCTCAGTTCCGGCCGCATCGGGTCGTCACGTGATCATCAGGATTCCGACCATCGCCTGGGCACTCTGCCTGCTGCCGTTGACCACGTCGGTGGCCGAGGAGCCTCTGCACGAACTGGTCGACCGGCTGATCGAGGCGAAGATCGACGGGCCGCTGGCCGACGGTTGTTCGGACGCCGAATTCCTGCGGCGAGTGTGGCTCGACCTGGCCGGCACGATCCCCACGCCAACGCAGACGCGGACGTTTCTTGCCGATTCTCGCCCCGACAAGCGGACACGGCTCATCGATCACCTGTTGGCCCGGCCGACGTTCGCTCACCGCATGGCCGACGTGTTCGATGTGATGCTGATGCAACGGCGACCCAAGAAGCACATCGAGCCGTCCGAGTTTCGGGACTACCTTCACCGCTCATTCGCCGCCAACACCCCCTACAACCAGCTCGCCCGCAAGATCCTCGCCGCCGACGGAGTCGACCCCGCCGGTCGCCCCGCCGCGCGGTTCTTCCTGGGCCGCAATGGCGAATCGACGCTGCTGACCCGGGACATCGGTCGGATCTTCTTTGGCAAGGATCTGCAGTGTGCCCAGTGTCACGACCACCCGGTGATCGATGACTACTTCCAGGCCGACTACTACGGGCTCAACGCATTCCTCAGCCGCAGCTTCGTCTTCGAGTTCCAGGAGGCCGACTACAACATGAAGCAGGGGACGCTCAGCTTTCCGCCGGGCACCACCGAGCAGGTGATCCTGGTCGGGGTCAAGGGCGACAAGCGGGACGAGCCCAACGAGACGCTTTTCGTCGAACTTTCCAACGCCAGCGGAGCGGTGATCGCCGACGCGATCGGCGTCGGCACGATCCTCGACGACGACGGCGACGAAAAACCAGCCCCGGCCCCGCCACCGGAGTCACTCGGCCGGCGGCCGGTCGACCCCGCTGAAACACGACCCCGCCTGGCGGTCAACGACTGGAAGCTCAAGGAACGCGACGGCGGCACAGACGGGCTCCCCTTCACCGTGCGACTCTCACGGACCTCGACCCGGGTGATCACCGTCGAGTTCATCACTCGCAGTGGCACCGCCGACGACGGCAAGGACCAGCCCGTGACCGTCGCCGAACGAGCCACCGGGCAGGTGACCTTCAAGTCGGTCTTCACCGACGACAAGACACGCCAGGCCTCGATGCGGTTGCCCGAGGGCCCCGATGTCGAGGAGCCTCGGTTTGAAGCCGGCCAGGAGTACCTGGTCAAACCCGAGGGCACTGCGAGGCCGGTGCCGAGGTTCAGTCGCCGAGGGGCACTGGCACGGCTGGCCACCTCCGGACGCAGCCCCCCCTTCAATCGCAACATCGTCAATCGCCTGTGGCACCTGGTGATGGGCCGCGGGCTGGTGCACCCGCTCGATCTGCACCACGCCAAGAACCCCGCCACGCATCCCGAACTGCTCGAAGCACTCGCCCAGCGGTTTGTCGCCGCCAGGTTCGACATCCGCTGGTTCCTGGGGGAACTGGCACGGACCCGCACCTACCAGCGATCCACGATCACCCCGGCCGGCCTGGCCTCCGCCGATGCTGCCGAGGGCCGTTACGCCGTGGGACTGGTCCGGCCGCTGACCCCCGAACAACTCGCCGCCGGTCTGCTCGAGGCCTCGGGCACCACGGCCACCGTCCGCAGATCCGCCCGCCGCGCCATCAAGCTGCACCCTCACCTGCACTCGATCATGCTCCACGCACCGCGGGGACTCCTCCCGCACTTCCTCGAATCCACCACCCGCAATTCGCTCGAGAAAGACCGATCCGAAATCGTCGCAGTGTTCGCTCGTGCCGGCGGCGACTCCGCGTTCCAGGCCACCGCCCAGGAAGCGCTCTACCTGGGCAACGCCGAACTCGTTCGCCGACTGCTGGCTGCACGGGCCGGCAAGCTGACATTTCGGCTGGCCGCACTCGAGAATGACTCGCAACTTGCCACCGAACTCTACCTCGCCGTCTTCACACGCCGTCCCGACAAGGACGAAACCAAGGCCGTGCTCGAATTCCTCGCCGAACGGCGGGACCAGCGAGCCACCGCGATCGGCGATTTGGCCTGGGCCATGCTGACCTCCGCCGAGTTCCGCTTCAATCACTGATCCGCCCCTGTTCCGCCCTGTTCCACCCTGTTCCGGCCCTGTTCCGGCCCTGTTCCGGCCCTGTTCCGGCCCTGTTCCGGCCACCATCACTCTCGACGCAGGCCACCAGATGACCCCACACACACCCTGCGGTGCCGGCTCACACCTCATCGCCCGCCGCCAGATGCTCGGCGGATTGCTCGGCAGCGTGACCACCGCGGGAGCCCTGGCCCCGATCGGGCAGGCCGAACTGGCCGCCGAGCTCACGCAGAGCGACCGGCAGATGCTGATCATCTTCCTCGACGGAGCCGTCAGCCAGTTCGAGAGCTGGGATCCCAAGGACGCCACCGACACCGGAGGCCCCTTCCAGGCCATCTCCACCTCTCAACCCGGAGTCTCTGTCAGCGAACTGCTGCCCCACACCTCGCAGCAATTGCATCACCTGCTGCTTGTTCGAGGCGTCAACACGAAGGAAAACAACCACGCCAAGGGCAAGTACCTGATGACCAAGGGCCGCCGGCAAGAGCCCTCGACCGACTACCCCGACCTGGGCGCCGTCACGTCACGACTGCTCACCCGGCCCGGTGCCCGACTGCCGGGTTTCGTGCATCTTGAGGACGGACGCCGCGCCGCCGGCAAACCAACCTCCAGCGGCCAGGACGCCGCCTACCTCGGACCCCGTTACGGCAGCCTGGTGATCGGCGACTGCCAGCCGCCTGAGCACTCCAGCCCGCTGGCCGGCCAGAGTCCCGAGTCCGATCGGCTCCGACGCCAGTTCCGCCAGCGCCTCAACCAACGCTTCGCCCGACGCGGCAACGCCGCCACACGAGCGTTTGCCGCGTCGTTCGAGCAGGCCGAGCAGTTGATGGCCAACGCCCATGTCTTTGATGTCTCGAAAGAACCCGCCGCCGATCACCAGCGGTATGGCACGCACGGCTTTGCCCAGAACTGCCTGATGGCCCGGCGGCTGCTCGAGCATGGCGTGACCTGCGTCAAGGTCATGCACACCAATTACGACACGCACAATGAGAACTTCAATCACCACCTCGAGCAACTCGGAGAATTCGATCGTCCGTTTGCGGCATTGATCAAGGACCTCGCCCTGCGGGGCCTCCTGGAGAAGACGCTGGTGGTGGTGACCAGTGAGTTCGGGCGGACGCCGAAGATCAACAGCAAGTTCGGCCGCGATCACTGGAGCAACGCCTGGAGCCTCGCCCTGGCCGGCTGCGGCATCAAGGCTCCGGGGGTCTTCGGCCGCACCAACGACAACGGAACCGAGGTCGTCGAGCACGAGGTGGATCATCGGCAATTGTTCCACACGTTCCTCAAGGCCGTCGGAGCCGACACCCGCAGGCACTTCGATGTCAACGGACGGCCGATCCCGGTGGCCGACCCGGCGGCCGGGCCGATCGAGGAGATCCTGGCATGACGCGGATCGACGCCAGGTTGACGCACGAGACCGCCTCGCTCGAGGCCCCCGCCCCGCTGCTTTGTTGCAGCTTCGATCCCGGGGGTCGCTACGTCTTCGCCGGAGCCCAGGACCGCAGTGTCGTCCGCTGGGAACTGGAGACCGGGACGGCGACGCGGCTCGAGGGACACAAGAGCTGGGTCCGCAGCCTGGCATTTGTCGAGGAGGGCCAGGTCCTGATCACCGCCGGCTACGACGGCCGACTCGGCTGGTGGCAGATCGACGAGAAGACTCCCAAGCCGATTCGCCTGATCGATGCTCACAAGGGCTGGATCCGCTCGGTCGCGGTCAGCCCCGACGGGAAACTCGTGGCCACCGCCGGCAATGACCTGATCGTGCGGCTCTGGTCAGCCACCGACGGCAAGCTGGTCCGAGAACTCCACGGCCACACCGACCACGTCTACAGCGTCGCCTTCCACCCCGGCGGCCAGCACCTTGTCTCGGCCGACCTGAAACTGGTCACCCGCGACTGGCGGGTCTCTGACGGAAAGTCGCTGCGGAGTTTCGACTCGGCCAGGGTCCTGCACCAGTACGACAAGTCGATGCAGTGCAATCTCGGCGGGGCCCGCAGCATGGCCTTCCACCCCGACGGCGAGTCATTGCTGGTCGGAGGGATCATCGTGGTGGCGACCAACATCTTCGACGGCGGAGCCGGTTCGAAACCGACCGCGGCGGTGATCGACTGGAAGACCGGCAAGCGGCGGCTGCTGCACCGCCCGACCGCTCCTCTGCCTGCTGTGCTCTGGGGCCTCTGCTGGCACGAGCAGGGATTCTGGATCGGTGCCTCGGGTGGAGCCATCGGCGGCCACCTGCTGTTCTGGAAGAAGGACGAACCCGACGACTTCTTCCGCCTCAAGCTGAAAAGCCCCGGCCGCGGACTGTCGCTGCACCCGGATGGCCAGAGGCTGGCGATTCCGCACTTCGATGCCCGGCTGCGGGTGTTTTCGATGACACAGGCCTGACGGGCAGAATCCGTTGCGTCTGCCGCGGACGTGCCGTCGGGTCACTTGCCCGAGGGTCGAGCCTCGAATCGACCACTCAATATCGGCTTCGACACCGGCCAGGTGACCTCGAGATTGCCGTCCAACCGCATCAGCAGCAGCGTGTGGGAATCCGGCTCGAACCTTGCGCTCGGCGGACGGAATCGCCGCGGGTTGACCAGCTGCCGATGCCCCAGTGCGATCGACTCGTCGGTATACCGCGGCACGTCCGAGACTCGCAATTCGTCGATCAGGAACGGCGCCCCCCGCGGCGCCCGGCAGAGGAACCGCTTCAGCCACTTGCCGTCCGAGGGGAACCGGAACTCTCTCTGCCCGTAGCCGTCCCACCAGATACTGCGGTAGCTCTTGCGATCGTGCCCGTTGACGTAAACGTGGACCGCCTGGCGAGTCGGGTCCTGCTTCAGAGGTCTCCACTCGACGGCCACGTGAGCCCACTCGTTGACCGGCAGACGCCAGGCGTTCCACGCCGAAACCAGCCCGTTGTCCACGAAGGTCACTCGCGGAGAACCTGCTAGGCGATCGTCCCACAGCTTGCGAATCCAGAACTCGATCGATCCTCGCTTGCTGGTGAACAGGCGACGGAGAGTTCTTCCGGAGACGACATGATCGGGCAGCACCAGATCTCGCTTCTCGGTCACCGGAACGGCCTGGCCAAAACGGCCCGAGACGAATCTCCGGGCCAGGTCGACCGGTTCGGTTCCCGACACGGCGGCGTCGATCCGGGCGGCCGTCACCGGGTTGTTCTTCGTCACCCCCTCCAGCGACACCCAGCACTCAGCCGCAGGCAGGCCATCCAGTCGAAACCAGACGCTGCGGGCCAGGGCATTCTGCAGCACAACACGCTGGCCCGCGGCCGCTTCACATTCCAGGCCGCCGGGGACCACCCGAGATGGAATCGGCACGCCCTCGGCGGTTGCCAGTCGCCAGGCACTCGGCACGGCACTCTGCAAACGCAGCGGAACCTGCATCGGCGGCAACCAGACGCGCTGCCCGGCATCGAGCTTGATCGGCCACGAGGCGTTCAGGTGCAGGGTGCGGCTGTTGGTCGACAGAACGGCACACTCGAGCCTCGGCACCAGCAGGTACGTCCCCGCCCGCGCCTCACGGGGCACCTCGCACTCGATCAGGAACACCTCGAAGTCGCGAGTCGTCCGATCAAACGGCTGCAGATCAGTGGCGAATCGATCGCGACGCGTGACTCGAACCACCAGCCGATTCCCCTCGGAATCCACCAGCCGCGGCTCGCGGTCAAAACCCCACACCGTCAGTCTCAGCGGGACCCCCTCGGCCTTGAGCAGAGCAATCGGAGTCCTCTGGGGCTTCATCCGAGGCGGAGGCCCGACCGGTACGCCGCGACGCGACGCGTCGTTGAGCGCCCAGGTCAGCCTAGGCACCGCGGTCAGGGACTGGATCGGGGCATAGGGGTTGTAGATGCGGCGGCCGAGGTCTTGAGGCTTTTCGAGTGGCTTGGCCAGGGGCATCAGGCGATCGAGTTCCACCCTCGCTGGACGCAGGTGCCGCGGGTCACGCGTGTAGTACCAGGCGTATCCCATGTGGACATTCGAATACTGGCCGATGTCCTCGCGAAACGGATCGGTCCCGTAACAGGCCGCGAAGTACTTCTTAAAGACCCTCGGCATCCTCGGATCACCGGTGACGCGGTCGTACTTCCAGAGTGCCGGGACCCAGAAGTGAGCCAACCGGGGTGCCGCGGCGAAGTTGGGTGGAGAATTCTCCTGTGTCCGCCAGACACCGATCGGATGTTCGGGATCGAGGTACACATCGGCGCACTCCCGGAGCGCCTGTCCGATCTTCGGATCCCACGTGTGTTCGTAGAGCGTGGCGAGATTGAAGAACTGGGTCATCTGGTGTCTGAGACCCGAGGTGAACGGCGCGTAGTCGCGGATCATCTCGGCCCAGCCCACCTCCGGTTCGCCCGGCCCGGTGGCCACAAACCACGGCTGCTCGCGATACCACGGCTTCACGTCCTGCGACGCGCTGGTGACACCGGCCAGCTCGCCCCAGTACTCGCGCCAGTACTCGATCACGTCGTTGAACCGCTCGTCGCCGGTCAGGTAATAGGCCAGGGTCGTGGTCTCGAGTGTCCGGTGATACGACGCCCAGAACTGGGCCCCGCCCCGCAGCCACGCTTCGGCCGAGTCACGTTGCCTGAGATAGAACAACGGGCTGTCGATGGCCCATTCGCCGGGTCGGAAGTGCAGCAGCCGCTCCTGCGGCCGCCCCCCCTTGAAGGCACAGCGGTATTTCAGCGGACTATGTGACACCGCCACATCGACCCAGTGGTTCTCCGACGGCAGAGCCCAGTCGTGGAACTTGCGTTCTCCGCTCCGCAGGTAGCACCACCACAACTGCGTTTCCTTCTGGTAGGTGTGGTACTCGAACCGCATCGCGCTGGCGAAGTGCCGCTTGAGCTTCTCATCCCAGTGGTAGCTGTAGTGAGGACCGCTGCCGAAGATCCACCAGCCGTAGTCCCCGAACGCATCCTGGGCGTATCGCTTGAGGTCGAAGATCCTGTCAACGATCTGCTCGGGATCTTCCGTCTCGAGGTCGCCGGACCGAGAGGCCAAGGGTCCGAACACGTCGGTCGAGCAGTTCCACTGGCCGGTCGCCAACGCCAGCGGGGGAGCCTCGACCAGCCGTCCGTACTCGGTCCCCACGTCCGGCGATGATCGGGTGTCATGAAAGTGCAGATAGAATTCGTGGTGCTTGTTGATGCCCAGCCCGTCGACGTCGCCGCGTTGCAGTGCTGCGTGGCCGGCGAAGACCTTGTAACCGGCCACCGGGTTCATCTTGCCCGGGTCGCCGCCCCTCTCGAGCAGCCAGAATCGGCCTGCGGTTCCCAGGGTCTCGAACAGTCCCTTGCGGCCGAAGTCGAGTCCGCCGCCACGCGGGCTCCACAGGTGCAGCACCATCCGGTCACCCCCCACCTCCCACTCCTTGGGAAACTGCTGCCAGAACCACTTCAACCCGCCGGTGATCGACCACCGATGATCGCCCACCTGCATCCAGCAGCCAGCCTTCTTGCCGGTGGCGAGTACACGATCCTTCGGCCCGCTGCCATCAATGACAGCAGCACGGCAGGTCGGGTTGCCGAAATGGCGGAAGGTCTCCTGCACCGACGACAGAGACGCCGACTCGCCGCGCAGCGTGGCCACGTTCTGCTGTCCGGGCTGACTGTCCGGCAGCGGAGCGGTGATCCACCGACCCGGCGACGCTTCGGGCAACCGCAGTTCAAACCCGATGTCACGAAACACCGTGCCGCGGGTCGATCCGACCACTCGGAACTCGTGGACAGCCCGCACCAGCCCGCCGACTCCGAGAATGTGGTAGCGGGTTCGATGGTGCACGATCGCGTCACCCCGGGGCGGCTGGTAGATCCCATCCACACGGACGCAGGCCCGCACCGGTCCGGACTCCTCGACAACAACCCGACCCCCGCTTCTCGACTCGGCCCGCTCACCGTTGCCGTCAACGTAGTAGTGGACCGCTCCGTCGCAGACCACCTCCTCATCATCCACCGCGGCGTCGCCGTCGGCGTCGAGTGCGATCCGAGCCAACCGGGCCGGGTTGTTACGGAACTCGAAGATCCATCGCCCCGCCTTCACCAGAGTCGCCTCGGTTCCGCTCCCGCTCTCGACCACCGTCAGGCTCGACAACTCCTTCCGCCGAACCGATGGACCGTACTCGAGGTGATAGCGTCGGCCGGGCTGTGCGAGGAAATCGATGGTCAGCCAGCGAATGCTGCTGCGGGCTGCGTCCCAGGTCGCCGTCACCCTCGACTGCAGCAGCTGTTCGTGACCTCGGTCGTCGACCAACCGGCACCGACGGGGGTCTTTCAGGCCACCCCGGGGAAAGGGCACGCCGGTTGTTACCGGCCACGTCACGCTGCGACCGGCAATCGCCTCGTCGATGACCAGTGGAACGCGGGTCGGTGCAGCGGTTGCCGACGGCGACACCAGCCACACGGCGACCCACAGCACGGCGGCTGGCCTTCGAATCCACGTCATGGCGCAGGCTCCGCAGGGCCGGCGACCCACTGCTTGATGTCAAACCACCGGTTCAGCCAGACACGGAATGGTGCCATCAGCACGCAGATCAGGATGCCGGCCACGATGATCGGCGGCCCAGGCCCGATCGCCAGGCCCCAACCGATCCCGCAGACGATCACCGCCGGGCGGATCAGCGTCAGAGGGCCGAAGGCGACCGTGCTGGTCATCGAGCGGATGTCGACCGAGGGGATCGCCCGCACGGCGAAGAATGCCAGGATGATCGCCGCGTAGACCCCGAAGACCAGCACCATCCGATCACCGACGGCGACCATCTGCTCCATCGCCAACTGCGGATCTTCCGAAATCGACCAGGCGGCGGCCAGGATCAGCAGCCCCACGACACACGCCGCCTGGCCCCAGACGATCCCGTGGATCATGGCATTGAGATAGTAGGACCGCTTGTCGATCCGGGCGTCGCGGCCCGAGGCTGCGCAGACGCCGCTGAACATCGCGTCCAGCGTCGCCAGCACGTACAGCGAGATCACTGTCGAACTCATGCCAGTGGTCCCAGTCTGCCGGACCGACGACCCAGAGTGTGACGAAACGCGTCAATCACCTCCGGCCGCATTCCCATCAACGTGTGGAACACGCGGGGAATCGGCAACTTCCAGACATGGGTGCCATACATCCCGCAGGCGAATGACGGCTGGCGAGCCGCATTGACCAGCGTCGTCGCGTCATGAGCTCGTCGCGCCGAGATGACTCCATCGTGACACGAGAGCGGTTCACGCATGCGGATGTAGTGAAACGCCCAGGCCCCGGGCCGGGCCAGCGGTGACGGCTGGAAGTCGTAGTGTGCAAATGCCTGCGTGCCGACCTGGTCGTGCTCACGCAGAAACTCCGCCAGGCCTCCTCCCTGGAAGTGGTGCAAGACGCCCGTCGAGAGAAAGACCGTCGCCGGTTGGTCCATGGCGAACGCGTTGACGACCTCGAAGCGACAATCCAGTCGCTCCGCCGCACTCAGCCGCAGTGCCTCCTGTACCAGCGCCTCGTTGTAATCCACCCCGATCAACTCGACGTCCGGGCCGAACTCACCGCGAGCCGCCAGCCAGCGGATGACATACCCCGTGCCACAGCCGATATCGACAATGCGATAGAGAGTCGGAATCTCGCACTGCTGGAAGGCGGCGAGCATCGCGTGCAACAACTCGCTCACCCGTTGACCATGTTGGAACTCCTCCGAGAGTCGCTGCATCTCGCAGTGGACCCGGATCAGCAGCCGGTCGACTGCATCCGGATCAAGCACGCCTCCGCTGCTGGGCATCGCGTCCACGATCCGAGCCGCCCGGGGATCGCCCACTTTGCGAAACCGCTCGACCACTTCGGCCTGCACCACCGGTCGACGGGCCATTGTCACCGGGTCGAAATCGACGATCAGGTCCGAGATCTCGAGCAATTCCGGACGCGATCTCTCCCGGTTGCCCACCTCCGTGTCCATCACGATACCTCGACGGGCAGGGTCAGCGCGGTCCAGATCAACACTGCCGAGCGTGACGTCCACAGAAATGATCGGGGCAGGTTGTAACGGACCAGCGCCAGGTGGTCGTCACGCGAGTACCGCTGCTTGAGCAGCAGGTGCTTGGGAATCAGGACTGCACAGGTCAGTGTCCAGATCGCTACCAGCAGACCCAGCCCCACCCACGACTGCAACGACGGCCAGAACCAGACCAGGCCCAATGTCCCCACGATCTCGCACGACAGGCCGGGGATCACGACCCACATCGTTCGTCGCTGGTACGCCAGGGCGAACGCCAGGTAGTCCTCCGATCTGCCCCGGTCCAGCAACGGGTAATGCACCAGCTGGGCAAACCAGACCACCCCGGTCATGTACAGCGTCCCGGCCAGTCCCAGGTAGCAGGCAAGCGTCACCGCCACAATCATTCACTCCAGTGAATCGGCCTCCCGATCGAGAGGAGTCATGCATCATGGCGTGGCAGTTGATGCCACAACCATCGCCCCCCACCAAGGTTGATGTTCCCACTCTAACGTCACGCATGGGGATCCGCAGTTCTCCTCACGACATTCCGTGCCTCGGGACACCGGGTGGAGGATGGCATCGGGGACCGGGCGGCCACTGCTGGCATTGGGCATCTCATGATGGCGAACGCGGTGGCCCATTCGGGATCACGAACTCCGCGGCGATTCCAGATCTTGATGCATCATCGTCAAGTTGCACGTACAATCCGTATTCAGTTGTGTCGGTGCAACAACCGGACATCACAACGAAAAGCAGGGACTGCCCGATGCTGCGGATTCTCGGCTCCGAGTCGAAGCTGTGCGACGGGTTGTCACGACGTGACCTGCTGCAGATCGGTGGGCTGGGCACGTTGGGACTGAATGTCGCCGACTGGTTCGGTCTCAAGGAAACACAGGCAGCCCCCACCGGATTTTCGTCAAGTTTCGGCAAGGCAAAGGCATGCATCCTGGTCTTCCTGACCGGATCTCCGCCCCAGCACGAGACCTTCGATCCGAAACCGATGGCACCGGCCGAGATCCAGGGAGAGATGCAGGCCATTTCCAGCAGCGTGCCGGGACTGAGTCTCTGCGAACGAATCCCCGAACACGCCCGGATCATGGATCGCGTGACGGTGGTGCGGTCCATGACGCACCCGTTTCCCCTGCATGGGGTCGGCTACGTGACATCGGCCATGCCGATGACCAGCGGCGAACTCAACTCACTGCCACGCGACACCCGACAGCGACCTTACATCGGGTCGGTTGTCGATTACCTCGACGAACAGAAATCCGGCGAGGCGATCAGCCCGATGCCGAGGAACATTGGCCTGCCCTGGCTGTTCGGCAGCAGGTCGGGCAAGTACGGCACCGGCAGTTCCAAGCGTCTCTCCGGACCGTACGCCTCCTTCCTCGGTCCCGGCTTCGATCCAATCTGGACCGACTTCGACGGCAAGGGAACCCGGGTCGTCCCGAAGCTCAACGCCGACACCCAAACCGAAGAGGTCTACGACCCGTTCGGTGGCGTGGAACCCCGCGGGAAATTCGGCCTGGGCGACGCCTGCCAACTCCCCGAGGGCATGACACGAAAGCGATTCGATGTCCGCCGTTCTCTGCTGCAGCAGTTCGACCGCGCCCGTGCCTCGCTCGACAGCCACCAGAACGTACGTGTTTTCAGCAAGCACCAGCGGCGGGCGTATTCTCTGCTGACGACCCGAACCATGCGGGAAGCCATCGACATCCAACGGGAACCTGCCAAGAACCGTGCCCGATACGGGATGACGTTGTTTGGCCAGTCGCTGCTGGCCGCCCGGCGGCTGGTGGAAGCCGGCAGCCGCTTCGTTTCGGTCTACTGGGATCCCTTCGGCCTGTTCGGCGCGTCGTGCTGGGACACGCACTCCAACCACTTCCCGCGGCTGAAGGACTACCTGCTGCCGGTCTACGACGAGTCATTCCCCAACTTCATCCTCGATCTCGATGAACGCGGGTTGCTCGACGAGACCGCCGTGCTGTGCATCAGCGAGCATGGCCGCACTCCGAAGATCGACTCCGGCCCCAAGGGAGCCGCGCGTCATCACTGGTCACGGGCGTATTCGGCCATCTATGCGGGTGGAGGATTTGCCCGCGGCAGGGTCGTCGGCCGGACCGATTCGATCGCCGGCGATGTCGAGAATACTCCCGTCTCGCCGAAGGATGTCCTGGCCACGACGTTCCACCTGCTGGGAATCGACCCGCACACGACGTTGCCCGATCACGCCGGTCAACCTCAACCGATCGCGGGCGACGGCAGCGTCCGTCACGAATTGATTGGTTGAACCTCACAGCCGGCCGGACAATTGTCAGGCGGCGAGGTCCGGGAAGCATGCCACGGCCTGAGGCCGTGGTTGGGTCCGCTTTGGCGGTCCGGACTGGCGTCATTACCCTCGAAACGAGTTGAGTTCGCTCCGAGGATTCAAGTAGCGGGGGCAGGATTCGAACCTGCGACCTCGAGGTTATGAGCCTCGCGAGCTACCGGGCTGCTCCACCCCGCGTCATGGCCGGATTCTCTATTCCGGAACCCACATTATATCGGATCACGATCTCGGTTCCAGCCACCTGATCACGGATTTTCATTCGACTTCTTCCACAATCGGTCGCCCGGCATCCACCCACAACCAACTCGCCGCGCTCAGGAAGAAGATCCCCGCAAACACAGGCAGAACCGCATCCCAGCCACTCATGCGTACCACCTCCGGCACCAGCAACGGGCAGATCACGGCACCCACGCAACCGGCGGTGTTCTGGACACCGTACACGACCCCCGCATGCTGCCCCCCCACGTCGGTGACCATCGCCCACGACGCCGGACTCGATGAATCCGAACAGAATGCCGCCATGGCAATGATCCCCACCGCCACATACGGGTTCTCGACCGACGCCGCCACCAGGAACAGAACCCCGCAACAGGTCTTGCCCACCAGCCAGACCCCCTTGCGACTCCATCGCAGGCTGCCGGTCACCGCCAGCAGCCAGTCGAGCAACCGGCCACCGATCGCCGAACCGACCCAGCCCCCCACGTGCGGCAAGACCGTCAACAACCCCGCCTCGGCCAGGTTGAAACCGTACTGCTCACGAAGATAGGTCGGGAACCAGGTGATGTAGAGGTAGTAGCCCATCGCCCCGAAGACCTGGCCCAGGCTCATACCCCACATGTTGCCGCTCGTAGCCAGCGTCTTCACACCCAGTCGCCCGACCGCCTTGGTTCCGGCCTCGGCAGTCACCGGGTCGCTGATCAACGCCACCTCACTCGCGTTCGCGCCCGGATGCTCCGACGGCGAATCGCGGAAATACCACACGAACACCACCGCCCAGATCACACCCAGCCCGCCGCAGATCAGGAACGTCTGCTGCCAGCCCAACCAGAGAATCACCGGTGCCGCGAGCATGGCACTGATCGCACCCAGCCGGGTCGAGGAGACGACCATCCCCTGCGCCGTCCCACGTCCCTGGACGGGAAACCATCTGCGAATCGCCGGCACCGTCAGCGGAAAGACCCCCGCCTGGGCAAAGCCGAACGCGAACCGCACCAGGCACAACGCCAGCAGCGAACCGACCACCGGAGTCAGCCCCGTCAGCACGCTCCACATCACCACGATGCCCGGCAGAATCCACCTCAGCCCCACCCGGTCGCCCAGGCGACCCATCGGGATCTGCATCATCGAGTAGCCCAGCACGAAGCTGGCCAGCACCCAACCCGCCTCGCGGTCGTTGATCCCGATCCCGCTCTGCAACTCCTTGACCACGTTGGCAATCACCACGCGGTCGAGGTACGCCACCGCCGCAGCCGCCGAGAGCAATACGGCCACGACCCAGCGGACACCCGTCGGCCGATCGGCCTCCGAGTCGACGCTCTGTGATCTCAGCGGTTGATCGATTTCAGAATTCGGCACTCTTGGGCGTCCGCGGGAAGGGGATGCAGTCGCGGATGTTGCTCATTCCCGTGATCAACTGAACCATCCGCTCGAAACCCAACCCGAAACCACTGTGCGGCACACTCCCGAATCGCCGCAGGTCCACATACCACCAGTATTCTTCCGGATCCATCCCGCACTCGCTCATCCGCTCCAGCAACACATCCAACCGATCCTCCCGCTGGCTCCCGCCAATGATCTCACCCACCCTCGGCACCAGCACATCCATCGCACGGACCGTCTTCCCGTCGTCATTGCACCGCATGTAGAACGGCTTGATCGTCCGCGGGTAGTCGTAGAGGATCACCGGCTGACCAAAATGCTCTTCGGTCAAGAACCGCTCGTGCTCACTCTGCAAATCTCGACCCCACTCGACCGGGTACTCCCACTCCCGACCCGAACCCTGCAGGATCTCAACCGCCTCGCTGTACGTCAGCCGGATGAACTCGTTGTCGGTGATGCTGGCCAATGTCGCCAGCACCGTGTCATCGATCCGCTTGTTGAAGAACTCCATGTCCTCCTCACACCGCTGCAGCACGTCGGCCGTAATCGACCGGATGAACGACTCGGCCAACTCCATATTGTCGGTCAACTCGTAAAACGGCATCTCCGGCTCGACCATCCAGAACTCCGACAGGTGCCGCGAGGTGTTTGAGTTCTCGGCCCGGAACGTCGGTCCGAACGTGTAGCAATCCCCCACGCTCGTCGCGTAGATCTCCGCCTCCAGCTGACCACTGACCGTCAACGACGCCGGCCGGCCGAAGAAGTCCTGCCCATAATCAATCTCGGTCTGCACCTGGGCCAGTCGCTCGAGATCGAGCGTCGTCACCTGAAACATCTCACCAGCCCCCTCGCAATCGCTGGTGGTGATGATCGGCGTGTGGACGTAGACGAAGCCCCGGTCCTGGAAGAAGCGATGGATGGCGGCCGAGAGTGCGTTGCGGATCCGCGCGATGGCTCCGAAGGTGTTGGTGCGAGGCCTCAGGTGAGCGATCTCGCGGAGGAACTCGAAGCTGTGCCGCTTCTTCTGCAACGGGTAGCTCTCGGCATCCGCCTCCCCAAGCACCTCCAACTGCTCCACCCCCAACTCGACCCGCTGCCCCCGCCCGGGCGACTCCTTGAGCGTGCCGGAGACCCTGAGGCTGGCTCCGGTCGTCACTCGCCCCACCTCATCGGCCCAGCCGTCCAGGTCAGCGGGCACGACCAGTTGCAGGCTCGAGAGACAGCTGCCGTCGTTGCATTCGATGAACGACAGCCCGGCCTTCGAGTCGCGTCGGGTCCTCACCCAGCCGCAGACTTCAAGCGACTCGCCGGGTTGCCCGTCGGCGAGAATCTGCACGATCCGTCGTGTGGGCATCTGCACAGTCCGTGGTCAGGGCCACAGCCGGGTGGGTCTCTGGAGCCGCCTACTTGGGAAACGTCTTGGGCGGCTTGATGTGCTGCCAGCCTTCGCCGGAGAGCGCCTTGAGAAATGCCACCAGGTCGCTCTTGTCCTGCTTGCTCAACTTCAACGGCTTCAGACGACGGTCGAGGTTGGGGTTCTTGATCCCCCCCGTGTCGTAATGCTCGACCACCTGCTCGAGCGTCTTGAACCGCCCGTCGTGCATGTAGGGCCCGGTGTTTTCGATTTCACGCAGGCTGGGAACCTTGAACGACCCCTTGTCGGAGTCTTTCCCGGTGACCAGGAATCGGCCCAGGTCGGGCTTGGGCCTGTCCATGCCGATGCCGATGTTCTCGAACGACCCGTCGGTGAAATTGAACCCCAGGTGGCAACTGTCGCAGGCGACCTTCTTGAAGAAGATGTTGAAGCCTCGTTGCTGCGAGGCATTCAGAGCGGCTTTGTCGCCGTTGATGTAGCGGTCGTAGGGAGCATTGCCCGAGAGCACGGTACGTTCGAAGGTGGCGATAGCCTTGCCCACGTGGTCGATCGTGAAGTTGGAGGTTCCAAAGACCTTGGCGAAGCGTTCGCGGTAGTTGCCGATCTTCTTGAGCCGATCGACGACCGCCCCGTGAGCCGCCTTCTCGCTCTTGAGATTGGTCATCTCGATCGGGTTGGCAATCGGTCCCACGGCCTGGGCTTCCAGCGACGGGGCGCGTCCGTCCCAGAACTGGCGTGTCGAATAGGCTCGGTTGATCACCGTCGGAGCACTGCGGCCCCCCTTCTGCCCGTTGATCCCCGTGGAAACCGGGGCGCCGTCGGTGTAGCCCTTGGCCGGGGAATGGCACGTCGCACAGGAGACCGTGTTGTCGGTACTCAGCCGCTTGTCGAAGTACAGCAGCCGACCTAGCTCGACCTTGGCCGCCGAGTACGGGTTGTCCTCGGGGAAGTAGACCGGAGGCAACCCGAAGGGCACCTTCGGCTCCGCCTCGGCCTCAGCCGCAATCGCCTCGGAGGGCACGCTGCCGGGGCCGACCAGCATTCCTGCGACCAGCATCACCAAACACAGCAGCGGGAACCCCAGCGAGATGGCGGCGGGCGAGACGTTCTTCATCACTTCTTCACCATTTCTTCACAACGCCTTCACCACGCTCTTCTGATACCCGACCCCGACATCCGCGCCGGCAGCCGATTCACTCGAATCGGCGGCGGGAAACGTCGGGGTCCCTTCAGGCGGACTACTTCTTCTTGACCGTGCCCTGCACGAAGATCGCCTTCTGGCCCTCGACCTCCGAAAGGGTCCCGCTGACGCGGACGATGTGAGCCATGTGCTCGATCGCCTGCTTGCGGAAGGAGGTCAGGCCGTCACGACGCGAGTTGTGCTCTTCGTCGATCAGCAGGTAGATCGAACCGTCCTTGGTCAACAGCCCGATCGGCTGACCGAGCGCGGCACACTTCTGGCCGCAACCACGATGCTTGTCGCCGTGCTTGCCAACCTGCATGTAACAAGAGAAGTCGATGATCTCGCCGACAACCGCAACCGACTTGCCCGGCAGCGTCTTGCCCAGGATCGAGCTCTGCACCGTCTCGACACTCCAGGGACGCCCCTTGGTCGCCTTCTTGCCCAGTTCGGCCGAGGGCTTGTCGTAGCTACCGGCGGTCGGACCGGACCAGTCGGGGAACAGGATGCCCTTGCCCTTGGCCGCAGCCAGGGAAACGCCCAGCAGCAGAGCTGCGGCGAGGGTGGTGTTGATCAGTCGTGTACGCCAGTGAATCGAACGTGCCATCTCAGTGTCTCCTACAGATGTCTGATCGAGTGGTCATTGCGAACCGTTCGCGGCAAAGCGCGGCAAAGCGGGGGAACCGGTTCCCCCAGCCGAAGTACTATACCCGTCGGTCACTCGGACTCGCAAGCGGCCGAGACCCCTGCCCGGGCCAGTGCCGCCTGCAGGGACTCGACCCCGCTGAAGACCGTGCCCGCGAGCCCCAGCGCCCGAGCCGCCTCGACATTTTCCGGCAGATCGTCCACGAAAAAGCACTCGCCCGCCTCGCAACCGGCCAGCTCGATCGCCGCCTGGTAGATCTCCGCTGCAGGCTTCATCGCCCCGACTTCGAAGCTGAACACCAGCTCATCAAAACGCTCGAGCACATCCCACTGCCGGCCGATCCACTCGACATGCGGCGGGCAGGTGTTTGAGACGACGATCAGCCGCAGGCCGGCCCGCTTCAGCCGGTCAATCACCCGCAGCAGCGGCTCGTTGAGCGTGAAGATATCCGAGGCGGCTCGCATCAGTGCCGTCTCATCGATCTCACGCCCGACCCGCCCCTGGAGCTCGTCGCGGACCGCCTCGGCGTCGATTTCTCCTCGCTCAAAACGCCCCTGCAGCCCCGAATCCCACAACCACTCGCGGATCTGTTGACCCGAGGCACCACAGACCTCGCCCATCGCCGCAAACATCCGATCGTGCGAGAAGTCGACCAGGACGCGTCCCATGTCGAACATGATGCAGCGGATTCTCATCAGCCCGCTCACCGGCGAATTGACACTCTCTTTGCAGCTATCCTAGAGTGTGAGCCGCGGGGCGTCAGGCGAGAGCGGTTTTGGCTCCGCGGGCCTCGCCAGGAAAGGCCGGTAGTCGATGAGTGAAGGCGGCGAAGCGTACACCGATCCGGCGACGATGCATGGCCGCGACTGGCCCTGCCTGCGGCAGTTCTGCGTCTTCATGGAAAACCGGGTCGGTCGGCTGCACAACCTGATGCGGCGGCTCGAGCGGGATGACCTGAGGATCATTGCACTCTCGATCGATGACAGCGTCGATTGTGCCGTCGTGCGACTGATGTTCGACAACTTCGAACGCGCCCGCGAATTGCTGCAACTGGGTGGGTATTCGTCGATCGAGACTGACATCATCGGAGTCGAATTGCCCGAGGCGCCTCAGCCGTTCCTCGCCGTCTGCTCGACATTGCTGCAGGCCGAGATCAACATCCACTACACCTACCCGCTGCTGTACCGCCGCAGCGGCCGGGCCGGCATCGCGCTGTACGTCGACGACATCGATCGCGGTCTCGAACTGCTCTCAGAAACCGGCCACCGCCTGATCACCGAAGACGACCTGCTCAACGACGACGAGTTCTTCTAGCCCCCGGGCCCGTCGCCCGTCTCTCCTCTCTCCTCTCTCCTCTCTCCTCTCTCCTCTCTCCCAAGGCCCCGCGATGACCATCGACCACCACGCCGTCGGGCTCCCGGTCGGCTACCACTGTGAGGGTGCCGACGTCACCCCGGCCACCGCGGTGTCATTTCTTGAGGGTCCGGCGTGCACGCGTGAGGGGACCGTCTACTTCAGCGACATCGCCAACAACCGCATCCTGACCTACACGCCGGGCATCGAGGGGTTCGAGGTCTTCCGCGAGCCAAGCGGTCGGGCCAACGGGCTGTTGCTGGACCACGACGGTCGGTTGCTGGTCTGCGAGGGGAACGAGCACGGTGACGATGACGGCGGGCGGCGGATGACTCGCACCGACCTGGCCACCGGCGAGGTCGAGGTTCTGACCGACAACTACCTTGGCCAACGCTACAACGCCCCCAACGACGTGGCCGCCCGCAGCAACGGCCAGATCTTCTTCACCGACCCCTGCTACGGCGACCGCTCGTCGATGGAACTCGACCACGACAGCGTCTACCGCATCGACACCGACACCTCGGTGACCCGCATCCTGACTCAGCCCGAGATCCAACGCCCCAACGGCATTCACCTCTCCCCCGACGAAACCACCCTGTACCTCGTCGACAGTTGTCCCGTCGTGGGCGGCAACCGTAAGATCTGGGCCTTCGATCTCTCCGAGGACGGCACCCCCTCGGGGCAGCGTGTCGTCTACGACTTTGCACCGGGCCGCGGCGGCGACGGGATGACCGTCGACAGCCAGGGCACCCTCTACATCGCCGCGGGCATCACCCGCTCGCGAGGCCCCCACGAGAGCTCCGATATCCCTCCGGGGATCTGGGTGGTCACACCCGATGGCGAGGTCCAGGGCCGGATCCCGATCGTCGAAGACGTGCTGACCAACGTGACCTTCGGCGGTGACGACCTGAAGACGCTCTACATCGCCGCCGGCAAGACGCTGTTCACCACGCGGGTCGAAATCGCCGGCTGGGCCGTTCATCGGCAGGCCGACTCATGAGCCAGTCGGGTCCCGAATCGAGTCATCGCGATCACGAGGCAGCCAGCTCGGGCATCGACGGCATCGGCTTCGCCATCATCACGCTCTCGGACACCCGTACCGAGGAAACTGACAAGAGCGGCGGGTTTCTGCGTGAAGCGATCGAGGCGGCCGGTCACAGCGTGGCGCGGTACGAGATCGTCAGCGACGACCCGGATGCCATCGCCGTGGCCCTGGACACGGCGCTCGGCGATCCGGCCGTCGGGGTGGTGATCACCACCGGCGGCACCGGCATCTCGGCGCGGGACTCGGCCTACGAGACCATCTCGGCCCGACTCGACAAGCAGCTCGACGGATTCGGCGAGTTGTTCCGGATGCTGAGTTTCGAGGAGATCGGTGCCGCGGCGATGCTCAGCCGAGCCGTCGGCGGCATCGCCTCGGGCCGCCCGCTGTTCGCCTTGCCCGGCTCGACCGCGGCGGTCCGGCTGGCGATCGAGAAGTTGATCCTGCCCCAGGTCGCTCACCTGCACCACGAACTGACACGTCACGCGACCGGATCATGACGGCCGAAATTCCGCTGGGGGGTCTCGGGCGAGTCTGGACGTGGAGACTCATTCGCTGGGGCGTGCTGGCCCTCGTGCTGGGAGTGGTCTCTTGGCGGGCGACATCGCTGTGGCAGGAGGGCCAACGGGCCGGTGGCGAGGTGACCTGGCGGTGGGGCTGGCTGGCGGCCGCCGCGGTGGTCTACCTGGTCGGCTGGCTGCCGAGTGCCTGGTTCTGGCGAAGGCTGCTGGCGGGGTCGGGGTACACCGTCGGCTGGTGGCCGTTGCTGCGGGCCTACTACTGCGGTCACCTGGGCAAGTACATCCCGGGCAAGGCCGGAGTGCTGGTGATCCGGGCGGGGCTGTTGAAGTCGTCGGGGGTGCCGGCGGCGACGGCCGCGTGGACGGCGACCTGGGAGACTCTGCTGGCGATGGGTGTGGGAGGCGTGCTGGGCCTGGGGCTGGCTCCGTGGCTGCTGAGCGAGGAGGTCCTGGCCGGGTTGCCCGGCCCGCTGCAGGCCGTCGGCCGCTACCCGCTGGTCACCGCCATTGTGGTGGCCACCGCCGCACTGGCCGGGTTTCCCTGGTTGACCCGGCTGGTCACCCGCCTGACCCGACGAGTGACCGGCGATCGGTCGGCCGACGTGTCGCTATCGGCCCCGCAGGTGCTGTGCGGGGCGGTGGTGATGACGGGGGGCTGGTTCTGCCACGGTCTGAGCCTGTGGTTTACGCTGGAGGGCGTGGGTGCTTCGCCGGTCTCGAGCTGCCCCGCCGAGACCCTGGCCGGGTTGACCGCGGTGGTCGGTTTGGCCACGTCGCTGGGCTTCGCGGCGATCTTTGCACCCGGGGGGGTCGGCGTGCGCGAGGCAGTGCTGATCGAAGGACTGGCCAAATCGGGCGTCGGATTGCAACCGGCCGTGATCGGCTCGGTGGCATTGCGTGCCGCCTGGCTGCTGGCTGAATTGATCGCCTCGGGGGCGCTATACTATGGTCATCGCCCTGCCCCATCCTCCACACCGGATTCGGACCGCTGATGCTCTCGATCGTCGTCCCCGTCTTGAACGAAGAGCAGAGCCTCGACGAGCTGCATGCCCAGATCGCAGCGACGTGCAGCGAGCACGGGATCGAGTGGGAATTGATCCTGGTCGACGACGGGTCCCGTGACGGGTCGTGGGCGGTGATCGGCTCGCTCGCCGAAACCCATCACCAGGTCTCGGGGATCCGTCTGAGACGGAACTTCGGCAAGGCGGCCGCGTTGACGGCCGGGATGAAGG
>CAUZEQ010000021.1:0-29287 GCA_963578885.1 Planctomycetota bacterium
TCGCTGCGAACACGCGACACGCTGCACTACTCGCTGGTCTACCTGCCCGAGATGGGTGAGTCGGGCACGTGGGTGGAAGCGATCGCTGACACGATCCGCTGCGGGCCGGACAATACCCTGACACCGGCTCGAACAGCCCTCGATGCGATCGAACCGGTCGATCCCGACAGCAGGCCCGATTCGAATCGGATCTACCTGATCGGCTTCCAGGAACACGACGCCGCTCGAGCCGAGGATGTGACCGCCACGGGTCTCCAGGGAGTCGCACCCGATGACATGCCCGGCAGCATCTATCCTCTGCTGGCCGACGGTCGCTTCGGCGGTTCGCTGATCCACTCGCCCAACATCTACGACTTCCCGGTCTCGTTGCAGATCGCCCGGATCCTGGGCGGCGATGCGGTCTGGGTTCACGATGGACGGAGCGTAGATTTTGACGACTTGTGGATGGACCAGCGAGCCGACATGCTGCGGCTGCCGGGCATCGTCGCCTGCAGCGCCAACCACCAGACGCTCGAGACCCTGGTCGAACTGGCCCGGGACTGGAGCCGTGAGCGATACGCCGACTGAGGCCCACTCGGGGGGACAGCTGAGTTGTGATGCCCGAGCAATTCGACATCCGAGGCGGTGACGAACAGGCGGTGGCCAGGGCGGTCACCCGTGCGGCCGAAGCGATCGCAAACGGCGACCTCGTCGCCGTGCCCGACGAAGCCGGCTATCAACTGCTCGCGTCGATCTGCAATCCCGATGCCACCGACCGGCTGCTGCAAGCAACGCTGCCTCGCGATCCACTCGATCCACTCGATCCGCTCGATCCGCTCGATCCGCTCGATCCGCTCGATCCTATCGTCCTGGGCACCGATGCCCTCAGCCTGCTGCAGCTGATCGAGGACCCACCGGGTCCGGGGAAGCTGACCTTGAGGCTGGCTCGTCGCTGCTGGCCGGCTCCAGTCGTCCTGGAACTCAACCCTCAAGCCACCGCTCCGGATCGCTGGAGTCCCGCGTTCTGGGAGCGGGTCACCCAGCGGCAGCGGCTGGGAGTCCGGGTCCCGGCTCACGAGGTGCCACGGGGACTGCTCGACCTGGCCGACTCGCCCTTGCTGGCCCGACCGCTGCCGGTGACCGATGCCGGTGAGGTCGTCGTCGGCTGCACCGAATCCGCCTCGGTCATGCTCCAGGCCGGACCCTCGCGTTATGCCGGAGGTGACACCAGAATCCGGGTCGACGGGCAGGAGTGGGAGATCACTCGCGAGGGTGCGGTGGGGGCGGCGACGGTGGCTCGGATGGCCTGCCGCGTCGTGGTGTTTGTCTGTACCGGAAACACCTGCCGGTCTCCGATGGCAGAAGCCTTGTTTCGCAAATTGGCGGCTCAACGGTTACAATGCCCGGACGAGGAACTGGTGGACCGAGGTCTGTTGGTGGGTTCGGCCGGAGTCGGCACCTACGGAGGGAGCTCGATCAGCCCGGAAGCGGCCGAGAGTCTCAGGGAAAGGGGTATCGAATCCGCTTCGCACGTCAGCCAGCCACTGACCGCCGAGTTGGCGGTCCAGGCCGATCACCTGGTGGCGATGACGCGAGGACACCGCGATTCGATCCTCAATACTTGGCCCGACGCCGCAGCCCGGGTCCGGCTGCTCAACCCCAACGGAACTGATATCGACGACCCGATTGGAGGGTCGTCGGACGTCTACGCGGCCTGTTGCCGGGAAATCGAAACTCACCTCGAAGCTCTGATCGACGAGTTGTTTGCTCCTGGAGGCTGAGGGGCCACCACCACGACCCTGTCCATTTCTTGACCCGAACTTCTCGACACAACAACCATGAAGATCGCCGTTGCCAGCGACCACCGCGGTTTCACCGTCAAGGGCATGGTGCTTGCGCTCTTGAGTGAACTCGGACACGACGGCCTCGACCGCGGCCCCGATTCCAGCGAAAGCGTCGACTACCCCGACTTCGCGGCGGAAGTCGCGAGCGCCGTCGCCGAGGGGACTGCCGATCGAGGGATCCTGATCTGTGGGACCGGGATGGGGATGTGCATTGTCGCCAACAAGTTCGCCGGAGTGCGTGCGGCCAACTGCCACGATGACCTGACGGCGGAAATGAGCCGGCGGCACAACGACTCGAACGTGCTGTGCCTCTCGGCCGACCTGCTCGGAGATCGACTGGTCAACCGCATGATCGAGATCTGGCTCGAGACGGAATTCGAGGGAGGACGACATGCTCGGCGGGTCGACAAGATCGCCGAACACGAGCCTCAACAGCAGTCGGCGCCGGTCTCGGAGTAGCCACCCCGGGTACCCGCCCAACTCGCCCCCTGCCATCGCCTGACAGGAATCTCATTTTCAGTCGAAATGACACCGGCCGGTCACAGACAGGGACGCACACGCGGGCAAAACGGAGTTTGACAACGATGGACCCTGCCAACTTGAAGTTCACGCACAGCCACGAGTGGCTGCGGCTCGACGGACACACCGCGACGGTGGGCATCACCGATTTTGCCGTCGAAGCCCTGACCGACCTGGTTTATGTCGAGCTGCCCGAGATGGGGACGGTCCTGGCAGCGGGTGAGATCTTCGGCGAGGTCGAAAGTGTCAAGGCGGTCAGTGATCTCTACGCACCGATCTCAGGTGAGGTGATCGAGATCAACACCTCGTTGCCCGACGATCTTGACGCGCTGAGCGAGGATCCCTTCGGCCGCGGCTGGATGATCAAGTTGGCCGTCACCGATACCTCGGTCGCCGACCACCTCTTCGACGAAGCCGGCTACCGCGATCACTGCAACTCCGCCAGCCACTAGTCTCCCCAACAGTCACCGCCGTTCCGCAAACGAGACAACGCGTGGCTTACCTCTTCAACACCCCCGACGACATCCGCACGATGCTCGAGACGATCGGGGTGGAGTCGATCGAGGAGTTCTTCGCACAGATCCCCGATCACCTGCAGCTGGACCGACCACTCGATCTCCCCGTCGGAATGTCCGAACCGGAACTCGAGACCCACCTCCGCGAATTGGCCGCCGCCAGCCACGGTACCTCCTCGAGGGTCTGCCTGATGGGGGGCGGAGTCTACGACCACTTCATCCCGGCTGCGGTGGACGAGATCGCATCCCGAGGCGAGTTCTACACCGCCTACACTCCGTACCAGGCCGAGGCCAGCCAGGGCAGCCTGCAGGCGTTCTTCGAGTTCCAGTCACTGATCTGCCAGTTGACCGGAATGGATGTCTCCAACGCCAGCCTCTACGAAGGCGGAACCGCCGTCAGCGAGGCGGTGTTCATGGCCATGCGGGCCACCAAACGCCACGATCGAGTCGTGGTACTCGGGTCGCTGCATCCCGAATACCAGCAGATCCTCGAGACCTACCTCGGAGGCCTCGGATGTCAGCTCGACGTGATCGCCACGCCCGAGGGCGCGGCAGACGTCCAGGTCGTTCGCGACTCGCTCGATTCGGAAACCAGCTGCCTGGTCATCCAGCAGCCCAACGTGTTTGGTGCACTCGAGGAGCTCGAATCGCTCTGCCAGGCGGCTCACGATGTCGGCGCCCTGGCCATCGCCAGCTTCGACCCGATCAGCCTGGGACTGCTCAAGTCACCGGCCGTCTGCGGTGCCGACATCGCGGTGGCCGAGGGCCAGTCGCTGGGGATTCCTGCTCAATACGGAGGCCCCTTCCTGGGTATCCTCGCCTGCCGGCACAAGCACGTGCGACAGATGCCCGGCCGCCTGATTGGACAGACCGTCGACCAGCACGGCCGCCGCTGCTTCGTACTCAACCTCCAGGCCCGCGAACAGCACATCCGCCGCGAGAAGGCGACCTCTAACATCTGCACCAACCAGGGCCTGCTGGCACTCAGGGCCACCGTCTACCTCGCTCTGCTCGGACGACAGGGACTCCGCGACGTCTCCGAACTCTGCTGCCGAAAGGCTCACTACGCCGCCGAGAGGCTCGGAGAGTTGCCCGGACTGGAACTGATGTTCTCGCGGCCGTTCTTCAAGGAGTTCACCCTGAGATACCACGGGGACGCGACGGAACTGATCGACCGGGCCGCCACCGCCGGCTTCGACCTCGGACCCGCACTGGGACGCTTCCCCCGACTCCGCGAATCACTCGGTGAGGCCGCCGACCAGGCACTGCTGGTCGCCGTGACCGAGCAGCGGACACGCCAGGAAATCGATCGACTCGTCGAGTCGCTCGCCGCAACACCCGCCACCTCAGACACTCCACAGACTCTCGGTAAACCCGCCTGAATCCCATGCGCAATACGCTCGCTACCGAACTGCTCTTCGACCTCTCGCAACCGGGCCGACGAGCCGCCTGCTACCCCGACTCGGACGTCCCCGAGCGACCGATCGACGAGTTGATCCCCGCGGCTCACCGCCTGCAGGGTGAGGGACCCGAGCTGCCCGAGTTGACCGAACCGGACGTGATCCGCCACTACCTCAACCTCTCGACACTCAACATGTCGGTCGACACCCACTTCTATCCGCTGGGCAGTTGTACGATGAAGTACAACCCCAAGCGGCACGAACGGCTCGCGCGACTGCCCGGCCTCGTCGACCTGCACCCCTACCAGAGGACCTGCGACCAGCAGGGCATGCTGCGGCTGCTGCACGACATGCAGGAGATGCTTGCCGAGATCGCCGGGCTGCCGGCGGTGTCACTGCAACCGGCCGCCGGGGCCCAGGGCGAACTGGCCTCGCTGCTGGTCGCATCGGCCTGGTTCCGCTCGCGGCAGGAATCTCGCACTCGAGTCATCTTCCCCTCGAGTGCCCACGGCACCAACCCCGCCAGCGCGGCGATCGCCGGGTTCGAATGCGTGCAGCTGAATAACAGCCCCGGCGGACTCGTCGACCTCGATGAACTCACCGGACAACTCGACGAGCGGACCGCGGTGTTCATGATCACCAACCCCAATACGCTGGGGCTGTTCGAGACTCAGATCGAGGCGATCGCCGAGCGGGTGCACGACGCGGGAGGACTGGTCTACATCGACGGGGCCAACATGAACGCGATCATGGGCGTCACGCGGCCCGGCGACTTCGGCGGCGACATGATGCACTACAACGTCCACAAGACCTTCACCGGCCCGCACGGAGCCGGCGGGCCCGGAGCCGGCCCGATCGCGGTCCGCGAGGATCTTGCCGAATTCCTCCCCGGACCGATCGTCACCCGCACCACCGACGACCTCGGTCAGCCCCAATTCGAACTCGACACCCCCGCCCGCTCGATCGGTCGGGTTCGCAGCCACTTCGGCAACGTGGGGATCCTGCTGCGAGGCTACTGCTACCTCAGAACGCTCGGCCGGGACGGAGTCCGCCAGGCCGCTCGGCACGCGGTGCTCAACGCCAACTACCTCAAGACTCTGCTCGCCGACGTGCTCCCCGTTCCGTATGGGGAGCACTGCATGCACGAGTTTGTCGCTTCGGCCTCGGACCTGAAGCAACAGCGCGGTATCACGGCCATGGACATCGCCAAGCGATTGCTCGACTTCGGCTTCCACGCTCCGACCATCTACTTCCCGCTGGTGGTCCCCGAGGCGATGATGATCGAACCCACCGAAACCGAATCGAAGGCCACGCTCGATGCCTTCGCGGCGACTCTGCACGAGATCGCCGGAGAGGATCCCGAGTTTCTTCGCCAGGCACCACACGCAACACCCGTCAGTCGCCCCGACGATGTTCGGGCCGCCCGCCAACCGGTGCTCTCCTGGTCGCCGGATGACGACGTCGACGCCTGATGAACCTCTCGGACCTCTTGAACCGCTCGAACATGGACTGCCGAATCGTCGAAGTCGGGACGGCCCACACCGGTCCGTGGAACATGGCCTGCGATGAGTGGCTGCTCGAATCGGCCCTGCGGACCGGACAGGCCACAGTGCGTGTCTACGCCTGGTCCCGACCCACAGTCTCACTGGGCTACTTTCAGCAACCCGATTCTCTCGACGACAGCCCGCTCGTGGAAGGTCTCGATCGAGTCCATCGGCTCTCCGGCGGTGGAGCCATAGTGCATCACTTCGAATGGACCTACTCGTGCGTGGTCCCTCCCCAAGACACCCGCAACAGCCGCGGACTTCCGCTCTACGCTCGGATCCACCAGGCGCTCGTCGATCAGATCTCCGCATGCTCGGGTCAGGAGATTCCGGAGTTGGGACTCAGGGGCCACGTGGCTCAGCACGACCAGCCCGCACTCTGCTTCGCTCGCGCCGCCAAAGAAGACGTGATCTGCAAAGGCCACAAGGTGCTCGGCAGTGCACAACGAAGACGCAGAGGTGCCATCCTCCAACACGGCAGCCTGCTGCTGCACCAATCGCCTCATGCCCTCGAATTCCCCGGCCTGCTCGACCTGGTCGCCGGTTTGACCCTGCCGGAGGACTTTCCCGAGACGATGGCCCGGGCGATTTCCGAGTCGCTACAGTGGCAGGCCGCCCTGGAACCACTCAGCGAGTCCGAGCGGACCGAGATCGAAGGACTCGCCGCCGGGAACCAGGCAGGTCTGCGGACTCGGTCCGGATCGTAGGGACTCGTGTTTTGCGGTGTGCCCAAAAGTGAAGACATGGGGCCAAATTCGTTGACATTTTTCGACGATCCCAGTACCGTGCAAATGCGAGACTTATCCTATCTTTCCCCGCGAAATCTCCACGTCTCCAGGCCGTCCCGTCTTCTGATGAGTTCGCCTGGTGCGGACCTCTCCTGATGGACCGCCGCGACGCGTGACCGGGTTGTTTTATTGTCAGCTTCATTAGCGATTCCTAACACGGGCCTCGGAACAAGCGGATCACGGACGAATTTCAGATGATGGGCGGAGCCTGAAACTGACAAGCCTTCGGTCGGGCATACGGGCGGAGTACGGTTGGGATGCTGCGAGCTGAGTTGAAAGCCGTCGGGGGACGGCACGACGGCAAGTTGATCCCGCTGGAAGTGGATCGCAAGTTCCTGATCGGTCGCGAGCAGGACTGCCACTTGCGTCCTAACAGCGAGTCGGTCAGCCGCCACCACTGCTGCTTTACTCTCGATGCGTTCTGCCTGAGGGTACGAGACCTCGGCAGTACCAATGGGACACTGGTCAACGGCGAACCCATCACCGGCCAACTCCAGCTCAACCAAGGAGACCGCGTCGTGGTCGGCCCGCTGGAATTCGAAGTGATGCTCTCCGAATCTGACACCGAAGCCGCTGAACCGGTAGCCTCCGAATCCGGCGAGCCGGCCGAGGCGAGCGAGCCGACCGAGGCGGCCGCATCGGACGAGGTGCTCCAAGACGACGCGCTCGAGGAACCCGCATCGGGCGACACGATGATCGACTTGCCCGCCGATGCGATCGGGCAGATCGATTCGGCCGGCAACACCGCCATGCTCTCCGACGACACGACCGTGATCCCCAACGAGCAGCAGCAGCAGTTGCAGCAGCAGCAGTTGCAGCAGCAGCAGTTGCAGCAACAGCAGTTGCAGCAGCAACTGGCGATGCAACAGCAGATGGCCATGCAACAACAGCAACAGCAGCAGCAGCAATTGGCCATGCAGCAGCAAATGGCCATGCAACAGCAGATGCCGTTTCTCCCGCAACCCGGCGTGATGCCCGGCATGATGCCTCCCGGATTCGTACCCGCAGCGCCTCAGGCGCCGGCGCAGGACCCCACGGCACCCCCCGCCGAAGCCCTCGATGTCACCCTGCCCGATCCGGCCACCACCGGAGCCAAGGACCCCGAGCCGGTCGTCAAGTCCGAAGGTGAAGGCAAGGGCGAAGAATCCTCGGGCCAGGAGGACACCCCCTCGAACGTGGCCGAAGACATCATCAAGCAATACATGCACCGCCGACCGTCGACCGGATCGTAACTCCCCCGCCGGACCGACTCACCGGGGCCAACCGCTCCCCTCGACCCGCTTCGGCCGCTGGCCACACGAACCTGGAAAGTCCACCGTGAACGACTCGAACGAACAGCAGCGCCGCTACCGGGAATTTCTCGACCTGATCCCGTTGACCATCGAAATCGCCGGCCTGCCACGAAGCGAAACGGGTCGCTACTACACCGAAGATCAGCTCGAAAGCCGACTGATCACTCTGCGACATGCCTACCGGTTTTCACGGCAGGTCGCGCGTGAGTGCATCCAGAAGTAGTCGCCTTGGCCGGGCCGACACGAGCCCGCCGCGACTCTCGGAACGCTGCAACCGGCATGACCTGCCGAAACCGGCAACGTCCTACCTCTGCTACAGGCGCGAAACCGCCCGGCCGGCTGCAGTCCAACGCGGAAGGCGACCGATCCCAACCAAGGTGACCGTGCCCCCTGCGGTCACCCCCGGGCTACGATCCCGCAGCCGTCTCGCATCACTGGACACCGCACCCATGACGAACTCAGATCATACGCCACAGGAAACCCACCGCGTCGATCCGAAGCACGAGCTGTCCGAGCGACGTGGACGTAAGAAGGTCGAACGCCGCCGACACATCGATCCGACCACCTGCGAGCGTGACTACGATCACGAGGAGATCGAGTTCATGACGGCGATGGACGACTACAAGCGTCGCAGCGGTCGGCAGTTCCCGACCTGGAGCGAGGTACTGGAAGTGATGCGGAGCCTCGGCTACCGCAAGGTGGCGGCCCCGTGTGAGATCGAGCTCTAGGCCGGGGCATCTCGACCGAACGTCATGATCGTGATGTCGTCGTTCTGGTCTCGACCATCGGCCCACTCCCTCACGTCGCCCAGCAGCGCGCGGCCGAGTTGATCGGCCTGCCGCGGTCCGGCCAGCAGGAAGTTTCGCATCCGCTCGAGCGTGTAGAGTTCACCGGCCGGGTTCATCGCTTCGTCGACCCCGTCGGTGAAGATCACGAAGATCTCACCCTCGGCAATCGGACGTTCGACCACCTCGAACGGGTAGTCTTCCATCACCCCGATCGGCAACCCGACGGTCTCGGAGTCGAACTCCTCGATCGATCCCGCGGGGGTCAGGATCATCGGAGACATGTGACCGCCGTTGACCAGCGTCAGGTGATGAGCCACCGGGTCGATGATCGCCAGCACGAAGGTCACGAACCGGCCTTCGACCGCATTGGCACACATGTGGTTGTTGATCGCCGCCACAGCCTGCTCGATCGATGTCGCAAAGGCCATGGTGGTTTGCACGCAGCTGGCGATCCGCGACATGATCAGGGCACCGGGGACCCCCTTCCCCGCCACGTCTCCAAAGGCCAGGCAGATCCTGCCATCCTCCAGCAGCAGCGCGTCGTAGTAGTCGCCGCCGACGGCCTGGGCGGCATCGTAGGAGGCGAAGAACGAGTATCCATCGGCCTCGGGCAGCTGCTGCGGCAACAACGCCTCCTGCACCCCCCGAGCAATCTCGAGCTCGCCATCCTGCTTCTGCTTCTCCATGAACAAAGACATCAGCCGAGCCGACTCGTAACTCAGGGCCGCCTGCCCGGCGACGGCCTGCAGGAGTTCGAGATCATCGCTGTTGAACTGGTTGAGCGGGTTCTGGGTATCGAGGTTGATGACTCCGGCCACCTCGCCGTCGACCCCCATCATCGATCGAATCGAGAGATTCGAGATCGACTCGCTGGCATCGAACTGGGAATCGCTCGAGGCATCGGCCGAGAGTAACCCGGCCTTGTCCTCGATCACCTTGTTGACGATGGTGCGGCTGAGAGTCACCGTTGCGTCGTCGGATTCGCGGCGGTGCTTCATCGCCCGAGGAACCAGCTCGCCGCTCTCGGCGTCCTGTAACAGCACGCAGCCCCGGTCGGCCTGGTTGAAGATCGCGAACAGCGTGTCGAGCACCTTGGGCAACATCGACTCGACATCCACCGATCCGGCCAGCGCACGGCTGATCTCCAACACCCCCTTCAGCTTCTGTTCGGGCCGCACATCCAACGTCCCAAAGCCCGTACCGCTCTCGACCTGACTCATGATCGTGGCTTCGTCGTCGTCGGCGAGCGAGACCCCCACCATCGTGGTCCCCATGTCACTCGTGACCGCGGCCTGCTCCAGAACCTCGCCTTGCTCGAACCGCATCAACACGGGCCCGAGCTTGATGCGGTCCTGGGCCTCGAGGGGTGTCGCTGACGCGATCTTCTGACCGTTGACCGATGTCCCGTTTCCGCTGCCAAGATCCTCGATCAGGTAGCGACCGTCCTTGATGAAGACACGAGCATGCCGGCGGGACACCGCGCTCGATTCCAACTGCACGCCACAGTCGGGATGACGTCCGATCAGGATCTCGTCACCATCGAGTGGATAAGGGACCGCCTGCCCTCCCTGAAGCAGCACCAGCACAGCCATCGTCGGCCAACTCCTTGCTCGAGCATCCTCGCTCAGGACGCTCCACCGAAAATCGTCTCGACATTGCCCCGCAGGACCTGTCGCCCCAGTTCCAGGGCCCGAGTCTCGCTCCAGCCACGTCCCACCACGAAGTCACTCGAGAGCACCCGGGCCAGGATGCCACGGTACATGCGGAACTTCGGCAATGCGAATTCCAGCTTGTACATGTCGCTATAGTAGCCAATCTGCTTGTGACGCGGCACGGCCTGCAAGCGACTTCGGCAATCCACCTCGATGTAGGCCGGGATGTTCGAATACCACCAGTGACCATTGGTCACCACGTTGGGGAAGATCCAGCTGTAACTGACCAGCTCCTGGTTGCTGGTCGAAGACAGTACCGAGATCGGAAAGGTCACTCGGGGAAAGGCATTGAACAAGTCGGCGTACTGTTTCAATGAGGTCCGCTTGTCGAAGAGGTCCTGGCCCTGGTAGACGCCCGCGGGATAGACCTGCCGGTTGACCCCGATCATCAGGTCAAACGGCAGACCGAAGTCCGCACAGGCTTCCGAGAGCGACCAGAACACCATCTGCGACACCGCCGTCGCCTCATCATTGCTCCACTCGGTCTCACCGTCCAACCGCGCCAGGGCCCCGTCCGCGGCGGTTACATCTGGTGCCGTCGGCGTGAAGTCCGGTGGCAGAGAAATTGCGCAGGCCCGGGCGCCTCGCGACGCGAAATGCTCGAACAGCTGACCCAGGCCTGACTTCAGCGAGGCCGAATCCGAAATCGCCGTTCCGGTGGCCTGCTCGAACCGATCGCGAGTCGACTGCCGAGCGAGCTGAAACACCAGGTCATCGGTTCTCAGACACGGCACATAAAGACTGGTGTCAAACCCCTCCAGCGGATCGTCGAAGTCGTTGGTCAGGTAGACCTGCTCGAGACCGCTGTGACGCAGTACTGTCTCTTCCCAGTCGTCAGCCGACATCGCCTTGAGTGCCGCGTCGTAGACCGATTCCCAGTTGTCCGAACCGATCCGCTCCCCCTCGAACCCGAAGAACTCGCGACACATCTCCACCAGCCAACTGACCTGGACGGTGTTGTCGAGCTGATCGAGGAAGGGAGCCAGGCGGGCGACCAGTTCACGAGGCTCCAGCCCGGGCTCCTCGATCCGCTCACGAGCCAGCCCCGCCGAATGGGCCAACTCGGTGTAATAGTGATACCCAAGTATGTCGGCCAGCGTCTCCGACGCCGCGGCGTGCGGGTTGATGTGCGTGTGCGGGTCGATCAGCGGGATCTGCTCGAGTTCATCGAACAGCCTGCGCTCGAGTTGTTCGCTCATGAAGACTCTCGTCCTACGCCGGCTCGAAACTGGTCATCGCTGACACCGAGCAGCTTAGCGTCCGCGTGGCCTGCTGAGGAGGATCACGCAGACGGTCGGTCACCAAAAACGACGACCGCCAACGTATGTCGTCGTGGCGGTCGCCGCAGAGATCCCGATGCCCGAAACACACTCTACGGGCTGAAGGCCTTGACGAGCTTGGCGTCCTTACCGTTCCAGAGCCGCACGATTCCGTCTTCGCCACCAGCCACCACGAAGGACTCATCGCGACTCGAGGCGGCCGCGTACATGAAATCTGTGCCGCCGCTGAAACTGCGGTAATTCTGACCGTTCCCGGTCTTGTGATACCGGACCGCCTTGTCTCCACCACAACTGATCACGTTCTCGCCGATCCCGACGAATCGCAACGAGGTGACCTGCTTGGAGTAGCCACCGATCGTTCGCCGCTGTTCACCGGTGTCGACGTTCCAGACCTTGATCACGTTGTCGGCCCCGGCACTGGCGATCGACGTGTTATCGGCCTTCCAGCTCACATCGAGCACGTGGTGCGTGTGGCCCTCGAAGCTGCGGATGTGCTTGCCACTGGCGACATCGAAGATCTTGACAAACTTGTCGGCGGCCCCGGAGAGCAGCTTGGTTCCGTCCCGAGAGAACTCGGCACCGAAGACCGTATCACTGTGGGCGTCCTTGAACTCCTTGACCAGGCTCTTCTTGGCAACGTCCCAGATCATCAGCTCCCCGCTCCGCGACGGGTCTCCGCCACCGGTGACCAGCAGTTTGCCGTCGTAGCTGAAGTCGACCGAGAGCACGCGGCTGACGAAGGGTGATTCGCTGAGGTCCAGCGGCTTGTCGGCCTTGGGTCCGAGTTGACCGGCGAGCGACCAGCGGGGGGAAATGTCCCAGGTGGCGGCCAGCTTGTCTGCGCTTCCCGAGAGCACCAGGCCCGAGGGTGAAATCGACAGCGAGGTAATCGCCCCGGTGTGCCCGGCAATCATCTCGACCGCCTTCCCTGCCGCGGCGTACCAGACGTGGATCCTCTGGTCGGCTCCCCCGGTCAGCAACAGCTTCCCATCCGGAGAAAAGGCGACGACGCTGATCGGCTTTTCAGCCGTCTTGATCGCCGCGGTGGCCTTGGTCACGTCGGCATCCACGGTCTTCTGCCTGGCATCCTTGGCGGCCTTGTCGGCGTTGGCAGTCTTGAGCGTGGCCTGAGCATCGCTGGTGGCCTTGTCGGCGAGTTTCTGCGTCCGATCGGCCGAGGTCTGGGCATCGGTCGTCTTCTTCAACTCGGCCTTCTGCTTGGCCGTTTCCTTCTCGGTATCGTCCTTGGCCTTCTTGGTCGTGGTGTTCTTGGTCAAAGCGGTCTTGCTGGTGGCATCGGCCTTGGTCTTGGCTTCCGCGGCGGTCTTGGCAGCGGTGGCGGCGTCGGTCGACTTCTTGTTGGCCGCATCCGAGACCTTCTTGGCATCGGTGGCCGCCTTGGCCGCATCTGTGGCCGCCTTGTCGGCCTTCGTCTTCGCCTCGGTCGCGGTCTTCACCGCCGCGGCCGTCTTCTTCTTGGCCTCCTCGGCCGCCTTCTTCTTGGCCGCATCATCTCCGGCCGCCTTGATCGCCTCGTCAGCCTTCTTGTCGGCTGCTGTGGCCGTGGTCAGCTTCTTGGCCGCATCAGCAGCCGCCTTCTTGGCCGTTTCGGACGTCTTGGCCGAATCGGTCGACTTCTTGGTTTCGGTATTGGCCAGTTTCTTGGCATCATCGGCGACCTTCTTCAGGTCCGTCGCCTTCTTGGCGGCGTCCACGGCCGCTTTCTTGGCATCCACGAGTCCCTTGGCGGCTGCGTCGAAGGCCTTGAGGGCCGCGTCGCTCTTGGTCTTGGCGGCGTCGAACTTCGGCTTCTGCTCGGTCACCTTCTTGTCCGCTGCAGTCTTGGCATCCTTGGCCTTCTTGGCCGCTGCGGTGCGGTCCTTGGACGTCTTGTCGGCCGCCTTCTGCTTGCCGTCGGCCACGCCCACCAACTGCTTGTTGACACTCTGCTCCTCGGTCGCCGTCGCCAACGTACGAGTCAGCCCCAGGTCGCCCTTCAACTCGGCCAGCTGCTTGCCGGCCAGGTCATAGAGCCTGGCAAACTTTCCGGCCGCCGCGGCGATCGCTCCACCGTCGGGGCGAACGGCCACGTCGCTGACAGGCGAACCGACGTTGATGCTGCGGACCTGGTTGCCCTTGGTGACGTCGAAGATGCGGACCGTGTTGTCGCCACTGGATGTGGCAATCTGTGTCCCGGCGGGCAGGATCAGAGCCACTCCGGTAACCGGCTTGGTGTGCCCCTTGATCTCCAGCACGGGCTTCTCACCCGCGTCCTTGGCGTCCTTGTCCTTCTTCTTGTCTGCGGCCTTCTTCTTCTTGTCGCCGGCCTTCTTCTCGGCCGGCTTCGGCTTCGCCGTCGTCCAGACCCTCAGCAGGTTGTCGGCCTGCGCCGACACGATCCGGGCGCCATCCTTGGTGAAGGCGACGTCGTTGACCGCGGCGGGAGTCGCCACCTGGCGGACCACGCTGCCGTCGGTGACTTTCCAGACCCGCACGCTCTTGTCCTGGCTGCCCGAGACCAACAGGCTGCCCTCGGCCGCCGCCTTGGCAAACTCGGCCTCGGTCTTCTTGGCCGCCGCGAGTGCCGTCTTGGCCGCATCGACCGCTTTCACGGCCGCCGCGGCCGCGTCGGTTCGTTTCTTCTTCTCCGCGGCAATCGCATCGCCCTCGAGCTTCAGTGCCTTGGGGTCGAAATCCTTGGCTGCCTTTTCGGTGGTCTTCTGTGCGGTCACCGCGGTCGCCAGGGCGGCCTCGGCGGCGGCGGTGCCTGCCGCCAGCCTCGAGGTTTCCGAGGGATGAGGGAAGAAGGCCAGGCCGCTGACTGCTGCGGTGTGTCCCTTGAGTTCCCGGATTACCTTGCCGTCGGCGAGATTGACCAAGCGAATGATGTTGTCGGCGGTGGCCACCGCGGCGGTCTTGCCGTCAGCGCTGATGGCCGTGGCGGTTACGGCCGAGGGACCGGCCAGCTTGGCCACCTGCCTGGCGGGGTCACGCTTCCAGAGCTTCACGACCCGGTAGCCTCCGGTGGCCAGCATGTCACCAGAGGGGCTGAACGACATCGAGTGGACGAAGTCGCGGTGAGTGGCTCCGCCGGGATACATCACCTTGTCCCCGAACTTGATCGCCGCCAGGTTGGGGTCGACCAGAGTCGCGACCTTTTCGCCGAGTCTCGTGTCATAGATCGTGACCTGGTTGGCTCGACCGGCCGCGGCGAAGCGGTTCCAGGGCGAGATGGCGACACTGTAGATGGCTCGGGCCGAATCGGGCAGCGGAGCGAACTGCAGCATCTGCTTGCGGCCACCGGTGCCTCCGGTGGCTCCTTCCAGGATCCACTGCCGCAGCAGTCCCAGTTCCCTGGGCGTGAACGCCTTGGCGTCCTGGTTGTTGGGCAGTGGCGGCATGTGCGGCTTCTTCTGCCGCGAAGCCACCAGGTACAGCAGGCTCTTGTCCGGCTGCTTGGCGACGATCGAGGTGCCTCGCTTGCCACCCTTGAGGAGGTCATTGACCTCTTCGAGCACCAACTTGCTCTCGTTGATCGCCACGTTGTGACAGGCAATGCAGTTCTGCTCGATCGCCGGGTAGACGTCTTTCAGGAAATCGACCGGCCGGCCCAGCTTGACCGCTTCGGGCTTGATCGCCGTCGACTTGGCCGCGGACTTCTTGGCCTTCTCGTCGGCCGCCGAGGCGACCAGCAACGATGCGGCCAACAGGACTCCGCTGGCGGAGAGCAGGTAGGTGGTCAACGGACGACTGAGCAACAAACGCATGGCAATGCCCCCGAAATCGGCTTGCTGGGATTCGTGTTGAATCGTGTTGAAAAGAACGTATCTGAACAGGGATCTACTTGGAGACCTTGATCGTAATCGGCAGATCCACGAGTGCTTCGCGGCCGTCGAACTGCATCTTGGCCCTCACGACCATATTGGCCAACGCGCCCTCTGTGGCCTTGGGTCCGGCGGAGATCGAGAGCACACCCTCGGTCTTGTCGGCGGCGATGGTCACCGCGGGGGCCTTCACGTCGGCGATACCCGGTGGCAATGGCAGGGTCAGGGTCAGCGGACCGGTGAAACCGTTGGTCCGCGTGACGGTGACCTTGACGACCAGCTTGGCACCTCGCTTCAGAGCCCCACCTCCGGGCACCGCGGCCTTCAGAGTGGCCGGGTTTTCCCGAATGCTGATGATGATCGGCGTCGACGGCGGGAAGGCGGTGAGGGGTTTGGCCTTGGCGGCCGCGGTGGCTGCGGTGACTTCCTTGTCGGCGGCGGCCTTGGTGGCCTTGGTGGCCTTGTCCTTGTCGGTGGCCGTCTTGGCGGTTGCGTCGGTCTTGACCTTCGCCGCGGCGGCGACGTCGGAGGCCTTCTTGGTATCAACAGCAGTCTTGTCGGCCTTGACCTTCGCCGCGGTCGCAACCTTGACTGTCTCGGTTCCCTTCTTGGCGAGAACCTGGGCGGCGGTCAGCGTCTTGGCCGCATCGGCGGCGGTCTTGGTGGCCGCATCGCTGGCCTTCTTGGCGTCGACGGCTGCCTTGTCGGCCTTGGTCTTGGCGTCGGTCGCGGTCTTCAATGCCGCCGCCGTCTTCTGCTTGGCCTCCTCGGCCGCCTTCTTCTTGGCCGCATCATCCCCGGCCGCCTTGATCGCTTCGCCGGCCTTCTTGTCGGCCGCCTGAGCGTCGGTCAAGGCCTTGGCCGCATCGACGGCCGTCTTGGCCGCAACGTCACTGGTCTTTTTCGTGTCGGCGGCCGCCTTGTCGGCTTTGGCCTTCGCATCGGTCGCCGCCTTGGCCGCATCGGTCGCCTTCTTGGCGACCGCCTGGGCGGCGGTCAGCTTTTTCGCCACGTCGGCGGCCAGCTTGGCAGCCGCGTCGGAGGCCTTCTTGGTGTCGGTGACCGCCTTGTCGGCCTTGGTCTTGGCCTCGTTGGCCGTCTTCAGCACCGCCGCAGCCGCCTTGGCCACTTCGGTGGCCTTGGTCTGAACCACCTTGGCCCGTGCGACCCGGAACGGGTTGCGGCTGTAGGAGACCTTGCCCTGGCCCCTGATGTACAGGGCGAAGGTGCCGATCGGAGCATTAGCCGGCAGGAAGATTCTCAACAGTTGCGAGTCCTTCCCCTTGGCGATCGGCTTGTTGGCCACCTGCACGTTCTTGGGCTGCCCGACCCATGTCAGCGTCACGGCGTCGTTGAACCCATTCCGCTTGGCCAGCTTGACCGGCACCAGGATCTGCCTCAGCCGGTTCGCATCGACCCGGACCACGCCGTCGGTCTGGACCTGGAAGGGCGCCTTCTCCTTCATCACCGAGACGACCAGCGTGCTGGCGAGTCTTGAGACGGCCGAGTTGTTCTGGGCCCCGTTGATCACGATGGTGCCGACTCGAGCCGGACGGACCAGCGGCTTGGCGGCGGCGACGCGTGCCTTCTTGGCCGCCACGGCGGCGGCCTGGGTCGAGGTGACCTTCGTCTTGGCATCGGTTTCTGCCTTGCGGGCCACGACCAGCTTGGCCTGGGCGGCCTTGAGGGCCGCGTCGGTCTTGTCGAAGGCGGTCTTGGATGCGGCGGTCACCTTGGCGGTGTCAGCGGCCTTCTTGTCGGTGACGACCTTGGCCTTGGCCACATCATCTGTGACCTTCTTGGTATCGACAGCCGTCTTGGCGGTTTTCGTGGCAGCGGTCTTGGCGTCGGCAGCGGCCTTGGCCGCGTCGGTGGCCGCCTTGTCGGCCTTGGTCTTGGCCTCGGTCGCGGTCTTCACCGCCGCGGCCGTCTTCTTCTTGGCCTCCTCGGCCGCCTTCTTCTTGGCCGCATCATCTCCGGCCGCCTTGATCGCCTCATCAGCCTTCTTGTCGGCTGCAGTGGCCGTGGTCAGCGTCTTGGCGGCCCCCTCAGCCGTCTTCTTGGTATCGCCAGCCGCCTTGGTGGTATCGGTCACCTTCTTCTTGGCCACCACGTCTGCAGCGGCGGCGGTATCGAACACTTTCTTGGTGTCGATGGCCTTCTTGTCGGCGGCGACCTTGAGCTTGGCGGCGTCGGTCGAGAGCTTGTTGTCGGCGGCGTACTTCTTCTCGGCTGTGGTCCGCACTTCCTGGGCCTTCTTGGCCGCATCGTCCACCGGCTTGATCGCCGCGGTCGCCTTGGGCACCGCGGCCAGTGCAGCCACAACCGCCTTGGTCGCCGCAAGGGCGGCGGCCACCTTGGCCGGATCGTCGAGGGTGGCCTTGGCCACCAGCCGTATCGAGGTGGTCAACTCCGGAACATCCTCGGTCGCGGTGAAGATCAGCGGAGCACTGTTCTGGCCCACGCCAATCGTGGTCCCGTGGCAGATAATCCCCTTGGGCAACCCCTCGGCGGTGACGTGGATCGCTGCCTTGAAACCGTCGCGGCGGAAGACCAACGCCCGACACAGGAAATTCTCGCCCTTGCGCAGGGCAATGCCGTAGTTCTGAGCGGTGTTGCTGTTGGCTCCGGTGTTCTGGCCCATCGGCAGCACCACGACCCGGAAGTCGCGATCCTCGGGGCGGATCGAGAGCCGGTAGAAGTGGCGGGTCGAGCCGACACCCTGGAAGTTGCGGTCGCGGACCGTGACACGGTACTTGCCGTCGGCGGGTGCCGCGAAGCGGTAGACCGGGTCGTTGGTCGCGGTGTCGAAGTGGTTGGCAAAGAGATTGGTGCCGTTGTCGTCGATGGCGGTCAGCCGCTTGGGAGCGGTTTCCTTGCCCGCCTTGTCCACCTGCACCTGGTCAACGATCAGGTACGGATCGGCCGGTGCGCCGATCCGTTGCGAAAAGACCTCGATCCAGAACACCGTCCCGGCCTTGGTCTCGAACTCGTAAACGTCCTCGTCGCCCCGCTGCTGCAGGACACCGGTGATGTCACCGGGGACCTGGATCTTCTGAGCCTTCGCGGCGGTGTTGTTCGGCTCGGCCTCCACCGCGATCGTGCCGACTCCGAAATAGATCGGGACGGGGTTGGAAGTTCCATTGGCAGCCTTGAAGGTGTACTCGAAGGCGTCCAGCCCGGCGGCAAGCGGGTTGACCCGGTTGCCGATCAGGCTGATGGAAGCGGAATTCTTGGGCACGGGAATCTTCACGACCAGCTTCTGCAATTCGTGACCGGCGACGCGGACTCCCGAGGGCTGGCCACCGGGCAGGTTGCGGCCGAAGAGCGTGAAGCTGCCGGTGGTGCCCGGCACGCCGGCGGCGGGCCGGATGAAATCGATGTGGGGATTGGTGTGAGCGGTCAGCAGGTAGGCGTGCGCCACGCTGCCGGCAAATCGCTCGTCGAAGATCTTCACGAAGTACTCGCCGTCGGCCGGCAGAGTGATATCGGTGATCGGGTCGTTGCCGACCTGGCGGCGAGTAAAGGACAGCAGGCGGACTCGGCCGTTGGCCGTGCTGTAGACCTCGCAGATGGCGTGTAGCGACGAGTCGACGCGGGCGGCCTGGCAATCGATGACGACCCGCTGACCCTTCTTGCCGGTGAACTTCAGGTAGTCGACGTCGGCGGCCCCGTTGATCTGGCCGTAGACGGTCTTGCCCAAGGCAAACTCGTCGGCCTCGGCGAAACTGTTGTTGCCCTCCGACTCACGTACCACCTCGCGGCCCGTGACGGCAAAGGTCATCGGGTTGCTGGAACCAAACAGGCCCGTGATCCGTGCGTCATAAAGCCCCACGGGTACGGTCTTGGCAATCGTGACCACGAAGGTGTTGGCCACCGGAGTCTTCTTGCCGCCGGAATCGGTGGTCTTCTGCACCGCGGTGATGCCCGCGTGCGAGAAGCTCATCGCAGAAACCTCGTCGATGTCCGAACCGGTCACCGTCAACTCGACACTCGTGCCGACCTGTCCGATCGAAGGAGACACCAGCGTCAGTCGGGTGCGAGGCAACTGCGCCCAGGCGGTCGCGGTCGGGCCGAAGACCAAGGCCAGCACGAGTGCCAGCGGGGCTGCGGAGAGAATTGAAGAGAACCTGCCGAACCGTTGCGGGTGACGGGCGGAAGCCATGAGCGTCCCTTCCTGCGGTGTGCTGCGGTGTGGGTCGAATCGATCGGGCGTGGCCGTTGGGCGCGAATCACGCTTGTGTGAGTCGGCCGACGGTGTAGATCGAGGTTGGTAGGTAGACAAGAAACCCGGTCTCTGGCGAAACCGGGTTTCCTTCCATTCGTCTGTTTTCCGGATCCGGTCACCATTCGTGGCACCCCGGATCCGGGGTCTGGACGGAAATCCTCTCGCCGCATCACGGCGGCCGTCTTAGTGGTTGAAGAGGAACTCCTTGGTGTTGATCAGGGCCCAGATGATGTCTTCCCAGGCCACCTTGGGAGCCTTCTCGTGCTTGGCCAGGTGCGCCATGGCGATCTTCATCTCGATCGCCACGGGTTCTCTTGAGTAGACCCAGCGATAGAGTTCCTTGATCTTCTCGGGGTTCGAGCGTTCCTTGTCGGCGGTCAGCTTCGCCGCTCGGCCGTTGGCTCCAGCGATCTTGTTCTGGACTTCGGAGCTATTGAGCAGGTGCAGGCTCTGGGCCAGGTTGGCCTCCTGCGACCGCTCACACTCGCACGCCGTATCGGCCTGCGGCTGTCCGAAGACCTTCAGGAAGTAGGGACCCTTGGAGGGGTCGGGGAGCTGCACGGCTTTTGTGCCGGTGGGCAGTCCGCCGTAGGCCTGCATCGAGCCGGTCACCTGGTGGAAGGCGTCGTAGAGCACCTCGGCGGTGAGCCGCTTGGGGTAGTACCTCGAGAAGTTCTGCTTGTCCTTGAGGTTGTAGTCGTTGGGCAGGGAGCTGAGCTGGTAGGTGTTGGACTGGCAGATCAACCGCACCAGCCCCTTGAGGTCGAACTTGTTGGCGATGAAGTGTTCGGCGAGCCCGTTGAGCAGCACGGGGTTCGACGGCGGGTTGGTCGCCCGCATGTCGTCCTCGGGCTCGACGATCCCTCGATCAAAGAAGTGCTTCCAGTAGCGGTTGACCAGGGCGTGAGCGAAGAACGGGTTGTCCTTGCGGGCCATCCAGTCGGCGAGGTACTGCCGCGGGTCGTGATCGACGGGGATATCCAGCGCGGGGCTGCCCAGGCCGGTCGGCTTGAGAACATCGCCACTGCGGGGGTTCTTGGCCGAAGCGGCACCGGGGTTGTGAACGATCCGCCGGTCACGAGCCGTTCTCACGAACCCCGGCAGAGTGACATTCTTCTTGGTCACGCGGCTGAAGAAGGCCGAGAACCCGTAGTAGTCGTTCTGGCTCCACTTCTCGAACGGGTGGTGATGGCAGCGGGCACACTGGATCCTCAAACCCAGGAACAACTGAGCCGTATCCTCGACCTGCTCGTTGACCTGGTCGACCTCGCGGAACCAGACCACTGCGGGCGACTCGGTCCACTGCCCCGACGCGGCGATGATCTCGCGGACGAACTCATCGTAGGGCTTGTTGCTGTAGAGGCTGTTCCAGATCCAGCGGTAGAAGGCGTAGGTCGACCCGATGTCGTCGTTGCCTCGCTTCTTGTTCCGCAGGACCATGTTCCACTTGTTGGTGAAGTAGTCGGCGTACTCGGGGCTGTCCAGCAGCAGGTCGATCACCTTGTTCCGCTTCTGCGGATCCTTGTCGGCCATGAACTTCGCGACCACCTCGGCGGTCGGCAGGGCTCCGGTCACATCGACATAGACGCGACGCAGGAAGGTGGCGTCATCGGCCACGGGTGAGGCGGGAATGCCCAGCAGCTTGAGTTTCCCGAAGACAGCTGTGTCGATCAGGTTCTTCTCGGCCGGCAGGTTCCCCACGTCGGCCCCCAGCGGGATGGTGGCACGGTAGGTCGAGACCTGGCCCTGGTAGCGAGCCATGATCGCCACCTCGCCGGCCAAATCGAGTGTCTTGATCAGGCCCGTCACGGTCGCCTCGGCCATCTCGGTGTCGTTGGCCTCATACAGAGCCATTCGGGTGACATCCTCGACGGTGCCGTCGCTGTAGGTTGCCAGGGTGGTGATCTGCTGGTCGCTGCCGCGATCCATCACGCGGGTGACGGGATAGCACTTGATGCCGACCACGACCGGGTCGCTGGCCTGGCCTCGGGGCATGCCCTGCTCGACCCAGCGGTAGATCAGCCGGTACTCGTGGCTGTCGACATCCATCCGCTTGCCGCCGCCGTGAGGCGATCGGCCAACGGCCTTCTGCAGCAGCAGGCTGTCGGCCGGTGCCGAGGGAAACACGCGACGTCCGCGGCCTTCCTTGACCAGGAACTCGTAGTCGTCTTCGGGGTAGAAGCCCAGCAGCGAGAGCTTGAAGCCGTTCTGGCCGCTGGCCTTGCCGTGGCAGCCACCGCTGTTGCAACCGAGCTTGGTGAAGATCGGTACGATCTGGTTCTTGAAGTTGATCGGGATCTGCCGGGTCACGCCTTCGACGGTGACCTTCAAGGTCCCCGACTTGCCGTTGGCACCGGTGGCGGTCACCACCGCTTCGCCGTCGGCCGAGGGGGTCACCAAGCCGGTCTCGTCCACGTTCACGATGCCCGCCGGCGCGGCGGTGTACTTGACGATGTGGGTGTGGTCACGCAGTTGACCGGTGGCATAGACGCCGGTGACGTAGAGCTGCTGTCGAGCATCACGCCCGCGGATCGTGATCCCCTTGCCAGTGAGATTCGGCTCGACCTTCAACGAGGTCAGGGCTCCCGGATCTCCCAACCCCTTGGGCTTGGCCGGGACGGCAGCAACCGCCGCCGCCGTCGTCAGGGACATCACGGCCAGTGCCGCAAAAATGACCTGCATCCTGTTCCAGCTTCGACTCATGCGAATGATCCCCTCGTTTTTTTTCGAGCCGACACCGCCCGAGGCGGCGCGTCCCAGTCCATAGTATTGGATTCGTGTCCCGGTCGGGACGATTGTGTCGTTTGGCTTGTCGGATGAGCCACGGTCCCAGGTGGGAGCCTCCCGGGCTGACGCCGGCGGCAGGCGGGTGTGGCGATTGTGTGGCGATTGTGTGGTGGCTGTTTGTGGTGGGCGCAAAAAACAGGTGGGAAAGCGGGCAAACCGCTCTATGCATGATACGCAGGACCACTCCCGGAGTGCAACAATCCTTCCATGGCAGACAACATATCAATATTGACCAAAATGTCAATTAGTGTCCTGAGGGACCGGCAATTCGGTGGAATCGGTCGGCGGATTTCGGCCGCCGGACTCGAGACGACTCGAGACTTCTCGAAAAGACTCGAGGGAGTTCCTCATTGGAACCTCCTCCCCGGTGCCCTAGAATGGACACACGCACCCAGGAGGGGCCTCCACCCTCCCAAGGTGAACACCGGTTCCGGGGACGGAGCTGAGCGGTGCTGAGTCATCAACCAGACCTCCTGTCCGGATTGGTCGCGCGAGGAGAGTCCCCCGCCGCCGACTGAGACACGTTTTTTTACTGCTGTCCTGTATAAAGGTAGATCGGCACAACTTGACCGCTGACCCCAGTCGAGAGTGATTCGAGTGGGTTTGCTGTGGGGTGTGACCGGCATGAGCCGACCGTCGACCTGCAACGGCGACGGATGATTCGAGAGCAACCGATGAGCAACTTCTCCCCTGACGGGACCGACGAGCTAGCTTTCAACACGATCGACGAGGCGGTCGACGCGTTACGCCGCGGCCTGATGGTGATCGTGGTCGACGCGGCCGAGCGCGAGAACGAAGGCGATTTCATCTGTGCGGCCGAGTCGATCACGGCCGAGCAGGTCGACTTCATGCTGCGTCACGGCAGTGGAGTGCTCTGCGTGCCGATGTCCGAGGAGGTTGCCGAGCGGCTGCAGTTGTCTCCGCTGGCCGACACCCACGGACCCGGTCCCCAGACTTCCACCAATTTTCTGACTCCGCTGGACCACGTCTCAGCCGGCACCGGAGTCAGCGCGGCCAACCGGGCGACGACCATTCGCGCGATTGCTTCGGCCGAGAGTCGGCCCAAGGACTTCGTCCGCTGGGGCCACACCAGCATGTTGCAGGCCAAGGCCGGAGGGGTACTCAGACGAGCTGGCCACACCGAGGCGACCGTCGACCTGGTCCAGATGGCCGGCGGCCAGCCGGTCGGCTGCCTGATCGAGATCCTCTCGCAGCACGGCGACGGCATGGCCGACGGAGACGAGTTGCGTCAGATCGCCGCCGAGTTCGGACTGCCGATCATCTCGATCGAAGACCTGATCCGGCACCGGCGGATGCGGGAACAGCTGATCACTCGTGAGGTCGAAGTTCCGATCGTGACCCGCTTCGGGCCCACCCGGGTGATCGCCTACTCGGTCGACCACGAGGACCAGCAGCCGATGGCGATCGTCTGGGGACAACTCTCCTCGGCCAAAGCCCCCCTGGTCCGCATGCACTCCTCGTGCTTCACCGGCGACGTGCTCGAATCGCTCCGCTGCGACTGCGGCGACCAGCTGCACCTGGCGATGGAGGCGATCGGCAAGGAAGGCGTGGGTGCGGTGATCTACCTGCCTCAGGAGGGCCGAGGGATCGGGCTGGTCGCCAAGCTCAAGGCCTACCAACTGCAGGACCAGGGCTACGACACGGTCGAGGCCAACCACAAGCTGGGCTTCAAGGCCGATATGCGGGACTACATGATCGGGCTGCAGATCCTCAAGGACCTCGGGCTCTCACAGATCCGGCTGCTGACCAACAACCCCAACAAGGCCGACGCCTTCCCGGCCTGGGACCTGACGGTCCTGGAGCAGGTTCCGATCGTGGCACCTCCGGAGGCCCACCGGGCCGGGTACCTGGCCACCAAGCGAGAAAAACTCGGACACACCATCCCCGAATCGGCCATCGGAGATCCACTCGACACTCAGCAGCTGGGCACCAACGAGTCCCCTCGGCACAGCTTGCAACCTGATCGGTGAGCACTATACTTGCGGTTTCCCGCTCTCGGTGAGCGGGCAGGCGGTGAACTCTCGCGACTGCTGGAGCACGATGATGGGCCAGAAATGTGCCATTTGTGGCAAGTCGCCCCAGGTCGGTAACCGCGTCTCGCAACGGGGCAAGGCCAAGTACCTGGGTGGCAACGGCCGCAAGACGACCGGAATCTCCAAACGCCGCTTCAGACCGAACCTGCAGAAGATCCGCATCCAGCTGGGTGGCGGAACCGCCACACGACGGGTGTGCACCAAGTGCATCCGCAGTGGCCTGGTCCAGAAGGCCGTGGTCCGCAAGGCGTTCACCGAGCCCGAAGCGACGACCAGCTGAGCCCGGCCGACGCTGCTCTCATGTCCGATTCGCATTCCGACCATTCGTCAGCCTCCCGCCTGACCCGCGACGACGTGCTGCGGGTCGCGCGACTGGCACGACTGACTCTGACCGAGTCGGAGATCGAGGCGTTCACCGGGCAGCTGGCCCAGGTACTCGACTACGTCGGGATTCTCGACGAAGCCGACACCGAGGGAGTCGAGCCTCTGGCGGGCGGATCCGAGCGAACCGATGTGCTCCGCGAGGACCTGCCGTCGGAGTCGCTGACCCGATCCCAGGCACTCTCGGGGGCACCTCGCCACGACGGGTCGTTCTTCCTGGTGCCCCCCGTGCTGGACACCTCGGCCGAGTGACCCACCAGGAGATCTCATGACCGCCTGCCGCGAAACCGCTGCGGTGCTGCTCGAGCAACTCGCCGGTGGCCAAGCGACTTCGCTGGAGTTGACCGAGTCGTGCCTGGCAGAGATTGCTGCTCACGACGAGTCGATCGGAGCCTTCCTCCACGTCGCGGCCGACGCGGCCCTTGTGTCGGCCGAGTCGATCGATCGGCGACGTGCCGCCGGGGAGCCTCTGGGTCGGCTGGCCGGCCTGCCCGTGGCACTCAAGGATGTGCTGGTCACTTCCGACCAGCCCACCACCTGTGCCAGCCGCATGCTCGAGGGCTGGAACCCGCCCTACGACGCTCACACCGTCGAGCGACTCCGGCAAGCCGACGCGGTGCTGATCGGCAAGACGAACATGGACGAGTTCGCGATGGGGTCCACGACCGAGAACTCGGCGGTGGGCCCCACCCGCACCCCCTGGCGACTCGACTGCGTCGCCGGAGGCTCCAGTGGCGGCTCGGCAGCGGCCGTCGCCGCTGGCTTTGCCCCCCTGGCTGTGGGCAGCGACACCGGCGGCTCGATCCGCCAACCCGCCTCCTGCTGCGGAGTCGTCGGTCTGAAGCCGACCTACGGTCGAGTCAGTCGCTACGGGCTGGTGGCCTACGCCAGTTCGCTGGACCAGGTCGGACCCTTCGCCCGCGATGTCGCCTCGGCCGCACTGCTGCTGGAAGTGCTCGCCGGTCACGACTCCCGAGACGGGACCTGTGTCGAACTGCCCGTCCCCGGCTACAGCGAACGACTCGACGAGCCGCTGGAGGGTCTGCGGATCGGGATCTGCCCGGAACACTTCGCCCGGGGGCTCGACGGGGAGGTCCGCGAGACGATCGAGCGGGCCCTGGACGTGTACCGCGGACTGGGAGCGGTGATCCGGGAGATCGAACTGAAACACGCGAAGTTCGCCGTGGCCTGCTACTACCTGGTGGCACCCTCGGAAGCCAGCAGCAACCTCGCCCGCTACGACGGGATCCACTACGGCCGCCGGGTCGACGACTACGACGGGCTGGTCCAGATGTACTCGGACAGCCGCGGGGCCGCCTTCGGCAGCGAAGTCAAACGCCGGATCATGCTCGGCACCTACGCACTCTCGGCCGGCTACTACGACGCCTACTATCTCAAGGCACAAAAGGTCCGGCGATTGATCGCAGAGGACTACTCCCGGGCGTTCGCATCCGTGGACGTGATCGCCTCGCCGGTCGCACCCACCCCGGCGGTTCCGCTGGGCCAGCTGACCGGCGACCCGCTGGAGATGTACCTGGCCGACATCTACACCATCAGCGCCAACCTGGCGGGGATCCCGGGCATCTCGATCCCCGCCGGGTTCAGCAGTGATGGACGACCCATCGGGCTGCAGCTGCTGGGGAATGCGTTCGCCGAGGAACAGCTGCTGCGGGCCGCCGCCATGCACGAGCGGGAAACTCAGTGGCACCAGGCGATCCCGGACCTCGACCGAGACGCCCCCTCATGACGTCTGCGGGGATCATCATCGGCCTGGAAGTCCACGTCCAGCTGCAGACTCGGACCAAGATCTTCTGCGGCTGTCTGAACCGCTTCAATCCCGATGAGCCCAACGTGCAGACCTGCCCGGTCTGTCTCGGACTGCCCGGGGCCCTGCCCGTGATGAATCGGCTCGCACTGGAACTCTCACTCCAGGCCGGCCTGGCACTCGAGGGCTCGATCGCCGGCTTCACCAAGTGGGACCGCAAGCAGTACTACTACCCCGACCTGCCCAAGGCCTACCAGATCAGCCAGTACGACCTGCCGTTGTGCCAGGGTGGACACCTGGATGTCGAGGTCGAACAGCAGGACGGGGAAATCGAGACCCGCACGATTCGGCTGATCCGGGTGCACCTGGAAGAGGACGCGGGGAAGAACCTGCACGACGAGACCGGCGGCGGAGGCGAGAGCCGCGTGGATCTGAACCGCGCCGGCACACCGCTCCTGGAAATCGTCTCCGAACCCGACATCCGCTCGGCAACCGAAGCCTACCGCTTCCTCGAAGAACTCCGGCTGCTGATGGTCTACCTCGGAATCTCCGACTGCAACATGCAGGAAGGCAGCCTCCGCTGCGATGCCAACATCAACCTCGAATTGACCAACCCCGCAGGCGAAGCCGTCCGCACTCCCATCGTCGAAGTCAAGAACCTCAACAGCTTCCGAGGTGTCGAAGCGGCACTCACCTACGAGATCACTCGGCAGCAGAAGGAATTCGACGAATTCGACGGGGTCTACCCCGACGACTCGAAGCAGACCCGAGGCTGGGACGCCGACCGGGGCGTGACCTTCGCACAACGCGGCAAGGAAGACGCCTCGGACTACCGCTACTTCCCCGACCCCGACCTGCTGCCGGTGACGTTCACTGACGAGTACATCGCCGGGCTGCGCGACGGACTGTGCGAACCGCCGGCACAACGCCGACGGAGATTCGTGCAACAGCTGGGACTCTCGGATTACGACGCCGCGGTGCTGATCGACCAGGGACCCCAAACGGCCGATTACTTCGAATCCGTGGCCATGCAGTGTTCTGACGCCAAGCGGGCGGCCAACTGGGTCACGCAGGATGTGCTCAGAGAACTCAATGAGCGGGACCAGGCGATCGTCGACTTTGCCGTTGATGCAGACGGGCTGGCCACGCTGATCAGTTTGATCACCTCCCAGGAGCTGACGACTCGCAGCGCACGTGAGGTGTTTGCTGTGCTGGTCGAGGGCGGTGGAGGCGAGGGAACTGTCGCGGAGCGAATCGATCGGATCGTGCAGCAGCGGGGGCTGGCCGCCGTGGCCGACACCGCCCAACTCGATCAGCTGATCGATACGGTCATCGCCGGGAACCAGCAGGCGGCCGAGGATTTTCGGGTCGGCAAGGACGCGGCGATCGGGAGACTGATCGGTGAGGTGATGCGTGAGGCGGGGGGAGCGGATCCGCAGAAGGTCCGCGAAGCGTTGATCGCGAAACTGAGGTCGTAGGCCGGGCGACTCGATGAGTGAAGAGGATCGAAGCCGCTGGGACCGGAAGTACTTGCAGGCTCGAGCCGCCGAAACGCTCGAGGCCGACCAGTGGCTGGTCGATGCCATAAAGGACATCCCGCCGGGCCGATCACTCGAGCTGGCCTGCGGCCTGGGCGAGAATGCTGTCTGGATGGCGACACGCGGCTGGCAGGTCGATGCGGTCGACGTTTCAGTCCACGCACTGGCAGTCGCCTCGCAACTGGCCAGTCGACACCGGGTCACACCCCGACTGATCGCCGCCGACCTGGACCGCTTCCTGCCTCTGCCGGAGGCTTATGACCTGATCGTTGTCTTCCGGTTCCTCGACCGCGACCGCCTGCCCGGGGTGATCACCCGCGGCCTGGCACCCGGCGGGCTACTGGTCTACGAGACCTTCGGGCCCGGACAGTGCGATCGACACGACAACCACCTCAAGAACCCCGACTTCGTCCTGGCCCCCGGAGAACTGCGGTCGCTCTACAACGAACTCGAGTTGGTTCGATACGAGGAGGTCGAATTGCCCGACCGCTGTGTCGGCCGGCTCGTTGCCCGACGCCCGTAGGTCAGGCTGTGCCTGACACACCCCCCCCATCGCCATCCCCATCGCCCCCCCCATCCCCATCCCCACCCTCATCAAAGTCCCCAGCCTTCAGCCGTCGCCAGTACTCGTCGAGGTCCCGCTTGACGCCTCCGGAGAGCAGCAGTACGCCGAGGATGTTGGGGACGGCCATGCCCATGATCATCAGGTCGCCGAGTTCCAGGATATTCGTGGCCGAGACGATCGACCCCAGGAAGACGAACGCCAGGAAGATGATCCGGTAGGACATCGAGGCGCCGTCGCCGAAGAGGTAGGCCCAGCAGCGTTCTCCGTAGTACGACCAGGAGATCATCGTCGAAAAGGCAAACATGATCACGGCGGCCGAGAGCACGTATTCGAAGTAGGGGATCGCGGCACTCATCGCCCGCGACGTCAACTGCGCCCCCTGCTCCTTCTTGATGATCTCGGTGTGCTCGGCCATCCTCGTTTCCAGGTCGGCTCCCCCGGCCGCCGCCTGGCTCCTGAGTGTCTCTTCGTACGTGTCGGCGCT
>CAUZEQ010000022.1:0-28611 GCA_963578885.1 Planctomycetota bacterium
TCGAAGAAGGGGTCAGGCCCCGCCTGTGAAACGCGACAGGTGGAGCAAACCCCGTTGTGGGCGGCGTCTGACCCCAAGGTCCGAGTTCTTCAACGGGCTGCCAGGCGGGGTGGCCCACCGTGCGGCTCAACCGTCGTAGAACGTTGCCAGCTGGTCTTCGTACTTGGCGATGATGTATCGGCGTCGCACCTTGAGCGTCGCGGTCAGCTCGTCGTCTGCCAGCCCGAATGGCTTTTCGAGCACCAGGCACCGCTTGACGCGTTCGGGGTTGCTGACCGCCTGCATCAGGTCTTCGACCTTCGAGTCGATGTACTCGAGGAGTTCGCTGGAGGTGACGAATCCGTCGTCGCAGAGGACTTCGCATCCCAGCGACTCGGCGACCGACTGAAGTTCGCCGCCGTCGGGCACCACCACGGCGCTGATGAAGTTCCGCCCGTCGCCATAAACGACCGCCTGTTCGAACAGCGGATCGGCCGTCAGCAGCCGTTCGATGACCGCGGGGGCGACGTTTTTTCCGGCTGAGGTCACAAAGAGGTCTTTCTTGCGGTCGGTGATCGAGAGGTATCCATCCTCGTCGATGGTCCCCACGTCCCCGGTATGAAACCAGCCGTCGACGATCACCTCGGCTGTCGCCTCGGGGTTCTTCCAGTACCCGGCCATCACGTGAGGCCCCCGGGTCAGGATCTCCCCATCCTCGGCAATCCTGATTTCGACTCCGGGGATGGCCTTGCCGACCGAGCCGAAGCGGTAGGCGTTGGCATGGTTGAAGGTGATCACGGGCGAGGTTTCGGTCAGGCCGTAGCCTTCGAAGATCTGCAGCCCCGCCTGGTCGAACCCGTCGCAGACGTGTCTGGGCAGAGGTGCTCCGCCGGAGTTCAGTTGCCGGATATTGGGTCCGAAGATGGCTGCGAGCCGGCCAGCCCGTGGTTCGGGGTCGAGCGATTCGACGGCGGACCAGACCTTTTCGTAGAACCGCGGCACGGCGGTCAGCCAGGTGGGCTTGATGGCATCCAGGTCGTCAAACAGCGTGTCGATGCTGGCGGCCATGGCCACGGTGATCCCGGCTCCGGTGGCCAGGTAGTTGTCGGTCAGCCGGGCGTAGACGTGGCTGTAGGGGAGCCAGCTCAGCAGGATGTCGTCGGGTTCGAGGAAGGCGATGGGGATCATCGCTTCGACGTTGGAGAGCAGGTTGCCGTGGGTCAGCATCACGCCCTTGGGGTTGCCGGTGGTGCCGCTGGTGTAGATCAGGGTGGCGAGGCTCGAGCCATCCAGTGACTCTTCACGTGCGAAGAGTTCATCCTCAACCGGATCCAACTCACCGCGAAGGCACAGGTCCTGCCAGGTGAGATGCACGAGTCGCGATTCGGGCACCGAGACCGGGTCGAAGGAGATGAGAAACTCGAGGTCGGGCAGTTCATCGAGTTGTTCGAGGACCTTGTTGGCCTGGTCCTGGTTGCTGAGGATGACCCCCCGGGCCTCGCTGTGCCCCAGTTGGTACCGGACCTGTTGGGCCGAGAGCGGGGCGTGCATGGTGACATCGGCGGCGGCCGTGCTGAGTACCGCCAGGTCGGCGATCGGCCACTCGACGCGGTTTTCCGAGAGGATGCCGACGCGGTCGCCGGGGTTGATCCCCAGGCCGATCAGCCCGGCGGCAGCCTGATCGGCCAGTTGTCTGACCTGCTGGTAGGAGTAGTCCAGGAAACGGCCGTAGGCCGGGAATCTCAAGGCGGCCTTCTCGCCCATCTTCTCGCTCATCGAGCGATGCAATTGGCAGAGAGTCTCGACGCGGTCATTCACGAGTCGTCCTGGTCCTGGAGGTTTTCGTAGATCGTGGCGACTCCCTGTCCCTGTCCTACGCACAGCGTGGCGAGCCCCAGTCGTGCTCCGGTGGACTTCATGCGGTGCAGCAGTGTCACCGAGATCCGGGCCCCGCTGGCACCCAGCGGGTGCCCCAGCGCGATCGCTCCGCCTCGCGTGTTGACTCGCGACTGGTCGATCTCGAGCAGCTTGAGCACGCTGAGCACCTGCACCGCAAAGGCCTCGTTGATCTCGATGCAGTCGATCTCATCGAGCGTCACCCCGGCTCGATCGAGTGCCTTCGCGACGGCGGGAACCGGGCCGATACCCATTTCGGCCGGATCGACACCTGCCACGGCCATGGCCCGGACTCGTGCGATGGGTGCCAGGCCCAGCTCAGCGGCGGTCTCTTCGGACATCATCAGCAGTGCCGCGGCCCCGACGTTGATCGGCGAGCTGTTGCCGGCGGTCACGCTGCCGCCGGCGGGGTTGAACGCGGGGGCCAGTCCCCCGAGGCCCTCGATCGAACAGTCCTCACGGATGCACTGGTCGCGGGTGATCTGCGTCTTACGTCCCTGGTCATCGCGACCCCAGGTTGCGATGACCTCATCGTCAAAGTCCCCCGCGACGGTGGCTTCGGCGGCCAGCTGGTGACTCCGCATCGCGAACTCGTCCTGCTCGGGCCGGCCGATGCCGTACTTGGTTGCGAGGTATTCGGCGGTCAGCCCCATGTGCATGATGGCTTCGCTGTACTTGCGGAACAGTCCGGGAGCGGGATCGTAGTCCTTGGTCATCGGGATGTGGTGCATGTGTTCGACGCCGCCGGCGATCTGTACGTTTTCGCACCCGGCCATGATGCTCATCGCCGAATCGTTGATCGCCTGCAGGCTCGAGGCACAGTTGCGGTTGATGGTGACTCCGCCGGTTTCGATCGGCAGCCCGGCCATCAGCACCGCGATGCGAGCGATGTCGTAGCCCTGCTCGCCCTGCTGCTGCACGCAGCCCCAGCGGACGTCTTCGATCAGTGCGGGATCGATGGCGGTACGGGCGACCAACTCTGTGATCAGTCCGGCCGAGAGTTCATCGGCTCGGACGTCCCGGAAGCAGCCGGCCCGGCCATCGGCTCGGCCGATCGGGGTTCGGATGGCGTCGATCACGACTGCGGAACTCATCGGGCGGCTCCCGTGGGTGTCTCGTGCCAGGTCGAGTTGTCGCCGGCCATCGTGTTCAGCGAGTCGGTCGGTGCGAAGCGGGGTCCGAGTTCGGCGAGTGGTTCGAGCCGTTTGAGTATTTCGCCGGCGCCCTGGCTGTCGCACCATCTCAGCAGCCCGCCCCGAAACGGCGGAAAGCCGATGCCCAGGATCAGGCCCATGTCCACATGAGCCGGTTCGCCGACGATTTCTTCTTCCATCACCCGGGTCGCTTCCAGCAGCATGGGCAGGAACAACCGATCCTGGAGGTCTCGGGTCGAAAATTCCGCGGTTTCGAGCCGATGCGGTTCCAGGAACGCGTCGAACTCGGGGTCGTTCTGAGGTTTCCCGCGTCGACCGACGAACTGTCTTATGCCCTTGCCGGACTTCTTGCCGAGTCGCCCGGCGTTGACGAGGTCTTCGAGGATGGGGATCTCGATCGCGCGGTCGCTGTAGGCGGCCTGGACGACTCGTCCGGCAAACAGGGCGGTATCGAGTCCGACGAGGTCGTGGAGTGCGATGGGTCCCATGGGCATCCCGAACCGGGTAGCGGCCCGGTCGATGTCATCGGCCGAGGCACCCTCGCGCAACAACTGCAGCGACTCGGCCATGTAGGGCAGCAGGATGCGATTGACCAGGAACCCGGGGCAGTCCTTGACGACGATCGGTGTCTTTCCCAGCCGACGTGCCAGCGCGACCAGCGTGACCAGCGTCTCGTCCGAGCTCTGTTCGCCTCGAATCACCTCGACCAGCTGCATACGGTCGACCGGGTTGAAGAAGTGCATTCCGGCGAACCGCTGCGGATCGGGCGCGGCGGCGGCCATCCTGGTGACGGAGATGGTCGAGGTATTGGTGGCGAGGATGGTGTTGGGGCCGAGGGCATCGGCGAGTTGGCCGTAGATCCGGGTCTTGAGTTCTTCGTTCTCGGTGACCGCCTCGATCACGACATCGCAGTCGGCGAGAGCGGCGTGTGAGGTGCTGGTGGAGATGAGTGCCATCATGCGTCCGAGGTCTTCGGGCGTGGCGCGTCCGATCTTGATCCGGCTCGCGACCACCGCCCCGGCACTCTCGAGTCCCTCGGCAAGCCGCTGGTTATCGAGATCGATCATGGTGGCCGGAACGCCTCGCCTGGCCGCGGCGGTGGTGATCCCCGCGCCCATCAGTCCGGCTCCGAGCACACCGATCCGATGGACCTCACGTGGCTGCGTGTCACGGGGTCCTCCGGCGTCCTGTCCGAGCCGGTTCTGCATGAAGAAGATCCGGATCATGTTGCCCGAGATTTCGCTGCCGACGATCTGCCGGGCGCACTGCCGTTCGACCTCGAGGCCTTCGTTGAGCGGCAGATTGAGTCCCTGCTGCATGGATTCGAGTGCGGCCAGGGGAGCGGGATACTGGCCCTTGGTCTTGAGCATCACCTGTCCGGCGGCGACGGCGAAGCTGAAGTTGGCCTGGTCTTGGCTGAGTCCCATCGGGGCCCTGAGCTGTTCTCGGATGGCCATGTATCGGTCGTCGTGTCCGAGCCACAGCAGCAGTCGCCGTCCTTCTTCGATCAGCGTGTTTTCGCCCGAGCCGTCGATGGCGTCGAAGACGAGTCCGAGTTCCGCGGCGCGTCGAGCGGGCACGGGGGCCCCGCCGCAGATGATCTCGATGGCGTGATGCAGACCGATGAGTCGAGGCAGTCGTTGCGAGCCGCCCCAGGCGGGGAAGAGCCCGATCTTGACCTCCGGCAGCACGATCTCGACTCCGGGTGCGTCGACGGCGATCCGCTGGTCCATCGCCAGGATCAGCTCGGTGCCTCCACCGAAGCACTTGCCATCGACGAGTGCCACGCTCGGGAAGGGCAACTCACCGATGGCATCGAAGAGGTCGTGGCCGCTGGAGAGCCCCTGCTCGATCATCTCTTCGTCGGCGTCGACGAGCAGTCCGAGTTCGTGGAGATCGGCTCCGGCGAGAAACTGTCCGGGTTTTCCGCTGCGGAAGAGCAGTCCGCGGATGTCGTCGCGGGCGGCCAGTTGTGCGACGTGTTCCGACAATTCCGCGATCACGAGACGACCGAGCGTGTTGACCGGTTTCCCGGGCAGGTCGATCGTCAACAGTCCGATCGCGTCATCGAGTTCTTCGAACTGGCAGGCCGTGCTCATGTCGGACCACTCCATCGTCGTCACCGGCGGCTGTCAAGACATCGGCCGAGGGTCGGTGCGGGTATCGTCGTAGCGCATCAGGATCTGATCGGGCACGATCCCGTCCAGCAGCACGAATCCGTCTTCGGCGATGGCGGCACCGAGTTTCGTTGCCGTACGGACCTCCTGGCCGGTGGGCGATCGGGGGGTCAAGCGGCAGCGGAAGTCGTTGCCAAGCACGACGGCGGCGTCGCGGACCAGGGGGTCGCCGCGCTGATCGGCCCAGAGGGCGGTGACCAGCATCACGACCAGGTCCTGGATCCTCTGCGAAAGCGTGGCCATCGAGACCTGTCGATCGGGCAGGCTGAGCTGGTGGCGGACCATCAGCGAGTCGATTTCGAGCCGCGACTTCTGCAGGCCATCGACGGCAAAGCGTGCGAGCCGGGCCAGGCGTTGGCACTTCAGTTCCAGCTTCGGGCGTTTCCAGCCGACGAGGAGCTGCCGGAGTTTCCAGAGACCGTAGGAGGTGAGTTCTTGTCGGAGTCCCCAGGCGTGTTTGGGGTTGAGTGGGTTGGGCCGTTTCAGCTGCAGCTGTGCGGCCCGTCGACCGATCGGTTCGAAGAACTGCCGCCCGTGCTGCTTGACGAGCGACTTGAGGAATGCCATCCCCAGCATTTCGCCCTCGCCCTCGTAGATGCACGGTGCGAGGAAATCGTGGATGTTGTCACCGAAGATGTGTCCGTGCAGGAAGGCCCGGCCGCCGTGGGTCTTCATGCACAGCTCGATCGCGGCTTCCTTCTGCGATTCGCTGCCGAAGATCTTGGCGATGATGCACTCCATCTCGCCGCGGTAGCCCTCGTCGAGCTGCCAGCTGCACCAATCGACCATTGCGTCGCATCCGACGACCAGGGCGGCGAGCCGACCGATCCGCCGCTGCACCAGTTCGCGTCGATTGATCGATTGTCCGTAGGTCGTGCGGTATTCGGCCCAGGGCAGCATCCCCGCCAGCATGACTCTCATCGAACCCGCCGCCACGGCACACAGTGCCACGCGGCCGCGGTTGAGTCCGTGGTAGGCAATCGTCAGTCCGTCGCCGGTCTCGGGTTCGAGCAGGTTGTCGCGGGGGACTCGGAAGTTGGTGAACCTCAGCCCGTTGTTGTGCGAGTTCCTGAGTGCATGGATGCGGTAGGGGATGACCTGGAAGTGTTCGGTCTCACTGTCGGGCAAGTCGGCGATCAGCACGGCGGGTCGACCTTCGATTAGGCAGACCAGGCCGATGGTGCGGCCGGGGATGGCGTTGGTGATGAAGAGTTTTTCGCCGTTGACGACGTAGTCGTCTCCCTCGAGCACCGCGGTGGTCCTCAGAGCGGTCAGGTCGGATCCGGCGGCTGGTTCGGTGAGTGCGAAGGCTGAGATACGTTCGCCGGAGGCGAGTCGCGGCAGGTGCCGGCGTTTCTGCTCGTCGGTGCCGAACCCGATCAGCGGGTCGACCGCGCCGATGCAGCCGTGCACGCTGGCCATGCCGGCGACGGTGGCGTCACGAATCGCCATGCGAGTCAGGAAACGGGCAAACTGCGAGAAGCTGGAACCCGAGCCTCCGTATTCTCGATCGACCAGCAGCCCCCAGTAGCCCACCTCGGCGAGTGCGTCGAGTGTTTCGGGGGCGGTCTTGAGGTTGTCGTCGAGCAGGGTGCCGGAGTTCTGTCGGTCGACGATGACGGCCAGCGACTTGGCCATCACCTCTTCGACAAGCGGATCGGCAGGTACGTCGCGCGAGCGGAACTGTTCCAGCGGCAGCGTGCGGTCCCAGACGGCCTGGTGGATCGGGCTGCTGACGGTCTGGTACTTGCGGTCGAACAGCGATTCGACCTGCTCATCGGCTCGGTCGATCGCCCCGGTTGTGCGTGCTTCTTCGCGGCTCTTCCCGCCGAGCGTCAGCGCGGTCTCGACAAAACTCACCTCGGCCGGCTGGGCTTTGGGGATCGACGAGTCGCTCCTTACGTCCGCGCCGGGGGCGCTCATGACGGGACCTCTACTGCACGGGGGCTACCGGGGTCACCCTAGTCAAAAGCGGGCCGCGGCCCAAGCCCCTCGGATGTCGGATCTGTCGTAAGTTGAGTGCTGAAAGCGAGATTCGTCGTCGGGCGTCCGGGTGGTTTGCTAGACAGTCGGAACTGCGGTATGGTCGGCCCGTCTCGAAAACCGCAGCACGATGAGCGTGTTGCGGAGTTGATCGTCCGGTAAACAGGGAGAGACACGGATGTTGTGCAGGAGCGTGTTGGGGGTCGGGCTGCTGGCGTTGAGCCTGCAGGTGGGTTGCAGCGATGCGACGACTGGCGACGTGTCGGATGTCGGGGAGGTGACCCGGGAGGACTCGTCGGAGGCCAACGAGGCGGCGGCTCCTCATCCGAAGGCCGTGGTGGCCCCGAAGACCGATGTGCTGTTGGCGGCACTGACTGCAGCGGCCGAGGACAACGCGCCGTTGCCTGCGGCCAAGGACGACAAGGACAAGGACAAGAACAAGAAGAAGGTCGAGGCCGCTCGGGTGGCCCAGGACGCCCTGGACCTCTCCGAGGCACTCAAGGCCAGCGCGCTGCGGGCCCAGGTCGACGGCAACGGCAAGCCGGTCGTGCTCGATTTCTTCGGCCGCTACCTGACCGACGCGGGACTCGCCAAGCTCAAGGGCCAGGTCACGCTTCAGCAGCTGTATCTCGACCAGCAGGAAGGCATCACCGATATCGGCCTGGAACACCTCAAGGGGTTGACCGCCCTGAGGACCCTCAGTCTCTCGGAAACTTCAATCGGCGACTCGAACCTCGAAGCCCTCTCGACTCTCAAGGCCCTGCAGCAACTCAATCTCTCGGGAACCCGAGTCACCTCCGCCGGCCTGGAACACATCAAGACTCTGACCGCGCTGGTCGAATTGAAGCTGGCCCAATCGCCGGTGACCGACGCGGGCATGGCTCACCTCAAGCCGTTGACCAATCTCCAGCGTCTCGACCTGGCCAACACCGAGGTCGGTTCGGCGGGACTGGAAGCGCTGGTGGGGTTGAAGTTGCAGGAGTTGCACCTCGAGGGCACTCGGGTCACTGACGCCGGGCTAGGCCATCTGAAGGCGATGACCAGTCTTCGCTGGCTTGAGCTTTCGGCCGGCATAGGGGACAGCGGTCTTGAGGCGATCAAGCCGTTAACCGGCCTGGTTCGTCTCAACGTCGGCGGCAGCGGGACGATCAGCGACGTTGGCATCGATCATCTCAAGGTCCTGACCGCGCTGCAGCGGTTGGACCTGTCCGGAACTGGCCTGACCGACACCGGGCTGTTGTCGCTGAAGGTGCTGAGCAATCTGCAGCATCTGAACCTCGCCGAGACCGGGATCACCGATTCGGGCCTGAGGCACCTGCGAGGATTGGCCAAGCTGCGTGAGCTCGACCTGACCGGAACGCGGATGAGATCCGGTGCGATCAGGCAGTTGCGGGCCGCTTTGCCCAACTGCCAGATCGTCGGAGTCACCGACGGCTAAGCCCGCCTGCGGCGGGTTGAAGAACGGAGGCTCGGGGATGGGACGGGGTCTGATCCGCCTTCGGCAGACCCACAGAAAGTCCCGCTCCACCCAGAACGGCACGCAGGCGGGGCCTGACCCCTTTGCAACCAGCACTCGTTGCAACTCGAAGAAGGGGTCAGGCCCCGCCTGTGAAACGCGACAGGCGGAGCAAACCCCGTTGTGGGCGGCGTCTGACCCCAGGGTTCGAGTTCTTCAACGGGCTGCTAGGTCGTGGTATCGCGACCGCGGACCACCTGGAACTCGTCTGCCTTGTCGGGCGGCCCGATCCAGCGGCAGTTGCCGGGGATGTAGTGCACGGCAAGACCGCGACGCGATTCCTGGGAATGGTTGGGTCCGGAGCGGTGCAGCAGGATGCCGTGGTGGAACGAGCAGCCTCCGGACTTCAGCGTAATACCGCGGGAGCGGTCGTCATCGATCTTGGCTTCGGGCACCTGCATGTCCCGGCGGGTTCCGACCACCCATTCCTGGTCGTGCTCGAGGATCCCCTCGCGATGGCTCCCGACGATCACGTGCAGGCAGCCGTTTTCGAGTGTGACGTCATCGAGAGCGGTCCAGCAGGTGACGACGATTTGGGGATCGAGCGGGAAGTAGGCCGAGTCCTGGTGCCAGGGCTTTTCGACGCCACCGGGTGGCTTCATGAACAGCTGGCTGTCGAAGACCTTGATGTCGGGTCCGATCAGGGCTTCGATCACGTCGAGGATGCCGGGATGTGCGGCGTGGGCGGCGAAGACATGATCGTGGTAGTGACAGCGGTTGATCTTGCGGAGGGTGGCCAGTTCGAGCCGATCGACATCGGGTTCGAGTTCGAGGAATTCGAGCGGGAAGGGGGCGGTGCCCTCGGCGATGCGTGCGGTCTGCTGTTTCAGTCTCTCGACCGTGGCGGAGTCGACCAGCGGGTCGACCACCAGCACACCCTCCTCGGCAAACCGGATCGAGAATGTGGTGGCATCGTCGGCAGGAGCGACCAGCGTGGACATTTTGGAACGTGGCCTCCGGGGGGCTGCAATCGGAGTGCGGCTTTGCGAGGTCGCGGTGGTGATCGTACCCTGAGGGGGGCACAAAGTCAGTGACGGACACCGTGGCATGAGACTCTCGTTTTACACCTACAGTTACACCGACCGGCTGAAGATGCCGATCGTTCCCTGTCTCCAGCGGATCGCGAAGGTGGGGTATTCGGGGATCGATGTCTCGGGCACCAACGGCAACTCGGCCGACCCTCGCTCGTTTGGCGTCTCGCGGAGAAAACTCACACGTCGCACCGCCGAACGGCTGAAGCTGAGGGTCGAGGCCGTGATCACTCATGCCCAGTTGACCGACACCCTGGCCGATTCGAAACGCAAGACGCTGGACCTCAAGGGCAGCGTCGACCTGGCCGTCGACCTGGGTGCCACGGTGGTCACGTTTCACATGGGTGGGTATCACGAGGGCCTGGACAAGAAGGCGGAGTGGAAGCGTGCGGTGTCGGAGATTCGCAAGGCGTCGGATCATGCCGCGTCGAAGCACGTCTACCTGGCGGTCGACGGGATCTGGCCGGTGTGGATCAACGACAGTCCCGAGGCTCAGCAGCGGCTCTTTGACGATGTCGACAACGAGTTCTTCGGGATCAATTTCGATCCGTGCTACCTGACTCTGATGGGTCTCGACCCCAGCAAGCTCGCCCGTCGCTTTGCCAAGCAGATTGTGCACTCGCACCTGAAGGATCACCGCGGCAGCTATTCCAAGTGGACGCACCTGTTGCCCGGTCGCGGGGTGTTGGCCTACGACCGGATCTTCCGAGGTCTGGGGGCTGCGGGCTTTTCCGCGAGTGCATCGGTCGAGTGCTTCACGAACATGAAGTTCGAGACGGCCTGCGACGAGTGCTACACGGCGATGGTCAAGGCGGCCGGTGCCGGAGGCGTCCGGTTCACTCGGACTTGACCGGCAGGCTCAGCACCAGCCCCGCCACCGGGTTGCGTCGACGGGTGGTGTGACAGCGGATGCAGTTGGCGAACAGCACGATCGGTGCTGCCACCCGGTAGGTCCCCTCACGCACCTCCTCGTGCCGCTTGTTCCCTCTGGCGAGCAGTTGCACGGCCTTTTTTTCGAAGGGGGTCTTCGGCTTGTGGTCGATGTTCATCGCCTGGGCGCTGACGGCCAGCCAGCGGGCCTCGACACCCCAGCGACGTCGAGCCGTGTAGAAGACGTCTTCGAGAGCCCTCGAGGGGATCACTTGCTTCTTGTTCGGTTCGAAGTAGTGCCGGTGCATGGTCAGCAGGGTCGATTCGTAGATGTCGTGTAGCAGCCGGGCCCGCTGCCGGGCCTGCTCCAGCGGCAGCGGCTTGGCTGCCAGTGAGGTGATGCCGGGTGCCTTCTTCTTGTCGGCTGTTTTCTTCTTCTGCAGCCCGTTTTCGGCTGCGGCGCTGATCAAGCTGATCAAGCAGATCAAGCAGATCGCGAGGCAGCCCAGAAGCAGCATGGAGGCGGACGGGCCCAGGCGGATTCGGTTCAGGCGGATCACGAGTCTTGGTCTCCGGGCTGGTCTGCTGCGGGCGGCTGGGGCAGATCGAGGAGTGCCACGGCGTTTTCGCGGAGGATGAGTTGTTTCTGTTCGTCGGTCAATTCGGCGTGGTCGATGCGGGCTCGCTGCATTTCGGACTGGTACAGCGGCGTGTCGGTTCCATAGAGGATCCGGTCGGCTCCGACTTCGCCAACGGCCCATTCGACGAGCCGGGGCAGGATCGAGCGGGCGCTGGAGGTATCGACGTAGAGGTTGCCCTTGGTGGAGGCCTGGATGGCTCGGACCTGGGTGGTCGGGTCGCCGGCGGCTCCACCCCCGTTGCCCAGGTGGGCCAGGATCACTCTCGTTTCGGGGTAGCGTTCGGCGAACGGCAGGAAGTCCTCGGGCAGGCTGTTCTCGTCGCCGCTGTGGACCAGGACGACGGCGCGGCGTTCGGCAGCAAACGCGAACAGCTTGTCACCGTGTTCGGTGATCGGGTAGCAGTGTTCTTCGGGGTGCAGCTTGATCCCCATGCAGAACGGTTCGCCGAGCATCTGCTCGGCCTGCTGATACGTCTCCTCGCGGCCCGGATCGATGATGACCCACTGCAAGAGTCCTTCGGTTTCCGGGACGATGCGAGCGGCTTCGAGGTTGCCGGCGGCCGCATCGGCGCGTCCTCGCGGCATCAGCCCCGAGAGCGGCGACACGACGGTCCACTGTGTGTTGGCGCGTCGGGCGCGTGCGACGACGGTCCCGGCATCGCCGCTGGCCATCTGGTTCTGCAGGTCCGAGCATCCGTCGCGGTGGTAGTCACCGTAATGGGCGTGGACGTCGATTGCCGGGTAGTCGCGGATGTCCATTGATCGAGCTTGTCCTTGGGCCAAGACCGGGGTCGTGGTGGGTTCAGAGAGTGTCGAGGATAGCGTGCGCAGCGTTGTGTCCGCAGGCTCCGGTAACCTCACCGCCGGGATGGGTCCCGGCTCCGCAGAGATACAGGCCTTCGATCGGAGTCCCGTAGCCGCCGCAGCCCTTCATCGGACGCAGATCGAGGAACTGTTCGGGGACGATGTCGAGGTGCCTGATGTTGCCATCGGTCAGCCCGACACGACGCTCGAGATCGGCCGGAGTGAACAGCGACCAGTCGACGATGCAGTCGCGGAGGTCCGGAGCGTACTCACAGAGCACATCGATCATCGACTCACCGACGGATTCGCGGAGCTGTTCCCAATCGCCGTCGCGGGGTTTTACCGGAGCGTACAGGCCCCAGACCGACATCACGTGTTGCCCGGGTTGAGTGAGTGAGTCGTCGACGACCGAGGGGATCTGGACTTCCATCACCGGCTGTTGAGCCGGGCGACCCGCCGCGGCGTCGTGCCAGGCCCTGGCATAGTATTCCATCGACGGGCAGATCTTCATGCTGGCGATGTAGCGAGGGTCGTAGCCGTCGGGGAAGTAGCGGCTGAAGTCGGGCAGTCGGTCGAGTGCGGCGTGGAACTTCAGGTACCCGGTGCGGGTCTTCATTGCTCGGGCCGGCGTCACCCACTCGGCCGGCAGGCGGTCGGCTCCGACCAATCCCAGCAGCGTCCGCTTCGGGTCGGCTCCCGAGATGACTCGCCTGGCGGAGATCTCGGTCCCATCCTCCAGCACCACACCTCGGGCGCGTCGGTCATCGATGGTGATCGAGTCGACCACGGCCCCGGTGCGGATCTCGACTCCCGCCTCGCGAGCCGAATCGGCCAGCGAGTTGGCGATCATCCCCATGCCGCCGCGAACGATCCCGATGTCCTCGGGTCGACTGAATGCATCACAGCGGATGTGGGTGTAGCAGAAGGCACCGCCGGCGGCTTCGGGGTCGCCCACATCCTGCACCTGCAGGAACGATCCGCGGACCGCCTCGTCTTCGAAGAACTCCCGCACGAGGTCTCCCATGCTGACCGTCAGCAGCCGTGCGAGGAACTCGGCGTCGGGTGTCCCTGAGACCGATGCCTTGAGTTGATCCAGCGAGGGGGGCGGTTTGAGAAACCAGGGGTAGATGATTCCCGCGGCGCGGCGCCAGAAGGCTTGCCAGTCGGGCAGTGCCGCAGCGTCGCGTAACGAGAAGCTGGCCAGCTCGGCCTGGGTCCTCTCGATGGAATGCCAGCGGGCCAGCCGCCGGCCGTCGGGGTACGGCTGGAACGGTTCGGGGTCCAGCGGCAGTACCTCGAAGCCGTGCTTGCGCATCTCGAGGTCGTCGATCACCCTGGCCTGCAGCAGGTGGCAGATGTATGAGCAGGACGAGACGCGGTAGCCGGGGAACAACTCTTCGGTGGCCGTGGCTCCACCGACAAAGTCGCGGCGTTCGAGGACCAGCACATCGAGACCGCCTCGGGCCAGGTACCCGGCGCACACCAGCCCGTTGTGGCCGCCTCCGATGATGATCGCGTCGTGGTCGGGCACGTGACGGCGTGAGGCAGGGCGGGGGCAGGGGTGGGGGCAGGGGCGGGTCAGGGGTCAGGGGGCGGGGGTGACCGGGAGGGCGTGGAAGGCGTCGAGTGTCTGGATGGTGGTGCCGATCCGGGCGCTGTCGGGGTCGTGGCGTTCGCCGGTGGCCTGGACCAGGCTGCCGGGCACCAGGTGGCTGTGGAATTCGAGCATGCGGGCCCGGCCGGCGGGGTCGGCGATCACCGTCCGCGCTTCCCAACCCGGGTAGCTCTTGTCGCCCACCTTACGGGTGGCCTTGATGCGGGTGACTTCGCGAGCGGTGTGCCGGGGCTTGGGACCGCTGACGCGGATCAGCTGCTTGAGGAAGTAGGGTGCGGTGTCGGGGCTGTACCACGACTTGGTGGTGACTCGCTTGTCGCCGATGATCCGGGTGACGCTGTGGGTCTGGCAGGTGTGGCTGCGGCCGAGGATCTTGATCTCCCCGAGGCTGACTCGCTCGCTGCGAGTTCCGTCCCGGCGTGTGCCGTCCCAGTTGAGTATCACAGGCTTGGCCTTTATCGGCTTGTCGTTCTTGGCCGTGCCGACGGTTTCCCTCTGCAGTGTCACTCCGTGCTCGTCCACGGCCATCAGCCGGGTGGTGACCAGTTCGGATCGCTTCGTCTTTTGCCCGTTCTCTCCGATCGACTCGACCGTCACCCGGATCCGCGTCCAGCTGCCCGGAGCGAACCGGCCCCAGGCGTGCTGCTCCCGAGGGATGTCCTCGGCCCAACCGACCGAGGGGCAAACCGCGACCGTCGAGACGACAAGCAGCAGCCGCGCCCATCGAATTCCTGAACCCATGGTCGTCATGGCGGGTCTCCAGGTCTGATCCCAAACCGGCGTTGTCCTGCGGCCCTGATTGTGCCCGCCGCAGCCTCGCCACGCCAGTTCGACCCCCACCGCAGCTCCTTGCGGTCTCCCCGGTCCGTCGTAAGCTGTTCCCATGTCGATCGAGTCGCCGGGACACGGTGAGGGGGTGTTGTTCGAGTTATCTGGCCTTTGCCGCTCGTTCGCCGGGGTGGAGGCCTTGCAGCCGACGACGCTGTCGATCTTCGCTGGCGAGATACTGGGGCTGGTCGGTGAAAACGGTGCCGGCAAGTCGACGTTGATCCGCCTGATCAGCGGCGTCCTGCGTCCCGACTCGGGCGAGATGTCCTGGCGGGGTCGGCCGGTCGTGCTGGATTCTCCGCGGAGTGCCATCGACCTGGGCATCGCCACGATCCACCAGGAGCTCGAGTACTGCGGTCACCTGAGCGTGGCTGAGAACATGCTACTGGGCGAGCGGTGGCCAAGAGGCTGGGGCGGCTGGGTTGACTGGTCGGCGTTGCAGGCCGAGGCGGGTCGTCGTCTGGAGCGTGCCGGTTGTGACGTGGCGGTCGACATCGAGTTCGCTCGACTCACGGCCGTCGAAAAGCAGTTGGTGGCGATCGCCACGTCATTGTCTCGCGACGCGCGACTGTTGATTCTCGACGAGCCGACCGCCAGCCTGGCTGCTCCCGATGCACACCGGCTGATCGAACACCTGAAGGCGATCCGGGATTCCGGAGTCGCAATCCTTTATGTTTCGCACCGGCTCGACGAAGTCCTGGAGCTATCGACTCGGGTGGCGGTCCTGCGGGACGGCGAGTTGGTTCACGTGGGCGATACGGATGCGTTGGACGGATCGGAGCTGGTCCAGAAGATGGTCGGCCGTCCGTTGCAACAGGTATTTCCACGGACTCGGGTTCCCTCGGCGGCCACAGGCGAGGACCCGGAGGTCCTGTTGCGTGTCGAGAACTTGACTCGGGAGGGAATGTTCGAGGGGGTGTCGCTGGAGGTGCGGTCGGGCGAGGTGGTGGGGCTGGCGGGGCTGGTTGGTGCGGGCCGTTCCGAGTTGGCTCGTGCCATCTACGGCCTCTACCCGGCCGACTCGGGCAGCATGCAGCTGCTCGGCCGCCCCTGGAGGCCTCGCTCAGCCTGGGATGCTCTGCAGGCGGGTTTGGTCTACCTGCCCGAGGAGCGGAAGCGGCACGGCCTAGTCGCCGAGCACGAGTTGGCTCCGACTTTGGCCATCGGCATCCGCGACCGGTTGACTCGCTGGGGCCTGATCCGATTGTCCCAGGAACGCGACCGGGTGGCGGGGATGATCAGCGACTACGACATCCGCTGCAGCGGCCCGCACCAGGTGGTCGGAACTCTCAGCGGAGGCAACCAGCAGAAGGCGTTGTTGGCGCGGTGGCTGGAGCGGGAACCCGAGGTGCTGGTGCTCGATGAGCCGACCCGCGGAATCGACGTCGGTGCGAAGGCCGAAATCCACTCGGTACTGGACCGCCTGGCTGCCGCTGGCCACGGGGTGCTGCTGATTTCCAGCGATCTGCCCGAGGTGGTCGGGATGAGCGATCGGGTGCTTGTGATGAGTCGCGGACGCCTGGTGGCGGAACTCAGTGGCGAGTCGCAGACCGAGCGTGAGGTGTTGCAGGCGGCGGCGGGGCTGGTGGCCGGGGGGGAGGCCAGCTGATGATGCGTCTTCGGATGACCGCACCGGTGCTTCGTCGCATGGCCTGGTTGGTGGCCGGCAACATGGCGTTGCTGGCGGGGATCTTTGCCTGCCTGTTGCCCGGCGACACTCTGGCCGGAGCGGTCTCGAGGCTGGGTACCGTGCTGCGGGATACTCCGCGGAACATGGCTCCGGAGATGCTGGCGGCGATCGGTTTGACGGCGATCATCTGGACCGGTGCGATCGACTTGTCGATCGGCAGCGTGTTGGCCGTGTGCGGTGCCGTATTCGCCATGGGCTATTCGCACCAGGCTCACCCGGTACTCTGCTTCGCCGGCTGCCTGTTGGCCGCCGGCGGCCTGCTGGCGACCAACGGGTTGCTGGTTCGCTGGCTGGGGATTCCGGCGTTGATCGTCACTCTGGCGGGGCTGGCGGCCTATCGCGGCTTTGCGCTGGTGCTGGTCAACGTGGGCGTGCCGGGTTTTGACGGCAACCTGACGGTGCCCGAGGAGATCTACCGGGTGCCGGGTCGCGACTGGGCGAGCGGGATTCTGCTGGCTGCCGTCGGCGCGGCGATCGTCTTCGAGTTGACCTGTCGTCGGCCTCGACTGTGGCTGGCTCATGGCAGTTCCGCAGCCGCCTGCCGACTCCAAGGCCTGGATCTCCCGCGGCTGGCTATCTCGGCCTTCCTCTTCGGAGGCCTCTACCTGGGCCTGGGCGGGATACTCTACGTCTCGAACCAGCAGACGATCGATCCGGCGCGGATGGGGTTGGGGTTCGAGCTGTCGGTGATCGCGGCGGTGGTACTGGGCGGGACGAACATCTTCGGGGGCGAGGGGAGCTTCATGGGCACGGTGCTGGGCGTGCTGTTCCTGTACCTGGCCCGCCAGGCCTTGATCTACGCGCTGGATGACGTGCATGCCCGGCAGGCCTTCGAGGGAGCGTTGATCCTGGCCGTGATCGGCTTCGACTGTGTCCTGCACCGGGGTGAGCACCGGATGGAGGAGTTGAAGTGAGAGCCGTGGTGTTGCTGCTGCTGCTGGTGTTGGAACTGGCCGTGTTTGCTTCGGTCAGTGGCAGCGACGTCTCGACCCCGGGCGGGATCCTCGACTACCTCGAACTGAAGTTCCTCGACCTGATCCCCGGTCTGGCTCCGGTGCTGGTGCTCTCGGTCGGGATGACGCTGGTCCTGGTGACCGCCGGCATCGACCTGTCGGTGGGATCGATGCTGGCGTTGGTCGCGGCGGTGATGTCGTGCTTTGACGGTGGCATGTCGTTCTGGCTGACGGCGGTGCCGCTGGGGTTGCTGGCCGGTGTCGGGCTGGGCCTGTTCAACGGAGCCCTGGTGGCCCGGCTGGATGTTCCTCCGATCGTGGCCACCCTGGGCACGATGATCTTCTACCGCGGCCTGTGCCAGGTCGTGATGCGTGATGCCGAGCGGGCTCCGTTTTTTGATGTCCCCGGTTACGAGTGGCTGGGCGGCTTCAGCGGCTCGCTGGTCGTGCTGGTGTTGGTTGTGGGGCTTGGCGGCTGGTGCTGGAGTCGTTCGGGGTGGCGGCGCGAGTTGTTGCTGGTGGGAGGCAACCGGGTGGCGGCTCGTTATGCCGGGGTTCCGCTCGATCGGCGGCTGCTCCAGACCTACGCCCTGATGGGTGGCCTGGCCTGGCTGGCGGCGGTCTGCTTCACGGCCCGAAACGGAGCGGTCAACGCCAGCACGGCGAGTGGGTTGGAGCTGAAGGTGATCGTGGCGGTGGTGCTGGGAGGCACGCGGGTCGAAGGGGGGCGGGGGTCGGTGCTGGGATCGGTCCTGGGTGCCTTCCTGGTCGCGGTGCTCGATGACGGGCTCCGGGAGGCGAAGGGATGGAGCGACGAACACCTAGCCTTTGAGATCAGTCACCTGCGGTACCTGCTGCTGGGCCTGCTGCTGGTCGCAGGAGTCTGGCTGAACACTCGATTCGGACATCGCGACGAGACGTAGCATCGTCCGTCCTCGATCGAGTCCCCGGTGGTCGTTTCGATTGCGGCGGCGGTCGGTTTTCACAAGACTGCAGTCTGGCAGGGGAGGGTGGGATCGCGAGATCGGTCGAGCCTGCCACGCAACCGGTTCAAGCGATGAGGCCAGCGATGCGACGACCAAAGACAGCGACGTCCTGGGCGACTCGAGTTTTCCTCAGGCCGCTGCTGAGCGTTTCGGTTGGGGTGCTTGTTGGCGGTTGCCTGTCGGGCTGCCGTGACGCGACCGAATCGCCTGGCACACAAGCGGCCGGCAGCGCGGTTGTTGTTGGCGGCGGCGGCGGTGACAAGCAGATCGTGATCGCGGTGCTGCCCAAGCTGGTCAACATCAAGTACTTCGCCGCCTGCCGGCGGGGTGCTCAGAAGGCGGCCGACGAACTGGGTGTGAAGCTGATCTACGATGGTCCGACCCAGGCGAGTGCTTCGGAGCAGAACAAGTTCATCGAGACCTGGATCCGGCAGGGCGTCGACGCGATCTGTATCGCTCCCAATCAACCCAAGACGGTCAAGCGATTTGTGGAGAAGGCCCAGGGGCGGGGGATTAAGGTCATCTGCTGGGACACCGATGCGCCCACCTGCGGCCGCACGCTGATGGTCAACCAGGTCGACGACCAGGCCCTGGGCGAGAGCCTGATTGATGAGATTGCCGGGCAGATGGACCAGCAGGGCAAGTGGGCGATCGTGATCGCGAGCCTGGATGCGGCCAACCTGAACACGTGGCGGAGGTTCGCCGAGGCGAAGGCCAGGAAGGACTATCCGGAAATGGAACTGGTCGACACAGTGGTGACCCAGGAGAACGTCGAGGTGGCTCGGCAGAAGGTCGAAACGCTGCTCAACAAGCACCCCGACCTGAAGGGCCTGATCGCCTTCGATTCGAACTCGGTCCCCGGTGCGGCCGAGGCGTTGAAGCGGACCGGTCGCGTTGGCGAGGTGGCGTTGACGGGGAACTCGATGCCCGAAGAGATGCGGGCCTACGTCAAGGACGGGGTGCTCGAGGCGTTCTATCTCTGGGATCCCCGGGCCCTGGGCGAGTTGACCGTGCGGGTTGCGGTCGCGCTGGTTCGGGGTGAGACGATCACAGAGGGAACCGAGTTGCCCGGTTACGGCAAGGTCCGGCTCAGCCGCCAGGACCCCACCATGTTGATCCTCTCGGACCCACTCCGCTTCCACATCAGGAACATCGACAAGTACGACTTTTCACAGTAAGCCGTCGGCGGTCGACAGAACCTAGTCCTCGGCGGCCAAGCGTCGATGGGAGTAGGTCCGAGAATTCAGAGGGCGTTCGGTCCCGGGTGGCATCCACCCGGTGGGCTCGGGCTCACCGGCTCGCTTGAACAGTTCACGCGATGACCACAACGAACGAATCTCCCGGCACTGTTGGCGGATTTCCGCCTGGGTTGGCAGATAGATATCCATCGACTTTCCCTTGGTTTCTTCTACCCGCATCCTACGCGCCGCGGCAGGGTGTGCGTTGGAGGGAATTGATGGAATCGGGTTGAACGGGAGTTGAGCATGCCGAGTGCGGACCTGTATGAGCGTCTTGTAGAGCGACAAAACAGCGGAAATCCGGTCCGGATCGGGCTGGTGGGAGCCGGGAAGTTCGGCACGATGTTCCTAGCCCAGGCCCGCACGACAGCTGGTTTAAAGCCCACTGTGGTGGTCGACCTGGACACCTCGCGGGCCACCTCGGCATTGACCCGAGTCGGTTTTCCGTCCGAGCGGGTGGTGACGGCGACGACCCCCGGTGAGCTGGCCGACGCGGTCCGACGGGGCCAGGTCGGTGTGACCGACGAAGTTGAGGTTGCGATCGCTTCGGGGATCGACGTGCTGGTCGAGAGCACCGGTGTGGTGAGGGCTGCAGCCGGTCACGCGGTGGCGGCATTCGAGGCGGGAGTGCACGTGGTGATGGTGAGTGTGGAGGCGGACGTCCTGGTCGGTGTGGCCCTGGCCCGCCGGGCGGCCGCGGCGGGAGTCGTCTACACGATGGCCTACGGAGACCAGCCGGCGTTGATCTGCGAGATGGTCGACTGGGCCCGGTGCTGCGGGTTCACGGTCACCGCCGCCGGCAAGGGGACACGTCACCTGCCGGCCTTTCACCAGTCGACTCCCGAGACGGTTTTTGACCACTACGGAGCGGAGGCCGAGTCCTTGAAGCGGGATGGGGTCAATCCTCGGATGTTCAATTCGTTCCTGGACGGGACGAAGAGTTCAATCGAGATGGCGGCGGTCGCCAATGCGACGGGGTTGTTGCCCTCGGAGACGGGCCTGCTGTTTCCCGCTGTGGGCACCGATGGGCTGGCCGAGATGCTCAGGCCCGCAAGCGTCGGTGGGCTGCTGGATCATGCGGGGACGGTCGAGGTGGTCAGTTGTGTCGAGACCGACGGGTCACCGGTACCCAACGACCTGCGTTGGGGCGTGTACGTTGTCGTTGAGGCCGAGCACGAGTACGTCCAGGAGTGTTTCCGGCAGTACGGGATCCCATCGGATCGATCGGGTCGCTACGCGGCAGCCTGGCGTCCGAATCACTGGATCGGCCTGGAGCTGGGCCCGTCGATCGCCGCCGCGGCACTCGACGGCAAAGCGATCGGCGTGGCCGGGTCGCACGTGGCCGAGGTGGTGGGATGTGCCAAGACCGACCTGGTGGCCGGGCAGGTCATCGATGGCGAGGGAGGATTCTGTGCATGGGGTCGACTGACCACGGCCGCCTCGGCCCGTGATCGGTCTCAGCTTCCGCTGGGACTTCTCGAAGGAGCCCGCCTGGTGCGGGATGTGCCCGGTGGTGCGGTGATCACGGCCGAGGATGTCGAACTCGACGCCGACTCGTTGCTTGTCGAACTGCGGGCCGAGACGGTGGGTGAGTGACAGGTCAGCGAGTGAGGATCGCGTCGACTTCGGCTTCGCTGTTCCCGTCGAGCGCGGCATCCCACTGGGCCAGGAACTTCTGTTCGCTGAACCGGTCGAGCACCTCGGGAGCACGTGCGGCAAACCGGCTCCGCAATGCGTCGTCACTCATCACGCGGTCGAGTGCCTGTTCGAGTGCTTCGAGGTCAAGGGCCGGGACGACCAGTCCGTCGATCTCGTTGCGGACGATTTCACCGGGTCCGCTGGGGCAGTCCCAGGTCACCACCGGCACGCCACACGCCAGTGCCTCGGCCACGACGTTGCCGAATCCCTCGTATCGCGACGGCAGCACGAAGAGTTCGGATCGCGACAGGGATCCTGCCACATCGGCCACCCAGCCCGGCAACGAGACGTGCTGTTGCAGTCCCAGTTGGGCGACCTGCTGTTCCAGCGGTGCTCTCTGGTCACCTTCGCCCAGCAGCACGAGGTGCCAGTCGGGGTGAGACGCGATGAGTCGGGCGAAGAGGGGCAGCAGCAGGTCGAAGCCCTTCTGCGGATGCAGTCGCCCCATGCCCAGCAGAACGCGTTTTCCTCGAACGTCCCAGGCCGGTGCCTGTTCGGCGGATCCGGCCTCGGGCCGGCGGGCGGGGTTGGGGATCACGTGGACCGGTTTGCCCGGAGCCAGCCGCCGGCACCAGTCTCTTACCGAGTGCGTCAGCACGACCTGAGCCGTGCAGAGCGGATAGGTCCGCTGCCTCAGCCAGCGCCAGATCCGTCCGGGTTCGTGGTGTCGCGGATCGATCCGTTCCGAGACGATCACCGGATCACCGAGTCCGGCGGCGGCCTTGAGAGTCATCACGTTCATGCGGTCGATGAAGCTGACGATGGTCTGGGGCGAGCGTTGCTGCAGCACGTCCCGCACCGCGGCAATCCGCCGGCGGTTGTTCGAGATGGCCTGCATCCAGCCGCGTGAGACTCCGACCATGCCCAGCCCGATTCGGGTGACCGCATCAGCCAGCGGGTAACTGTCGGCGTCGACCGCATCGAGAGTCACCAGCGCGACGTCATCGCCACGCTCGGCCCAGCAGCGGGCCAGGTGGGCCATGTCCCGCTCGGCACCGCCCTGGGCCAGTGAGTGGATCACGAGAGTCAGTCGGCGAGTCAACTTGGGGGGCGCTCCTGGGTCACGGGGGACCATGTACCAAAACCACCCGGTTGCCGACGAGAGCTGTTCGTGTTTGGTGTCGGGGGGGGGGTGTGGGGCCGAGAAGACTGGTTGCGTGTTTTCGCTACCTCGACATACGATGCCCATCGCGTTCTCGAGGGAGTTGATTGTCTTTGTCATCCGCGTCCGAAACCCCCAGCCCGTCGCCCCAGGAATCCGCCACGCCGATTCGCCGCTTTGTGTGGTGGAAGCGGCTGGTGCTGCTGGCGGTTGTGCTGGTGCTGATCCTGAAGCCGGCCGACTGGCTGCTGGGGGTGCTGGCCGACACTCAACTGCGGCACCTGCTGCGGCTGGAACCCAACGTGGAGGTGACTCATCGCAGTGCCGAGTTCGGCTACGTCTTCCGCACCAATTCGCTGGGCTTCCGCGGTCGGCTGGTGCCGGAGCAGAAACCGGCAGGGCACCGGCGGCTGGTGGTCCTGGGCGATTCGTTCGTGGCCGGCGTCGGCGTGTCCGACGAGGCGGTGTTCACCGAGCGGTTGGCCGAGGCGTTGGCCGGGCGGCGGATCGACGTGGTCAACGTGGGGCGGGCCGGGACGAGCACGATTCGCGAGTTGACCCTGTTTCGGCACATCGGACGCCGCTTCGATCCCGACGTGGTGTTGCTGGTCTATTACCTGGGCAACGACCTGGCTGAGGTTCTCGAGGAGGAGACCGACGAGGAACTGGCCGACTGGCGCCCCGCCGGAGGTCTCAGGCGACTGGCCTATCTGTGGTGTCCCAACATCTACCTGGAACTGGCCATGCAGAAGCGGAGGTCTTCGGCCGGTACTGCGTACCGCAAGCGGACCGAGGCTGAGGTGGTGGCGTGGATACGAGGCGAGGCCGAATCGGCAGGCGTGGACGGGGGGCTGGCGGAGGAGCGGTACCGGAGAATGCCCGAGGCGATTCGCACACGTGCCGAGTCGGGAGAACTGCCCGGATACCGTTACCTGCAGGCCTGCCTGGACCCCGCGCGGTTCCGCAAGAGCCTGGATCCCGACGAGCAGTTCGTGCAGCGGGCCTGGGGTCGGACCCGGGACCATCTGGACACGTTGCGGGAGCAGGTCGAGTCGTCGGGGGGCACACTGTTGCTGGCGATGATCCCGGACGCCTCACAGGTCTCCGAGGCGGCCCTGGCATTCAACCGGGAGCTGGGATTCGACGTCGACGACGGCTGGCTGGATCGGCCTGGACGGACGGCGGAGCTGGTTGCCGAGTGGGCCGACGGGGCTGGTGTCGGGCTGTTGGACCTGCGTGCGGTGCTGTTTGAGACGGAGACCGAGGCCGGGGCGTTTTTTGTCCAGGACGGTCACTGCACCGAAGCGGGTCACCGTGCGATCGCCACGGCGATCCGAAGTTGGCCGCGGTTGCGTGAGGTGTTGTTCGAGGCGGAAGGAGACCGGGAGTGACCGAGGGGTTGCCAGGGGTGTCGGATGTGGAGGTCGAGCCGGGGTCGGCGGTACGGACCCGGTCCTGGCGGTTTCGGTTGACGGTCGTGGTGCTGGGCCTGTTGTGCGGCTTGGTGCTGGCCGAGGTGGCCTACCGCATCAAGCTGGCCGTGTGGGTTGGCGAGAGACCCCTGGGAGTGGGGACGACGTTTCATGCCTGGAGCGAAGCGACGATCCGAGATGACAAGGTAGCCGGGTTCCGCCATGTGCCCGGAAGGCAGGTGGTTGGGGTGCGCGTGGCCAACGGCCGTGCGGTCTTGAGTCTCGAGCGAACCATCAACGCGGCCGGGGTGGTCGGGCCATCCGAAGCGGAAGCCGAGAAGGCAGAGACCCGGATCCTGGTCGTGGGCGATTCGTTCACCGAAAACCAACGCGAGGGCACGACATGGCCGGCGCTGATGCAGCAGGAGTTGACCGATCGAATCGGCGGGACGGTGTCGGTGATCAGCCGTGCCCGCAGTGGGCACGGACTGCTGCAGATGATCGACGTGGCCGCGGATACGGCACGGGCGAGAGACTTTGACGTGGTGGTCGTCGCGTTCATCAGCGACGACCTGAATCGAGCACGATTCTGGCAGCAGACCCGCGAGTACGGTAACGAGTCACGCTTGTACACCCGGTTGAATCGAGATGAGGAGGGTTGGTGGGCGTTGTCGGAACTGTACTTCGCCCAGATTGATGCTCGGTGGTGCCGCAAGGTGGTCGAGACGGGCGGGGTTGATGACAAGTTGATGAGCCACCTGGTGTCTCGTTTCGAATCGCGCAAGAGAGCTAATCCGCGTCGGATCGATTATGCTTCCCTCTCCTCATCCTTCCTCTACAACCGCCTCGTCTACGGGGACCCGTTTTTCGGGATCGAGGGGATCGCGGCCACCCCGCGGTTTGCCTGGCAGGACTTTCACCGGGATCCCGGCATGGTTCGGGGTTGGGAGGAGTTGAGGGCGCTGGAGGCGAGTGTCGTCCTGGTGCAGTTGCCGCAGTACGAGGATCTGGCTGCGGGGGTGTACCGGATGACGTCTCAGCAGCAGTCGCTATTGAGCAGTCTCGAGCAACTGGCCGGCGTGCCGGCCGTCAACCTGATCGAGCGTGGCGAAGTGCCCGAGGCGCCCGAGAGGCTCTACCTGCTGCCTGTCGACCAGCACCCGTCGCGTGCGGGTCTGGCGTGGTTCGCCGGTGCGGTCGCCGGGGTCCTCGAGCAGATGGGGACGGCGGCCGGAGAGGACTTGAACACAACCAGCCCCAACTCGAACAACTAGGACGGTGCGGATGAGCGATCGCGAACTGCTGAAGCGGCTGGGGTCCGGCGAGGCGATTGACGAGCTGGCAGCCGGCTGCGGCTGGGACCGGGCGGCGTTCGACGAGTGGTGGAGCAAAGTGGCGGTCTCGCGGCTGCCTGATTTCGAGTCGACCTTGGACGTGCAGGTCGAGGCGGGAGTTCGGATCGTCCGTGACGACCGCGGGATTCCTCACGTGTTGGCCGAAAACGACACCGACCTGTTCCTGGGCTTCGGCTTGGCGATGGCCCAGGACCGCCTGTTTCAACTCGATTACCTCCGCCGCAAGGGCCTGGGTCGCCTAGCCGAGATTCTCGGATCCGACGGCCTCGAAACCGACCTCATCGCCCGCACCGTCGGTCTCAATCGCATCGCCGCGGCACACTGGGCGGTGTTGCCCGAGGAGGCTCGTCGGCTGACTGAGTCGTTCGCCTCGGGCATCAACGCGCACATCGATTCGCTGACCGAGGAGACCTGGCCGGTCGAGTTCGACCTGCTGGACTACCGGCCCGAACCGTTTGGCGGGGTCGATCTGCTGGCGATCGAGACCGAGTTCCGCTGGTACCTGACCGGTCGCTTTCCGATCATCGTCTTGCCCGAATTGGCACGGCGGCGGCTGGGGGATGGGCCGTTGCTTGAGGAGTTGCTGCGGGGGGAACAGGAGGACGAGGCGACTTTGCCGGAGGGGTTGTGGAATCCTCCACCCGGCGGCGATTCGGATCCGACCGATCCGGTGGGGTCGGTGGTGGGAGACCCCGACCAGGCCACGGGGAGCAACAACTGGGTCGCGGCGGGCGCGCGGACGGTATCGGGCTTGCCGCTGGTGGCCAGTGATCCGCACATCGCGTTTGAAGCGGTCAGTTGCTGGTACCAGGTCCACCTGTGCGGCGGGTCGTTCGACGTGGCGGGCATGGCCTATGTCGGCATCCCGGCGGTGATGTTCGGCCGCACGCCGCAGGTGGGCTGGGGCATCACCAACAACATCTGCTCGCAGCGAGACCTGTACCAGGAGCGGACCGACGAGTCGCATCTGGGCTGCTTCGAGTTCGACGGGGAGTGGGAGCCGGCCGGTGAGTTGGTCGAGCGGATCGAGGTTCGGGGTGGCGAGGCGATTGAGCGGACGGTCCGGTTTTCTCGCAACGGCCCGCTGGTCGACGACCTGCTGCCGGCACCCGCGGACAGGACCGGGCCGGTGTCACTGAAGTGGCTCGGTGCCTACGGCGGCGGCTGGATCGAGGCATTGCAGGGAATGGACCGGGCCGGTTCGGTCGAGGAATTTCGCCAGGCGATGCGGCCTTGGCACGTGCCGACCTTCGTGCTGGCAATCGCCGATGCTGACGGGCACATCGCCATGCAGTCCAGCGGGCGAGTGCCTTATCGCAATGCGTTGTGTCGAGGATACCGTCGGGGTTGGGATCCGCAGGACGCCTGGGTGGGGTTGATCCCCATCGAGGCGATGCCCGGTGCGGATGATCCCGAGCGGGGCTGGTTGGGCAGTGCCAACAACCGGATCACCGACGACAGCTATCCGTACCGCGTGTTCGGGTGCTGGGCGAGCGGACACCGGGCACACCGGATCCGCGAGATGTTTGAATCGCACCAGGGTCGGGTGGACCGCGACGAGTTTGCCCGGATGCAGCTCGATGCGGTCTCGGGCCGGGCGCGGGAGTGCCTGGGGCCGTTGGTGTCGGTGTTGGGCGAGAGCGACGATGAGGGCATTGTGGCAGCGGTGGAGATCCTGGCGGGTTGGGACGGGGAGTGCCTGCCCGATTCGGTGGGACCGACGCTGTTTAACGTCTTTTACCGGGCGTGGTGCCGACGGGTGGCCGAGGTGCGGTTCGAGGCCGACGAGGTCGAGTTGATGGCCAAGGGGGTCGAGCCCCTGGCCGGGCGGTTGCTGGGCGCGGATCCGCACGGGTGGTTTGCCGACGAGGCCGGCCGCAAAGCCGCGATTGAGTCGGCGATGAGCGAGACCCTGGAGATTCTGAGCGGACGATTGGGCGAGGACATTTCCGGCTGGAGCTGGGGCCGTTTGCACCTGATGCCGTTGCGGCATGTGCTCTCGGGTCGCGGCAGCCTGGGGGAATTGCTCGATCACGGCGGAGCCGGAGTCCGCGGCGACATGCTCAGCGTGGGCAACACCGGGCTGGGCCCCGACTGGGAAGCCGCCAGTGGAGCGGGGTACCGACACGTGGTCGACCTGGCCGAGGATCCTGCGGGACTCTGGACGATCGACGGACAGGGGCAATCGGGACAACCCGGCAGCCCGCATTACGACGACCAGTATGACGACTGGCTGGAGGGCCGCTTGCGGTTCGTGCCGCTGGGGCCCGAGATCGGCGGGTTTGACGGTATGAGGGTTCAGCAGCTTGGGCCGGCAGCCGAATCGGGCGAGGGGGGTTGCTGAAGATGCCGGTGCTACTGATCCGCCACGCACAGTCGGTCAACAACTCGCTGCCCGAGGAGCAGCGGTCCGATGATCCGGGTTTGACCGAGCTGGGTCATGAGCAGTCCCGGCGGTTGGCGGCACGACTGGTCGGCTGGCAACCCGAGCGGTTGTTGACCAGCGCGTTTCGTCGCACGCTGGAGACGACCGCGGCGGTGGCCGAGGCGACCGGTTTGCAGCCCGAAGTGGTTGTGGACCTTCACGAGCAGGGAGGTTGCCAGGCGGGGGCGTCGCCGGAAGTCTACGAGGGTCGGCCGGGACTGACTCGCGACGAGATCGTCGATCAGTTCGGTGACTGGGTGTTGCCCGAGTCGATCGACGAGGAGGGCTGGTGGAAGTGCCGCAGGTGGGAGCGTCCTGATGAGGCCGAGGAGCGGGCACGTCGGGTGGCCGCCGACCTGGTTGGCCGGTTCGGTGACCTGCAGACGAAGGTGGCCGTGGTTACTCACGGCATGTTCAAGCCGATTCTTGTCTCGGCACTGCTCGGGCGACCGTTCATCGGCAACGAGTGGCTCGGAGATCTCTACAACACCTCGGTCACGCAACTGAGTCTCTCTGCCTCGGGTGTGACTCTAAGGAGCTACAACGACACGTCGCACCTGGTCGGCGAGGGCGACGGCGCGTTGCTCACGTCCTAGCCCGGATTTCTCACGAGCGTGACGGTGGATCCCAATTCGGCAACCACAGCGGACGTGGAGCTGGGGTCACAGAGTTTATTGACAATGTGGGGAACTCCTACGACGCTGTAGGAACGCCGCGTGGCGCTCGGTTCTGGAATGAGAGAAGGTGTTTGCATTCTATTGAGCGCCATCTGCTCAAGTCGAATGACTTCACTGTTATTGACTTGACGGACTTCAGCCCGGCACAGATCAGAGTCGTCAGAGAGTTCTTGAGCAAGCAGCCACAGGGAGTGCTATATAGAATTGTAAGGAGTGGCTTCTGATGGCCGTAATCTCATTTGGCGATGCTGATGGTAAGAGTTGGCTCATAGCTCGGTGGGCCTATTGCCGGTTTCTCGAGGATGTGAGGGCGGTGTTCTGTAGAGATGATGCTGTGTGAATGCAAATCCGAAACGCAACGTCACGGCGACGCTTACAGGATGACCATATCTGCATCCGTGGAGAGAGTCGTGTGAGGTTCCCAAGAGAAGAGCCATGGCGAGGCCAGTTCGGCAGGCTGTTGGTGTACACCGTCGAACAAGGGACCCCGCGATGGCCCACCATCATCTTACGCTCTCGGAGCGAGAGATGATCGCTCACCTGGTCGCTGTCGGGGAAGGCCTGCGAGAGATCGTCCGTACC
>CAUZEQ010000023.1:0-28579 GCA_963578885.1 Planctomycetota bacterium
TGTTTGTACATCTTCAGCACCGCATCATCGGCACCCAGGGCGTGCAGGATCGGCCAGTCGTTGCAGTTCTCGATGGCGTCATCGGGACCGTCGTCTCCGCCCCAGCGTTCGACGCACAGCAGGAACCCCCGCTCGTCGAAGTACCTGGCAAAGAACTCGCGGCAGGCCGCGGTATTGGTCGCCAGCAGCTGTCGTTGCAGCAGAGCCCACTCGGGCGGAGAAACGGCTCGATCCAGCCTCACCGAGACCGGCGCGGCCGCACGGATCGAAACGGGCCCGCAGGCGGCCAGGGTGGTCAGCGTGGCCAGCGTGGCCAGGAAGAGACGAATGGCGAAGCGGTGGTGACGCATCGAGTGGTCTCCGAGGAGTGAATCGGAGGCCATATCGTATCGATGCGGGGTGCCGCTGGCGAACGTAGCCGAATTCGTGAGAATCGGAATGGGATGCTCTGAGCGTCCAGATTCTTGCGAATTCGGCCTGGGAACCTGCTGCGGGGGGCTCGGGTCAGGGAGCCATCTCCCAGCCGTAGTTCTTCAGTTCCATCGCAAGCAGGCTGATGCCAACGACGAGTGCGGCGACGGAGACGAACAGCAGGCCGACGAAGACGTCGAGGCCGGGTGCGTTAGAGCTTGGAGGTGACATTGTCGCCCTTCGTAATCACGCCGTTCTTGGCTTTTTCCTGGACGGTGCCGACGGCCTTGTCGGCAAAGACCTGGATGATGCGAATTTGCCCCAGGTACTTGGTTTGCTTGGCCTTCCCGTCGCCGGGACGGTAGACGGTCAGCTGTTGACCCTTCTTGATGCCGTCGTCGCTGCCGATGGTGACTTCGACGTAGAGGATGCGGTTGCCGATTCCGTAGCGTGAGGATTGGACCTTACCATCGATCGGGGGAGGGGGTGCGATGTCGGCGCTGGGGAGCGTTCCGATTCCTCCGCCCTTGCGTCGGGCCTCGACCCGGGCGGTCTTGAGTTGATCGAGAATGACCAGGTGTCGGACTTCGCGTGTGCCCAGTTGCAGCCTGAGGTCGAAGATGATGTCTTCGAGGCCTCGGTTGGTGCGGACCGACTCGACCAGGTTCATGTGCAACCCGCTGTTGACCTGCCGCTGCTCGACCGCCTCTTCGCGACGGAATTTCGCCTCGTCGCCTTCCAGCTGGGCGACGGTCCGCTGCGTGTCGTGGGCGGTTTTGAGGTTGTTGAGCGCTGTCTGGAAGTTGTCGGCACGGTTCTTTTCACGGTTGAAATCGGCGAGCCGTTTCTTGGACTGGGTATCGAGGTCGGCGATGGTGGTCGTCGACTTGTTCTTGTACTCGTTGAACAGGTTCTGGGTTGTCTGGTGAAAGTCCATCTCGACCTTCAACTGGTCCTGGCTGCCTGTGAATTCCTGCTTCCAGTTCCTTTCGACGGTGGCGACGGCACCGGCGAAGGCCATGAACAACAGGCTGAGGACAACTTGCAGGACGACGAGCATTTTGCCGACGAAGGTCATGGTCTCTCTCCCTGCCGCCAACAGCTGGCGGGATGGGGCCTGGTGGATTCGGCCCTGGAACTTGGATCTGCTTTGGGATCTAGGGTTGGATTTTCTTGGTGGTCTTTGCTGGGGCCTGGGGCGTCGCAGAGGGTGCAGCAGCGGGATCGGACTCGTATTGCCCTCGGGCTCCGGATCGGACCAGTTGCAGTTGACGTCTCTTGAGTCGGTTGACGACTCCACGTTTTCGGATCAGCAGGTCTCGGAGACGTCTCTGCTGTTCGTTGACCTGAAAGAGGTCGGTACGGATCTCATCGAGCTGCGCCAGCAGCCGGTAGACCTCTTCGCGTCGTGCTTCGTTTTTTCGCAGCGTGCCCTGGGTCTTTTCGACCGTGACGATGTTTTCCTTGCTGGCCTCGTCGATTTGCTGGTTGAGCTTTGCGAGTTCGCTTGCGAGTTCATCGCAGCGAGCGGTCATCGAGGCTTCGTCGACGGTGGTCAGTGTGGACCATTCTTTTTCCTGGGCCAGGAACGTCACGGTTTCTGTCTTCAGGTCATCGATCTGCTGGTTCTGCGTTGTGACCATGTCCTTGCGTGCGGCGATCACGGTTGCCGCGAGGCTCTTGGAGCCGGTGCTCAGCTGCTTGTCACCCTGCCGGGCCTTGACGCCGTAGGTGGTGGTTTCTCCGGGGGTGGTCTCGAACGTGTAGTCGCCGGTGATCTGGTCGCGTTCGATAGGCCAGTTGGCTCCACCGAGGGACGTCACCGATGCGACGCCCATGAAGGCGAGGCAGAGGGCCAGTACAGCGACACAGAGGCTTTTGCTGATATTCGTCATGGGACATCCCCGGTCATCAGGCCGCAGCTCAAGAAAGTCGGATCCACGTATTCTCGCAACGTTTCGCAACGTTTCGGGAACCGGCTTGCCTGAAGTATAGGCCGTGTGTTTTCGGGTGGTCAATTCGGAACTGCAAGAGATGCTGAAGCCGCGGGGTCACAGGCGTCGGAAGCGGAACAGGCGTCAGGGGTGTTGCGATCGGATTGGGAGGCCCAATCCCAAGGCTGTGCCGGTCATCTCGGGAGAGCGGCCCCGCGGTGGGTGGAGTTGAGTGAATGGAGTTGAGTGAATGGAGTTAAAAGGAGCATGCCCGGCCGCCGGGTTGAAAAGAAGAAGTGGCATCCGTGCCTGAGGACCGTCCCTGGTAAGTTCACACGCTGACTGATTGAGTGAACGACAGCCTCTTTCCACGTCCGTGACCGGGCATGCCCGGTGCGGGCTTTCTGCGGAGTTCTTGGCTAGAACCGCGCGGTGAAGTTCACTCGGTCAACTGCAGGAACAGCGGCCCGAATTCGGGCATGTCCTCTCGCAGCGTCTCGATCCACGCGTCGACCGTCCAGATCTCAACGCAGATCACCGCCCCGACCAGCATCACGTCCTGGTTGGGTTCGATTCCGAGAAACGACCGGAATTCGTCGGGCACCAGCAGTCGGGATCGGTTGGCCAATCGGACCGTCTGGTGCCGGGTCGACAGCAGGCGTCCCAGCCTCTGTACGTCCCCGTAACGATTCTCCATCCTTCCCGCCTCGATCTTCTGGTGAATCAGTGCCACGCCGGCATCGATCCGTTCCTGCCAGTCGTTGGCTCGCCAGAGACTCACACAACCAAATCGTTCCTTCGAGATGATCGTCTGGCCATCGTCGTCCGTGACAGCCTCGGCCATGTCCGCCGGCAGAGAGACTCGGAACCGCTCGTCGACGGTTCGTCGTACTTCACCGGTGATGAATGACTGTGGAGGCATTGGCCAGTGGCTGGTGGGGATGGTGCGGAAGACAAGCAGGCCGGACGGAGTCCATGCCGGCGACCCGCTCCGCAAGTCGCATCCAGCATAGTGGGCAGAAAACCCACATTCAACCGTATTATCAAAGATCGTATGGGCATAAAACCCACAAAGAGGACTGTAGTGAGGTGGGGTTGAGTTGGCAAATGGAAAAACCGTTATTGGTGGAAAAACCGGAAAAAAGTCGCGGGGCGAGTTGGGAGCGGGACCGGGCGGGACCGGCACCCCCGGCACAGGTCCGGCTGCGGCGGAAGCCGGTCTCGGGGCTACTTGGGTTGGAGCGTAACGCGGACGGTGACCTGGCCCGTGTTGTCGTGCAGCCGGCCCCATCGATCTTTGCAGCGGAGGAACAGCTTGCCGTCCCGGGCCGGCTTGAATTGAGCCTCGGTCCCCAGCTCGGCGGCTCGAGTCAACTGGTAGTTATTCCAGATGACCGCCTGCAGTCGTCCGGTGCCTCGCTGGTCGCCGTCGGCATCGACCGGTTTGCCATCGGCGGAGGTCTGCCACTCACCGGTGGCGGTCACCGTGTAGGTACGACCGGCCTGTACGCCGACCCGGCTGGCCTGCCAGCCACGTCCGGCCCGCACCATCACCTTCACCTCCCGGCCTTCCCGCGCACGTCGGAAGCGAGTCTTCCAGTCCCAGGCACACAGGTCGACTCGGTATCCGGTTTCGAGGTTCCTGAGAAAGACGCCGTACTCGAATTCGATCTCCCGGTTCATCGTCCCGAAGAACGACTGGTAGCTGGCGCCCGGCCGGGCACCCAGCAGCGAGAAGCCCAGTGTGCGAAATCGTTGTCCATAGTTGGGGTTGTTGGCCAGCAGGTGGCACAGCGCCCATCTCTGGGCATAGTTCTTCCATCCGTCGGAGGTCTGGCCGGTCCTGGTCAGCGTCTTGATCGGCGTGGGCTTGATGCCATTGAGGTAGCGCATCGGCCCCCGGTCGGCGTGCACGCTGCGGTCATTCTGGCTGGCCCAGTACCGGCCCATTTCGGCCATGCCTTCGCTGTACCACACCGGCCCGGACGATCCGAACATCTGGTGGCAGTAGGCGTGTACCGCCTCGTGCTGTGTCGCTCCGGTCCCGGCCACCGCGTAGACCACGCTCTTGGTAAAGAACGCCGTGCCCTGCATCTTCTTGAAGCTGATCGTGACTCCGCTGCCGGTGCGGATCTTCTGAATCGCCAGCGGGGGCAGTCGACCGGCGGGCCAGTTGCCGAGGTCCTTGACGACGCAGCATTCGATCACGTGCCGGTTGGGGCGTCGCCAGTACCCCGAGACGATTCCGAGCAGAGTCTCGAGCTGTTCGAGCAGTTTCCGAGTCCGCTCGGGATCATCATCGCTATGAACGATGAAGTTCTTGGATCGGTACGTGGCGACGGCGGCCGCTTCGAGATTCGGGCCGGTGAGCAGCACAATCAGCCCGCAGGCGATCAGGACCGCGGGGGCTGAGACTCTGATTACGGGGTGGCGTGGCACGGCGTGGGCGGGGCGTGGGCGAGCGGTCGGGCTACCAGAGGTCCTTGATTCTACGCCGGATCTCTTCGGCCGTCACGTCGGCTGCGAGGTCCTCGTCGGCCTCATCCCGATCGTCGGCGTTCCGAGCCGCCTGTCGGTCGAAGCATGCGATCACGTCGTCGGTGAGGAACCGCGAGAGTTGCGAGAATCCGTGAGCATCGCTGCGGCGTCGGCCTCGAAAGTAGTACCTCTGCGGGTAGCAGACAAACAGCCGATTCTTGGCCCGGGTCATCGCGACGTACAGCAGCCTGCGTTCCTCCTCGATCTCATCGGCGTCGCCGGTCGCCATATCCGAGGGGATGTTGCCGTCGGCGACGTGGATCACGAAGACGCTGTCCCATTCGAGTCCCTTGGCAGAGTGGATGGTCGAGAGCACCAGGAAGTCGTCGTCGAGGATGGGTTCTGCGGCGAAGTCCTGTGTGGAGGCGGGTGGGTCGAGCGTGATTTCGGCGAGGAACCTGCTGCGGTCGTTGTAGCGGGTGGCGAGTTGTTCGAGTTGTTCGAGATCACGGATCCGTGCCGCGGCGTGGTCGTAGCGGCTTTCGAGCAGTGGAGTGTAGAACCGGCGGACCTGGTGCAATTCGGCCGAGACGTTCTGTTCGTCGCGGTTGTCTCCGGCGAGTTGTTTCAGCAGTTGCATCAGCCTGGGCCAGATCTCCTCGGAGGCCGCGGGCGGCTTGACATCGTCCCAGGCCGAAATGACTCCGCCTTTCTCGAGCAGTGCTTCGACCATCCGCCCGGCTCGGACCGGTCCTACTCCCGGCAGCATCAGCAACAGCCTGGTGGCGGCGACTCCATCGCGGGGGTTGTCAACCAGCTTGAGGAACGCCAGCAGGTCCTTGATGTGTGCGGTTTCGAGGAATCTCAGGCCGCCGTACTTGTGAAACGGCACGTTTCTGTTGGCGAGTTCCACTTCGAGAGCGAGGCTGTGGTGGGAGGCTCGAAACAGTACGGCCTGGTCCTTCAGAGCGACACCTTCTTCGCGACGTGCCAGCACCGTCTCAACCACGAATTCGCTCTGTTCGTCCTCGTCGATACAGTCGACCAGGACCGGGCGTTCCCCGGAGGTTCGTTCGGACCAGAGCGTCTTTGTGTGCCGTTGACTGGCCTGTGCGATCACTGTGTTGGTGGCATCGAGGATTGGCTGTGTGCTGCGGTAGTTCTGTTCCAGCGGCACGACGGTGGTGCCGGGGTGTTCTTCGGGGAAGTCGAGGATATTGCGGATGGTGGCGGCACGAAACGAGTAGATCGACTGGGCGTCGTCGCCGACGGCCGTCAGTCCCCGGCCATCGGGGCACAGCCCTTTCAGCAGTCGTCCCTGCAGCCGGTTGGTGTCCTGGTACTCATCGACCAGCACGCAGTCGAACAGCTTGCGGATGGCTGCTCCGGCGGATGGGTCATCGAGCAGGGCATCCCAGAAGACGAGCAGGTCGTCGAAATCGAGGCAATGCTGGATCTCCTTGCGGTCGACATAGGCCGCAAACAGTTCCCCCAGACCCTCGAGATCCTCGGCGCACCAGGGAAAAGCGGATTCGAGCACGTCCTTAAGGCTGGTCTGCGTGTTGACCACCCGGCTGTAGATCGCCGCACAGGTTCCCTTCTTGGGAAACCGTCGCCCGGTCTCGCCGAGTCCCAGCTCGTTTCTCAGCGATGCCATCAGGTCTTCGCAGTCGCTGCGATCGAGGATCGAGAATTCCGTCGGCAACTCGATCAGGCGTCCGAATCGTCTCAGCAGCCGCGTGGCGATCGAGTGAAAGGTACCGCCCCAGACCCGAGTCGACCCGGCCGCCGTGCCTTGGCGGGTGCCTTCGAGTTGTCTGAGGATGGCGTCGACCCGCCTGAGCATTTCGGCGGACGCACGTCGGGTGAAGGTCAGCAGCAGGATCCTGGAGGCGTCGGTCCCCTGGTGAATCAGCCACGCCACGCGGTGGGCCAGGGTGGTGGTCTTGCCGGTCCCGGCTCCGGCGACGATCAGCAAGGGCGAGAGGTCGTGGCAGGCGGCCTCGCGCTGCGGCGGGTTCAACTCGCCCAGCACCGTCTCGATCGACGTCGATTCCTGGTTCATTCCCAACCCGGTTCTCTGGCCCGGTTCTCTGGCCCGGTTCTCTGGCCCGGTTCCTCACGGCCACGGCAGAACCTGTCGCGGGCCGGCCCATCATGCCGCACCGAGCCACCTGGCGAAAGGGCCTCGAGCGGCTCGTCGGCCGGATTGGTCGACGCGGTCACCGGTCGGTACGATGGCGGCCATGTCACTGGGAGTCGTCAGCAACTGTTTCAGGAGCCAGCTCGAGGCGGGCCAACCGCTTTCGGGCCTGATCGGGCAGGCCAGCGACCTCGGCTACACGGTGATCGAACTCCGGCAGGGCTGCCTGGGCGATTGCGAGAGTCCTGGCGAGCTGGTGCCCGATCCGGATCGGCTCCAGGAGCTGGTGAGTGTGTGTCCGGGAGTGCAGTGGGACCTGGCACTGGCCTACCCGTGCTTCGACCCCTCGACGGAGGGCGACGACACGGTGTTTGTGTCCGCGTGCGAGTCGATCGTCCGCCTGGCCTCCGGCGACACGCCTCACCTGCGGCTGGTGGACCTTTCGACCGATCACACCCACGTGGATCCGTCGGAAGCGGCCTCCACGGTGCGGCGGTTGCTCGAGAGGGTGTGCGAGGTGGGTGGCGTGCTGTCGATCGAGCATGCTCGGGAGAGCTGGGAGTGGTTCAGCGACGTGATGGCTCGAGCCCGGGAGGCCGCCGGTGCCCGGGGTCAGTCTCTGAAGGTCTGTTTCGATCCGTGCAACCTGCTGGGTGCGCCGGGTCGGCCCGATCCGGCCCAGGTCACCGCGGGGCTCGATCCGGGCTCGGTCTCGATGATCCACATCAAGCAGCGCCGCGATGGAGTGGCCTGGCCGGCGGTGGCCGAGGGTGAGGTGGACTGGGCCGAGGTGATCAGTGCGATGGGCCGGATGGGTGGGGGGCTGGGCTTTGACGGGCCGTTGTTGTTCGAGGTGGCTCCGAGCCGCGACATCTGGGGATTCCTCGAGGGGAGTCGGGTGTACCTGAGTCGGTTGGGGCTGGAGATGGGCTTGGAGATGGGCCCCGAGAGTGGCCTCGACGCGGAAACGGGAGAGGGGACATGAAACCGATTGTGGCGTGTTGGATTCGGTTGGTGTTGCTGGTCGCCGTGCTGGTGGGGGTGCCGGTGCAAAGGGGGGTTGCCGGCGAGACCGACGTGAAGGTCGGCAAGCTGATCGAGGGAATGCGGGTCGGGCCGCTGAAGCGGCTGGACTTCGGAGTCACCCGCCGGGGGACGCTGATCCCGGCGCTGGTGACCGACGAGGACCTGGATCTGACGACGCGAAAGACCCGTATCCTGCTGGTCAACTTCGACGGGTTGACCCAGCCCGAGGAATCGATTGGTGGGGCGTTGAAGTGGTTCTACGAGTCCGACGACGCGGCGGAATACCGCAAGCGTTTCCTGCTGTCGGCGGTACCGGTGGCGAACCCCGACGGCTGGGCGGCCCGGCGGGTCGACAGCAATCTCTCGGGCGGGACCCCCTCCTCGGCCTATCCGCCGACGGGAACCGCCTACAGCGATCCGAAGAATCCTGAGGCTCATTACCTGTGGCGTTTTATCGGCATCTCGGCTCCGGACTTGGTCATCGAGATTGGCAGTGGCAGCAGTCCGGGACTGTTTGTGCCGCGAACCGGTCTCTCGCAACTGAAACCTCTGGTGAAGCTGGGACCGCCGCTGGTGGCCACCCGAGGACTCGCATCGCGGCTGCCTCGTCACACCCCCTGCTGGACCGGGCCGGTGCCGGCGGTGCGGCTGGATGATCATCCCAGTCGGGTGCCGCTGCGGCTGGTCGAGATCTTCAAGTCGGGCTTCAGCGGTCCGTCTCCGGCTCGTCGCACGATCCAGAAACGCCTCGCCCGCTCGCCGTTGCAGATCGCCGGCCAGTTGGCCAATCGGTACGGTCATCAACTGGACGCGGTGGCCTACATCCCGGCGCTGGCCCTGGTGGGCCGCATCCGCCTGGGACAACTCACCGACGACCCCAGCCAGTTGGCCGACGTCGAGCGGATCGTGGAGCCGTATGTGCTGGGGAAGAAGCCGACGGTGCCGCCGGGTCGGATCTCCGGCAGCAACCACTCGGGTCACCTGATCTTTGCGGAGTTGGCGCGGGTGACCGGCAAGAAGGTCTACACCCGGTTGGCACAGAACGCCGCGAACCTGGCCTTCGACAAGCAGGGCGAGTTGCGCGAGGCGATGCCCGGCCACGTCGAGATGAGTGATTCGGTGTTCATGGCCTGCCCGATCCTGGTCGAGGCGGGCGAGTTGACCGGCGACCGCCGCTACACCCGGATGGCGTTACGTCACATGAGGTTCATGCTGGCCACCAACCTGCGCGAGGACGGCCTGCACGCTCATTCGCCTCTGGACCCAACGGCGTGGGGCCGCGGCAACGGGTTCCCGGCGTTGGGTCTGGCGTGGTGCCTGAGCCACCTGGGCGAGTCGGCTGTGCAGCGCAAGCCGATCCTGGCCGCTCACCGTGCTCATCTCGCCGCATTGATCAAGCGTCAGGACCCCACCGGCATGTGGCACCAGGTCGTCGATCACACCGGCAGTTACCGCGAGTTCACCAGCACCTGCATGATCACCTACTCGATCATCCGCGGCATCCGTCGCGGCTGGCTGGACGAGAAGATGTACGGGCCGGTGGTCAAGCGATCGTGGCCGGCGATCAAGTCGCGGATCTCCAGCGACGCGACACTGGTCGATGTCTGTACCGGGACCGGCAAGCAGACGAGCCTGCGGGCGTACCTGGACCGGACGGCGATTCTCGGACCCGACAACCGTGGCGGAGCGATGGCGCTGATGGTGACGACCGAGATGGCTGCCTGGGAGCGGGACCGGCAGCGGGACCGGCAGCGGGACCGGCAGCGGGACCCGAAGCGGGACCGGCGGAATCGATGAGCGGCCGTTTCGACGGGGTCGTGCTGGGCAGCGGTCACAACGCGCTGGTGTTGCAGGCGTATCTGTGCCGAGCCGGGCTGAGCGTGCTGTCGGTGGACCGGGCCGAGACTCCCGGCGGCGGGTTGTCGACCGTCGAGAACCCGCGTCACCCGGGTTTCCTGCACAACACGCACTCGTTCTTCCACCGCGCGATCACGGCGATGCCCTGGTACGTCGATCTCGAGCTCGAGCGTCACGGGGCCCGTTACATCGAGCCGGAGCTGAACGTGGCGATGATCTGCCCGGACGGGGTGACGCTGAAGTGGTGGACGGATCTCGAGCGGACACTCGAATCGGTGGCGGGGGTGTCGCGTCGCGACGCCGACGTGCTGCGGGGCTGGATCGAGCGGTTCGAGCCGATTGTCGAGCAGCTGCTGATCCCCGAAGCGACCTCGCCTCCGCTGCCGCCGCAGGCACGTCGCGAGTGGCTCGAGGGGAGCGATGACGGTCGGCTGTTGCTGGAGGTCTCGGCACGCTCACCGCTGGAGTTTGTCCGCAGCGAGTTCGAGGACCCGGTGGTGCGTGCGGGGCTGCTGTTCTTCAACGGGCTGCGGGAGGTGGACCTGCGGCTGAAGGGGTTTGGGCACACGATTCCCGCGCTGCTGGCCGGGCGTCACAAGGCCCAGATGTGCGTCGGCGGTTCGGCTCGATTGGCCGAAGCCCTGCTCGAGGACATCGTCGAGCACGGGGGTGAGGTGCGGTGCGGAGTGGAGATCGACGGGATCCTGGTCGAGCGGGGCCGTGCGACGGGGCTGGCGCTCGAGGGGGACGATCGGATCGAGGGCGTCGACTTTGTCGTGTCGGGTCTGAACCCTCAGCAGACGCTGCTCGAGTTGATCGATGCCGATGGGGTTTCGGCGGAGGTCCGTCGTCGGGCGGAGCGATTCGAGTACAACCTGCTGGCTCCGCTGTTTGCTCTGAATCTTGCCCTCTCGGAGCCTCCCCAGTACACCGCTGCGGCCGCCGATTCGGATCTCGACCTGGCCTTCATGACCATCCTGGGCCTTTGTCACGACGGTCAGTTCGAGGAGATCGTGGCGGCTCACGAGCAGGGACGTGTGCCACCGGCTGTGATGTGGGGTGCGGTTCCGACGCGGTTCGACCCCTCGCAGGCTCCCGCGGGCCAGCATACCGCGTTCATGTGGGAGAAGGTGCCGTACCGGTTGGGAGGTGATGCGGGGAGCTGGGACGAGCTGGGCGCCGAGCATGGTCGGGTGATGCTCGAGTCGTGGACCACGGCGGCTCCGAACCTCGCCGACGTCGTGATCGATTCGTTTGTCGGCACGCCTCGCGACACGGTCCGCAGCCTGCCGAACATGCGCGAGGGGGACCTGCTGGTCGGGGCATTCGGGAACGACCAGGTGGGCTACCACCGTCCGTTTCCCGGGGCGGGTCACTACCGCAGCGGGGTCGAGGGCCTGTACCTGTGCGGTGGCTCGTGTCATCCCGGCGGCAACATCACCGGGCTGTGTGGCTACAATGCCGCCGGCGTGGTGCTGGGCGACCTGGGTCGCGAGGCGTGGTGGAGTCGATGATGCGGAGCCGACACAGATGACGATCGAGGTATTGGGTGGAGACATCCACCTGGTCGACCTGCAGACGCGGCTGCCGTTCAAGTACGGCATCGCCACGATGACCGAGGCTCCTCACGCATTTGTCCGGTTGAGAGTCGAGGTCGACGGCCGGCCGGCCACCGGTGTCGCCGCCGATCTGCTGCCACCCAAGTGGTTCACCAAGGTCGCCGAGACGCCTCTGGAGACCGAGGTACTCCAGATGCTGGCGACGATCGAAGCGGCGGTCGAATTGGCCACCGGCAGCCGGGCCGAGACGCCATTTGACCTGTGGCGAGACCTGTACGAGAAACAGGCCGAGTGGGGGCGGGGCCAGGGAGACGGGCAGGGGCAGGGGCAGGGGCAGGGGCAGGGGCAGGGGCAGGGGCAGGGGCAGGGGCAGGGGTGGCCGCCGCTGCTGGTCAACTTCGGGATGACTCTGGTGGAACGGGCGATGATCGAGGCGGTGGCCCGTGCTGCGGGGGTCAGTTGGTTCGAGTTGTTACACGGTGGTGGCCTGGGGATACGGCTGGGCGAGTGTGACGAGGTGTTGTCGGGTCTTGAGGTCAGCGAGTTGTTGCCGCTTGAGTTGCCTGGCGAGGTGATTGCCCGTCACACGGTGGGGATGTCGGATCCCTTGACCGACGCGGAGATCGATTCGGATTCGCGGCTCGACGACGGCCTGCCTCAGTCGCTCTCGGCCTGCCTGTCCGAGTACGGCCTGTGTCATCTGAAGATCAAGATCAACGGCGATTTCGATGCCGATCTCGAGCGGCTGAGTGACATTGCCCAGTTGGTCGAGCGTACCGGGGTAAGGGATTTTGGATTCACTCTGGACGGCAACGAGCAATTTCGGGACCCGTCTTCGTTTCGGGCGTATTGGGAGCGGTTGAGTGGCCAAGCCGACCTGCGTGAGTTTCTCTCGCACCTGATCTTCGTCGAGCAGCCGTTTCACCGCGACGTGGCATTGGACCCCACGGTGATGGGTGGTGATGGGGGTCTGGCCGAGTGGGCTGGCCGGCCGCGGATGATCATCGACGAATCCGACGCCGAGACCGACAGCCTGCGGCGTGCCCTGGAGCTGGGCTACCACGGCACCAGCCACAAGAACTGCAAGGGAGTATTCCGGGGCGTGATCAATGCCTGCCTGGTCGCGTGTCTGAATCGCCGGGGTCTCGACGAGGGAGCGGCCGCGGCCCCTTACATCATCAGCGGCGAGGACCTGGCCAACATTGGTCCGGTGGCGTTGCTGCAGGACCTGGCTGTGTCGAGTTCGCTGGGGGTGAGCAGTATCGAGCGGAACGGGCATCACTACTTTGCCGGTCTCGGGGCGTTTCCCGAATCGGTCGGTCAACAGGTGCTGGCCGCTCACGGGGACCTGTACCACCGCAGCCGCGACGGCTGGCCGACTCTGACGGTCCGAGGTGGCCGCGTGTCGCTCACCAGCCTGCAGCGGGCTCCGCTGGGCGTCGGCTTCGAGATCGATGTCGAGCAGTTCACTTCGTCGCGAGACTGGCGTCGGGGGGGTTGAGCCGGTCGTGTTGCTGCGATGCTGCAGCGGGATGTGGCGGGATGTGGCGGGCGGTTATGATGAGTCGATGACTGCTTCGATCCAGACCACCGTGGTGGGCAGCTACCCGGTTCCCGACTGGTTGCAGGCCTATCCCACCGCCGGGCATCTCCGCGACGCCACGCTGGTGGTTCTCAAGGCCCAGGAACTGGCCGGCTTGGACGTGATCAGCGACGGCGAGTTGAGCCGCTACGACGTGAACCATCCCGAGACGAACGGGATGATCGATCACTTTGTGGCTCCGCTGGAGGGTGTGTCGACGGAGCTCAATGGCGAGGAGCTGTCACGGTTTCGCTCACTTCCGGACTTCGAGTTCCGCTCGAAGCCGGCCGGCGTGGTCCGCGGCCCTCTGGGCCGTGGTCGGCTGGACCTGCTCGAGGAGTACCAGCGGGTCAGCGACCTGGCCGCGGTGCCGCTGAAGTTCACCGTCACCAGTCCCTACATGCTGGCCCGCACGCTGCTCGATGGACATTACGGCGAGCTCGACTCGCTGGTGATGGCGTTGGGCGAATTGCTCGGCGATCAACTGTCGGGCATCGACGCGGCGGTGATCCAGGTCGACGAGGCGAACCTACCGGGTCGTCCCGAGGACGCTCTGCTGGCCGCGGCAGGAATCAACCGGGTGTTGCAGGACGTCACCAGCGAACGGGCGGTCCACCTGTGCTTCGGCAATTACGGGGGCCAGACGATCCAGCAGGGTGGATACCGGGCTCTGCTGCCGTTCTTCAACGCTCTGGAGTGCGACCATCTTGTGCTCGAGTTGGCTCGACGCGACGACGCGGAACTGGAAGTCCTGGCCGAGGTGAAGCCCGAAATCGCCCTGGGGATCGGCGTGATCGACATCAAGGACAACGAGGTCGAGAGTGCCGAGGTGGTGGCCGGTCGGATCGAGCGTGCGATCGAAGTGCTTGGCCGGGATCGGGTCAGGTGGGTGCACCCCGACTGCGGGTTCTGGATGCTCTCACGCAGTGTCGCCGACGCCAAGATGGCGGCCCTGGTCGCTGGCCGGGACCTGGTGTTGGGAACCGAAACCGAACAGAAGCCGTAGCAGAAGACGTCACATAAGGAGGCCGCAGGCGATGCCTTTCATCAACATCCAGGATATCGAACCGTTGGAGGTGGTCCCGGGTTGCCGGATGCGGACGCCATTTGGCGAGAACCTGATGTTGAGTTACCTGGAGATGGACGAGGGGGCGGTGGTGCCGTTGCACGATCATCCTCACGAACAGGGCGGGATCCTGCTGGAGGGTCGTGTCGAGTTGACGATCGGGGACGAGGTGCGAGTGTGCGAAGTGGGTGAGATGTTCCTGATCCCCCCCAACGTGCCTCACAAGGCGGTCGCCGTCGGCGGCCCGGCCCGGGTGCTCGACGTGTTCAGCCCGATCCGCGAGGACTACGCCGAGTTGTACAACAAGTACATCCCCGAGGTGAATCAGGCGGATCAGGCGGATCAGGCGTAGCCGGATTCTGCTATAGGCGTCGGATCAGCAGTCCGCCGTCGATGGTGAGCACCTGTCCGGTTGCGTAGCTCAGGTCACCTCGAGCGAGCATGGCCACGGCACGTCCGACGTCTTCGGGTTCGCCCCACCGGGGTTCGACGGTCAATCCGTCGGCGATCAGCCGGTCGTATTTCTCGGTTACCCCTTCGGTCATGTCGCTGTGAATGATGCCGGGTTGCACTTCGTAGACCGAGACCGCGTGGGGTGCCATCCTGACGGCCCACAGGCGGGTGGCCATCCGGGTCGCCGACTTGCTCAGGCAGTAATCACCTCGGTGAATCGACACCACCTCGCCCGAGACCGACGAGATGTTGACGATGGTGCCCTGGAAGCCCGGGTCGGCGTCGTGCTGCTGGATCATCCATCGTGCGCACAATTGTGTGAGGAAGAAGGGTCCCTTGAGATTGACGTCCAGGACGCGATCGAAGTCATCTTCTTCGGCATCGAGGATGTCTCGACGTCCCGGCGAGGTGATCCCGGCGTTGTTGACCAGCAGCTGCAGAGCTCCGAACCGTTCGCGGACCTCCTCGACGATTCTCGACCGGTCCTTCGCATCGGCGACATCCCCGCGGCAGTAGCAGACCTCGACCCCCTCGGCCTCGAAGGCCCCGAACACGTCAGCCACCGCAGCCACCTCTTCGAGTGCTCTCAGTCCTCCCAGTGCCAGTCTCCAGCCCTCGGCGGCCAGCGACCGGGCGATCCCCAGCCCGATGCCTCGGGTACCTCCGGTGATCAGAGCCACGGGCCCGATCGGTTGGTTCATGAGGGGTCTCCGGCGTCGGCTCCGAAGAAGGTGAGGTCGCGGCCATCGGCGAGTCGTCCGACGTAGAGTGCGGCTTCACGGAGGTGGTAGTCGCCCCAGAGGCACGATTCTCCTCGAGGGATCGTCGAACCCTCCGGCACATGATCCCAGCCATTGGGCCGGTGGTAGACGGCGTGCACGAGCAGGCCCTGGTGTTGGGGATCGGTCGAGAGATAGGGTTCTTCGAGCAGCGTGGCGAGTGTGGCGAGTCCGGCCTGCGTGTATCGGTGCGACAGGTCGGAGTCGGACTCCTCGAGCACCCGTCCCAGCCTCAGCAGTGCCTGGCAAGCGATCGCTGCGGCGGAGCTGTCGACGGGTTCGTGGTCGTTGTCGGGGTCGGCGGGTCGTTGGTCGTGTCCGGGCATCCGGGCCAACCCCGGCGCCCCGGTGTCCCAGTAGGGGACGCCGTCGGTGGGGGTCGATTCGATGTAGTAGTCACAGCTGGCCCGAGCCGTCCGCAGCATCATCTCGGCGATCGGCTGGCGTCCTCCGAGCGGATCGAGATCGGCATCGTCGAGCGAATCGAGGAACTCGAGCAGTTCGGCGTAGCCGAGCATGATCCAGGCCAGGCCGCGGGTCCAGGTGGTATAGGGCGAGTAGCCCTGCTGGGTCGAGGCACAGCGGTATCGGCCGTCGTTGGTATTGAAGAGGCTCTCGTGAGCCACTCGGCCTCGCACGTCGTAGCGGTCGCGGCCCTCTCCGAAGTAGACGTTGTAGCGGGCGGTGGTTCTTGCGTGAGCGACGAGCCGTTGCAGCAGCCCGATCGGCTCGTCGTGTTCACCCAGCAGCCGGTGTCCGAGCTGGTGGGCGAGTGCGAGTGAGCGGAGGCTGCGGATGGTGTCGGCGAACAGCGAGTGGGGTCCGTTGAACGAGTAGATGAACCCGTCGCCGTCAGCGGTGCTGCTCCAGCGGACCGCCTGCACGGCTCCGCTGACCTTCAATGCCAGCTCCCAGCCGGCCAACTCGGCGGCGGAGGCCTCGAATCGACCCTCGCGTGCGAGTCGCCAGAGATTGCCGTAGGTGCTGAGGTTGTTGAAGCCGTGGTCGTGGACTCCGACATGCGTCAGGTGAACGGGCATGTGGGCCAGAGTGTCGGCCCGGCCCGACTCCAGGAACCGTTCTTCACCGGTGGCGTCGAACTGCAGCAGGGCGGATCCGAACTGAAAGCCCTGGGTCCACTCGGTCCAGCCCCGTGACGTGTAGCGTCCGTCGACGGTGAAGACGGGCGCCCCGGTTGAGGGGTCGGCGTCCTGTCCGAGTTGATCAAGTTGGTCAAGTTGATCAAGCGCGGTGGCCGAGACGGACCAGAACCGATCGAGGTGCGGTTTGAGGTCCTTGGCGTTGCGGAGTGTCCCTGGGTCGATCATGACCCCTCACCCTCCTCGTGGCCTAGGAATCCGCCAGTGGTTCCTTCTTCTCGGTGATCACCGGCAGCGGGGGATCGGGATCGTTGCACATGTCGACGTTGAGCTGGGTGAACCCTTCCCATTCGCTCGGCAGGTTCTCATCGAGGAAAATCGCCTCCACCGGACACTCCGGCACACACGCCTCGCAGTCGATGCATTCATCCGGATGGATGTACAGCATCGATTCACCCTCGTAGAAACACTCGACCGGACAAACCACCACGCAGTCGGTGTACTTGCAGTTGAAACACGGTTCGGCGACGACGTGCGTCATATTGATCCCTTTGCAATTCCGTGCGGACGCGGCCCCGACCCCGGGAAACCGGTCACCTGGTCGACGGCGTGGGGTGTCTGCTATCCGAGATTCCGACGTTCGACAGCGGATCGTAGTGGTGCAGCCAGTCAGGTGTCAAGTGGCCACACACAGTGGCCGGTGCGTGTCAACATCGTGTGACAACACAGTTTATGTCGGCACAATCCAGACCCATCTTGCCTCAGGTCTGGGCTCTGACTACAGTTTCCGCCGGCGGGGGTCCGAGTCATTTTTCCAGCTTCACCCGTTGGGCGTCTGGTAATCCGTTGGCACTGACAGAAGTCGACCGCAGTCTGCTGGCCCGTTGCCTGGAACATCACCCGGGCGCCTGGCGTGATTTCGTAGACCGCTTCATCGGTCTGTTCGTGCACGTGGTCAACCACACGGCTCACGCCCGCAGCGTGAGGCTCACGTCGGACGACATCGACGATTTGTGTGCCGAGGTCTTTCTGGCTTTGCTGGCCGACGACTTTGCGGCGTTGCGGCGATTCCGTGCCCGGTGTTCTCTGGCGACCTACTTGGCGGTGATTGCCCGGCGAGTTGTGGTCCGCGAGATGGCACGTCGTCGCAAGGCGGAGGCCCTGGGCCACGTGCCGGCTCACCATGCGTCGTTGGACCAGGCCGGTTCGGGACCGGTCCACGAGCAGCGGATCGATGACAGTGACGAGGTGGAGTCGATGCTGGGGGGGTTGAACGAGCGAGACGCGTCGGTGGTGCGTCTGTTCCATCTCGAGGGCCGCAGTTACGCCGAGATTGGCGAGTCGCTGGGCATTGCCGAGAATTCGATCGGACCCACTCTGGCACGTGCCCGCGGTCGACTGAAGCAGCAAAACGTCGAGTCCTGAACCGGTGCCGGCAGCGGCCCCGATACCGCTACAGGCCGACGGTTTTCTCGCTCAACTCGACCCACAGCGGCCCTGTCGCGGCTATCTTGTTGACAGCGAACCGCGCTGCGGTTACAGGGGAGGGGAGCGGAGTTTGCGAATGCGGTGGGAAACGGTCCGGCCGTCAAGCGGCTGCTGCAACGTGGGGTGGAGTGTTGGAAATGCTATACCGTTTTCCAGCGGATGGTCGCAGGCTGATCTGGCCCGGGTGGTCTGTGCCACTGGTCGCTCTCGCCCTGTGTTTCACCTCACCACTATTCGCCCAGGACGCCACCGAATCCGAGCCGCAGGGCCGTTTTCTGGAGAGGGTCTACGAGGACGATCAGGGGCGTCACAAGTACCAGGTCTTCCTGCCGGCCGGTTATGACAAGCAGAAGAAGTACCCCACGATCCTGTACCTGCACGGATCCGAGGACTGCGGTCGAGATGGTGCGAAGCAGGTCCGTGCCGGGCTGGGCCCCTACGTGCGGGCCCGCGCGGCCGAGTATCCCTTCATCGTGGTATTCCCTCAGTGCGAGACGACTGAAGGTCTTCGATACCTCGAGCGATGGCAGGCCGGTTCGCCCGATGCCGTCCGCGCTCTGAAGATCCTCGACCAGGTCGAACGGGACTACAGCGTCGATCGTTGCCGCGAGATCGTGACGGGGTGGTCGATGGGGGCTTACGGAGCCTGGAGCCTGGCGATCGAGAACCCGTCTCGCTGGGCAGCGGTGGTTCCGGTTTCCGGTGGCGGTGATACGACCCGCGTGGCGGTACTCAAGGACCTGCCGATCTGGGTTGTGCATGGGGCCAAGGACCGGGTTGTCTATCCCGAACGCGCTCGCGAGATGGTGGCGGCTTTGAAGAAGGCCGGCGGGCGGGTGCGATACGACGAGCCGGAATTCGCCGCACACGGGGTCTGGCAGCTGGCTTACGACAGCGAGGCGTTGGAGAGTTGGCTGAAGAACCCGCGGCAACCGTTTCCCGGTGCCGAGGTCAAGCTGGTGGCTCGAGGCACACCGCTGCCCGCGGATCTGATGCCCTTTGTCCCGGTGGCTCACATCGGTGGAGCGGCCTACCTGCGAGTCGGCAGCAAGATGATTGACGCGATCGCCGCGGCGATCCCCACCGCCGTCCCCGATGACTTCCTCTCGGGAAAACTCGATCCGGTGACGGTCCAGGATGACGTCAAGGTGACGCTGAAGAAGAAGAAGAAGTACTACAACGAGGCGACTTTCGATGGGATTACCTACCGGGGGGAAATCTCCGCGGCCGAACTGTCGACTCGAGATGACGGCACGTTGCTCGTGCGGTTGACCTTGAAGAAGATCACGATCGTGATCGCGCGGACGCGGATCGTCCGAGTCAACCTCACCTCCAAGCGGATCAACGGCAGAACGCAGTTGGTCGAGAAGAGTCGAACGACCAAGGTGCCGGCCACCAGTGCCAGCCAGATCCTCATCGCGCACAAGAAACCCGTGCTGTTGGAATTCGTGGTCAAGCCGTCGGTGGTCGAGCGGCGGCTGAGCCTGGGGCTGAAGAGCACGAGCTTCAAGATTTCCGAGGATCAGTACGAGGTGCAGGGTCCGGAGGCGATCGAGACCACCGGGGCTACGCCGGGCTCGAGCTACCTCGATGCGATTGTCAGTGGACTGGCGGATGAGCGGGAGTTGGTGGTGAAGAAGATCCGCGAGTTGGTGCCGTCGCTGCTGACCGAGATGGAACAGCAACTGGCGGAGTCTGACGCTTTGGGCGTGTTGAGCAGTCTCTGGCCGTTGCCGGTCTTCCAGCCACGTATCAGGCTCTGGCCCGAGGCGCTGGTGCTCGACAAGAGTGGGCTCTCCGTCGCGATGGGCCTGACCGTCGCCGCGAATGACCCCTCGGCCCCCGTGGCCAAGCCGCGGGAGTTGGTCCAGGTCAAGGACCTGATCAAGCGGGTTCCACAAACTCAGATCCTGCAGCTTGGTTTTGCTCCGGACCTGCTCGATCCCCTGACCCGGATCGCGATCGGCGGAGGCATGGCGCGAGTCGATGTCCGCGACACACCCGAGCCTCTGGTCCAAAAACTGGGTGATCGGGCCGAGTTGTCGAAGGTGATTCCGGCGATTACCGCGTTGCCGTCGACGACCGAGTTGCGGACCGAGTTTGCTCTGACACAACCGATCTCGATCATTCCGACCGACGAATCGGCCTCAGTATTTCGTGCTCCGATGGGGTTCCGGTTCAGGATGCCCGGTGCTCGGCTGATCGTGTCGACCCGTAGCGACGGTGACTGGAAGCCTCTGGCGGTGTTCGACCTGGCGTTGGAGCACACGGCGAAATTGAAGCTGCTGAAGCTGCTGAAGCGTGGCCAGGCGGGTGGTCAGCCGCTGGAGATCAGTTTTCCGTCGCAGGCGAAGATCACGATGAGCGGCAGATTGTCTGCGGGGGTCGAGATCACCGACCGCAGGCTACAGACCGATCGGTTCCGCGTCCAATTCGAGAAGGCCTGGCGTGCGTTTGCGAGCAAGGCGCTGGAGTCGAAGATACTGGTCAGTGACTTTGAATTCGGCGACGCCACGTTTCCGCTGAAGGATATTGGTTGGTCGTCGCCGTTGATGTCGATCGAGTTCGGCCTGAACCGGAAGTAGGTATCGTCCCGGAGCGAGGGCCGTGGCGGGACGGGCGGCTGGTCTCGGGTTGGCAACTTGAATCGGCCCGCGAGGAGTGACACAATGGATCGGTGTCGGTCGCTCTTGCGGTCAAGTTGATCCAGAGGACTGCCGCCGCTACTCACCCTGGATTCGCCTGCTGTTGCGTAAAGGACACAGAGAATGGCCGTAAATCTCGTTGAAGGTCAGACCGTCGGAATCGACCTGGGCACCACGTATTCATCGATCGCTCAACTCGACGACGACGGCAACCCGCGGGCGATCGTCAATGTCGACGACCTGGACACTACCCCCTCGGTCGTCTTGCTGGGCGACGCTGAGCGTGTGGTGGTCGGGCCCTCATTTGCACGGATTGCCGAGGAGGCACCGGACCGGATCGTCGAGGCGATCAAGCGGGAGATGGGGAACAAGGACTTCCACGTGGTCTACCAGGACCGGAAGCTGACCCCCGAATTCGTTTCGGCCCTGATCCTCAAGAAGCTCAAACAGGACGCCGAGCAGAAGATTGGTCCGATCGGCAACGCTGTGATCACGGTCCCGTATTACTTCAACGACATCCGCCGCAAGGCGACCCAGGACGCCGGTCGCATCGCGGGTCTGAACGTGATTGACATCATCAACGAGCCGACGGCGGCGACGCTGGCTCATGCCTGGGAGAAGGGCGAACTGGGTCGGATGGACCTCGAGCAGACCGAGCGGACGATCCTGGTGTATGACCTGGGGGGAGGCACGTTTGATGTCACGGTGGTCCGCTACTCGCCGACGCAGTTCAAGGTACTGGCCACCGACGGGGACGTGATGCTGGGCGGGCTGGACTGGAGTCGGCGGCTGGTGGATCACGTGGCCGACGAGTTCATCAAGCGGTTCGAGATGGATCCTCGCGATGATCCCATCGGCCTGAGGCAGTTGACCCAGGACTGCGAGGACGCCAAGCGTCGGCTCTCCGAGAGTGCCCAGGTGCCGATCGAGGTCTATTACCAGGGCAACACGATGACGGTCTCGGTCACCCGGGGCGAGTTCGAGCGTCTGACGGCCGATCTGCTCGAGCGGACCAAGACCACGACGGTGCTGGTGCTCGAACAGTCCGGCGTCGGCCCCGGTGAACTCGACGAACTGGTCCTCGTCGGCGGTTCGACTCACATGCCGGTCGTCGAGAAGATGCTCACGGATATCTGTCAGCAGTCGCCCAACCGGGACGTGCATCCCGAGAAGGCCGTGGGTCACGGGGCGGCGATCCACGCCGCGATTCTGGAGGCTCGAGCCACCGGTGGCGAGACGCGGATGGGCAAGGCGATCATCAACCGGCTCCGCAGCGTCTCGACCTCCGACGTCAACTCGCACTCGCTGGGCACCAAGGTCACCGACCCCAAGGACCAGCAGAAGAAGAATCACATCATGATCTCCCGGAACACCGGGCTCCCCTTTGACGTCACCCGCAAGTTCGCCACGACCTCGGACAATCAGCAGCGGATCCACGTGACGGTTCTCGAAGGCGAGGTCGAGGATCTGGAGGCGTGTGCGACGATCGGAGACTTCTGGATCACCAACCTGCCGCCGGACCTGCCCAAGGGGTCTCCGGTCGAGGTGACCTATGCCTACGACTCCTCGGGTCGCATCAGTTGCACGGCCAAGGAATTGACCAGCAATAACGCCGCGTCGATCGAAATCGTCCGCGATATGGGTCTCGATGTCGACGGCGTGACTTCGTTCGAGGCCTTGGCCGAGGGATACGTGGTCGAGTAGTCCGGGCCGCTTCGGTGGGCGGGCTGTGGTGGGCGGGGTGGATTGGCGTTCGGGGAAGTCGAGACGTGCCACTGGATGTCTACAAGGACTGGCTGGGTATTTCCGAGGAGATCCCCCGGCCGCCGGACCAGTACTCGCTGTTGCGGCTGGTGATGTTCGAGGACGATGTCGAGAAGATCCGCGGCCACTACAAGAAGCTCAACGGCCACGTCCGCAAGTACGCGTCGGGGACCTACCAGCTCGAGTCCCAGGAACTGCTCAACGATCTTGCCAAGGCGATGCTGTGCCTGACCGATCCCGAGCGGAAGCGTGACTACGACGAGGGTTTGGGTCGTGTGTACGATGAGGACGAGGAGCAGATCCGTCCGACGATCGCTCAGACCCTGGTCCGCAGCGGAGGACTGAGCCGGGAGCAGGTCCAGGAGGCCGAGGATTTTTCCGATCGGCGAGGGCTTTCGCTCAGGGATGCCGTCGTGCAGATGAAACTGGTTGATGCCGAGGTCGCCGCCGAAGCCCTGGCCATGGAGCTCGGGCTGCCCTACGTCGACCTCGAACAACTCACCCCCGACGACTCGATCCTGGCCAAGATCCCTCGAGGCCTCGCACGTCGGAACACGATCCTGCCGCTGTTTGTCGACGACGACATGCTGCTGGTGGCATGTGTCGACGAACCGACTCACGATCTCGAGGACGAACTGCGGCTCCGCGTGGGCGTACCGATGCGGAGACTGATTGCCAGCCCGCTGTCGATCAACCAGGGCATCGCAAAGTTCTACGCCGGGCTGGAAGCGGATGAGGAGTCGGTTGCTGATGCGGGAACGGTGGCGAAGAAGAAGACGAAGACGAAGGCTGAGCGGAAGGCTGAGGTGGTGGTGCCGGGCAGTTCCGAGGCGAAGGCGGCCGAGTACAAGACGCGTCAGATCGGGATGATCCTGGTGTGCTGGAGCGTGATCGTGCCGGTGGTGATCGACCTGTTCGTGCTGCCCAAGTCGCTGAAGGTCTTTCAGATCATGGACCTCAGCCTGACGCTGATCGCCTCACCGATCCTGCTGTTCCTGGTCTGGAACAGCTATTTCCGCCGCAAGTAACGGCGGTTCAGCCACCGTTGCCCACGGAGTTGCTCCAGATGGCCCAGTAGATCCTCTTGTCGGCCAGCTTGTGGTAGCGGTCGACCAGTGGCCCGATGTAGTGCTGGTCCCAGGGTTGCTCGAGAGCGAGTCGGTGCACGTCTCCGGCGCGGAACCGTTCGAGGTTTCCTCCGAGGTTCGAGTAGAACTCGTCGGCGACCCGGGCACGTTTCTTGCGAGGGTTGTAGTGGGCCACGAAGAGTGTCGAGCCGACTTCTCCCTCGCTGCGGTGGACCTCGAGCACTTCGTACTTCAGCACGAAGGCGTAGTTGTACAGTCCATCGTTGGCGAGGAACTTCCCGGGCAGTTCGACCAGCTTCGCGGTGACTTCAAATCGGCCGGCCGTGTGCACCTCACCGGCGACCGCGGTCATGGCAAGCGTGTCGCGGGAATCGGCCGAGGCGGTTGTCGTGTCGGAGTTCCGTAGCGCGGTGGCGACTGCGATCGCGGCCAAGCCCGCGACGATCACACCCAGGAGGATGATTCTGGCTAGGGCAGGTCCCGACGGGCGACCAGTCGCTGCCGATTCGGAAACCGGCCCGTCAACCGGTTCCATCGCCGGCGTCTCGCTGTGGGGCATGTCGGGTCAATTCCAGCGAGTCTACCGTTTTGCGGTGACGTCGGTGTAGGTCCAGTGAGGTTCCCAGAGGTCCGGCAGTTTGAGCACCGGTCCCTCGTGGGCACGGGGGTGCAGTTTCCGCAGCGAGGGGCTGTTTCCGCCGATGATCGGCGCATCGGCCAACCTCATCAGTCCTCCCGGCGCCCCGGCTCGCTCGGAGCCGCCTCCGTCCTTGGGACAGCGAGTGAACACGACGTAGCGACCGTCGGGCGAGAGTGCTCCGCCATAGATGTGACGGTTGTCCTCTCCGTAGATCATGCGGCGTTTGCTGCCTTCGCCCGGTGCGATCCACAGCTGGGTCCACCCGTACCCCTGCTGGTTGCTGGGCCGGTTGCTGAAGATGACCTGTTTCGAGTCGGGTGCCCAGTCGGGTGTGCAGTTGCGGAAGCGGCTGACGACGTTCCATTTCCCGGTCACGACGTCCATGCGGACGATGGTCCAGAGTTCTCCACCGACGTTGGCGGTGCCGCAGAACCACTTGCCATCCGGCGACCAGAACAGTTGCTGGAAGTACCCGGCTCGACTCAACCGTCTCGTGACCTTCGAGGTCGCCAGGTCAATGACTTCGATTCCCTTGAGCGAGAGGGTGGAGATCTGTTTGCCATCGGGGCTCCAGCAGCCCCACGTGTGTTTCCCCAGCACACGTCCGTTTCGTGCCAGGGCATCGGCGATCACCAATTCGCCCTGGAAGCCCCAGCGGTCGTGGCTGATCACGGTGCCGGCCTTGATGCGACGGTACAGCATTCTCCGGCCCTCGGGTGACCATCGTGGAGCGGCCTCGCTCCAGTCGGGGGTATCGGTCAGTTTCCGCTGCCCGGATCCGTCGGGCCTCATCAGCACCAGGTCCCAGTCGCCACGCTTCTGCTTGATGCTGGCAACCAGGAAGCCCCGGCCGGCGACTTCCTTGCGGAGCGACTCGACGGCCTTCGCGTCGGCTGCTGTCGCGGGCGGGGCCTGGGAGAGCCCCCAGAGGGCCAGGGCGAGGACCAGCATGCGGGAGCTGCGAGGCATCGAAAGACTCCGTCAGGTGGGACAGCGATCGGCCGCCGCGAACCGCTCGGGAGACTCACACTAATCCATGCCACCGCGGCCTGTCCACCACCCCGGCGGCGGCCCGCTTCAGTCCGATTCGACGGAGTCGGTTTCGGAGCGCTCGTTCAACGCCGGAGTGGTCTCTTCGTCCTGCTGCCGGGCTCTCATCAGGATCTTGATCGGCACTTCGCGGAACGGCAGTTCCTCGCGGAAAACCCCCAGCAGGTAGCGTGTCCAGCTGGGTGAGAACAGCTGGGGGTGATTGCATTTGAGCACGATGGTCGGCGGGCAGATGTCGACCTGGGTGGCATAGTAGATCTTGGGCTGTCGGTTCTTCCGGCGGGGAGGCTGGTTGGCAGCGACCGCGGCTCGGACGATGCGATTGAGTCGCCCGGTGCTGACCCGCTCGCCAGCCTGCTTGAAGACCGACTGGGCCAGGTTGATCAACTTGCGGGCGTTGTGGCCGGTCTCGGCAGTCACGAACGCCACCGGCGCGAATCTGAGCATGCTGAAGGTCGTGATCAGGTACTCCGACCACCGCGCCATCGTCATCTCGGCCTTGAGCGCGAGGTCCCACTTGTTGACGACCAGCACGCAGGGCGTGTGCGATTCGACAATGCTCTCGACCAGCTGCTTGTCGACTCTCGAAATCGTCTCCTGCGAATCAAAGAACATCAGCACCACGTCGGCCCTGCGGATGCTCCGTTGGGATCTCACGAGCCCGTAGAACTCGATGTCGGTGGCGATGCTCTTGCGCTTCCTGACCCCGGGCGTATCGATGGCGACAAACGACCGTCCGTCCATTTCGAATCTCACGTCGATGCTGTCGCGGGTCGTGCCGGGCACCTCGCTGGTGATCACCCGTTCGTCTTCGGCCAACGCGTTGATGAAGGTGCTCTTGCCGACGTTGCGTCGCCCGACCATCGCCAGTTTCAGTTCCGGGTCGGCGGTCATCCCCTGCCCGCAGTCGGCCTCGTCGGGGTCCGCCGGCGGCAGCACCTCGAGCAGTGTCGCCAGCAGTTCTGAGCGGTGGCGGTGCCCGATGACGCTGGTGGCGACCAACGGGACGTCGATCAGTTCCAGGAACGCGGGAGCCTCTTGGTCGGTCCGAGGCGAATCGCACTTGTTGACCACCAGCATCGTCGGTTTCTTCAGCGGCCTGAGCCGCCTGGCGACCTCGCGGTCCATCGGTGTGATGCCCTGCTGTCCGTCGACGACAAACATCAGCAACTGGGCCTCGTCGATCCCCACCTGGATCTGCCGCTCGATCTGGTCCTCGAGCTGATCGGTGTCGTAGAGTCCGATGCCGCCGGTGTCGACCAGCTCGACGTACCGTTCACCAGCCTGGATCACGAAGGTGACCCGATCGCGGGTGACTCCGGCCGTCGGATCGACCACCGACACACGTCGCCGTGCCAGCCAGTTCAGCAGCGAACTCTTGCCGACATTCGGTCGGCCGACGATCGCGACGCGGGGCACAGGCATGGGACACACACAGCCAGGGGAGCTCTTCGGGTTGATAACTCAACTGTAGCTGATACGGGCCACAGGACAATTGCCCCGCGAGGTTATAGCAGGAGCCGGCTACCTCGCGTTGGCGGGGGGCAGGCGGGGGGCTCGCGGTCCGTTGAAAAACACAAGTTTGGGGATGGGACGGGGTCAGATCCGCCTTCGGCGGACCCACAGAAAGTCCCGCTCCACCCAGAACGGCACGCAGGCGGGGCCTGACCCCTTTTCAACCAGCACTCGTTGCAACTCGAAGAAGGGGTCAGGCCCCGCCTGTGAAACGCGACAGGTGGAGCAAACCCCGTTGTGGGCGGCGTCTGACCCCAGGGTCCGAGTTCTTCAACGGGCTGCTAGCGGTCGAAGCGATCCGGCTGCTGCTGGAACTCGGCCAGGTTGGCCTTCGTCGCGAACAGGTACAGGCGACCCTTGTACCAGGTGGCGAAGTCGAGTTGTCCCATGCGAGGACGTCGATGGCTGGCACTGACCAGGTCGGTGCCTCCGGCCACAGGCAGGTAGGCCTCGGGGCGGGCCAGGAACGCGGTGCGAGCTTTTCCTGAGGAGAACAGGATCATGCGTCCCCGATGCGTGGCGTTGAACTCGGGGCGTCCATCGACCAGTTCGCGGCGGTCTTTCAAGGCGACCGGGCAGAACCCCTTGAGTCCTCCTCGGTGGCGACGGCCGTTGATCTGTTCACGCTGGCGGAACTGCTTGAGAGTGGCCTGGACGTGAGTGGGATTGGGGGTCGGATGGAGGGTGGGACTGGGCTTGGGTTTGGGGGCCAGCTTCGGTGTGTCGAGGGCGCCGGGTAGAAACTTGACACTCGGCATCGGCGGCAGGGCGGGGGGTGCGGCCGGTGCAAGGTGTTCGGTGGGCGTGACTCTCGAGGGTGTTGCGAGGCCCTGTTGTCGGCGGTCGAGTCCTTCGAGTGTCATCGGCGGCATGGCCAGACCGTTCTGCCGGTATATCTCCCGAAGCTCCTCGACGACGGCGTCCGAGGGGGCTGGCTGGGGAGCCGGTGCCGGCCCGGCGGCCAGGCGTTTCAGCAGTGTCGGCACCGGGAACGTCAGCCGAAACGTCGACTGGGTCTTTTTGGCCAGCTTGGCTGTTTTCGACGTTTTCCGTGAAGGGTCCTCGGCAAGAGAGGGCCGTGTCAGGCAGGCTCCCAGGCAGATCCCCAGTATGGCGCCGCAGACGCTCAGCCACGTCCCCGTGCGTGTCGTCTTTCGAAGCATCGCACCCGTCCCCCTCGGCTCTGACTGGTCATTGCACGAGTCGAGATGGTGGCCGATAATCGGGCCATTCGAGCCGTGCGCGTGGTTGTGGCGTCTCTGCCTGGCCCGCGTCGTTTGACCGCGGTGGCAGCATCCGCTGTCGGTATCGACCCATGCCGCGCCAGCCGTACAGACTGGAACAACCGTTTTGATTGGGGTGAACCGAACCGCCGGTGTCGATTGTCAGCACCGGCGGAACCGTCACGACTGGATTAACCGGCAGAGTCGCCCCATTGTGTTGGTCTGATGTTGGGGAGCATGGAGAGGGAGCGTTGATGAGCGGCGCATCGTCGGATCACGAAGCGAGTCCCGCTTCCGCGGAAGCGGTTGAGGCGTCCTCGGGGGCCGCTGCCGATTCGCAAGACCGATCCGATGCCTCGAGTGGTCTCGGCGGAACCTGCTCGGGGCGGTCTTCGCGGTGTTCGCTTTGGTCGCGGTTTTGGCGAGTGACTCGCTGGGCGGTGGCGGTGCTGCTGTTGGTGTCGCTGGGAGTCAACTGGGGCCAGTACCGTCTGTGGCAGGCGACTCGAGGCGGTGGTCCTCGCGAGGTGCATCATTCGGGCGATGCCGACGCACAATACAAGCTGGCGGTGGTGCCGATCACCGGAGTCATCATGCCGCCGTTGACCGGCCGGGTGATCTCGATGATCGACCTGGTCGAGGAGGACGAGTCGGTTCGGGGCCTGGTGCTGGCGATCGACAGTCCCGGCGGCCTGGTCGCCGACAGTCACCAGATCTACCACCGGCTCGAGCAGTACCGCAGCGAGACGGGCAACCCGGTGACGGTCACGATGTCGCG
>CAUZEQ010000024.1:0-28469 GCA_963578885.1 Planctomycetota bacterium
GGCGGGGCCTGAACCCTTTATTCCAACCGCCAACTCTCGCGGGACGGGGTCAGGCCCCGCCTGCGTGCCGTTCTGGGTGGAGCGGGACTTTCTGTGGGCGGCGTCTGACCCCAGACTCTGAGTTCTACAGCCTGTTGCTGGTCCGCCGCGAGCTACCCCTGGGCCGTCTCAGTCGATCCAGTCGAAGCCGACGTCCCAGTTGGTCACCGAGTGGGTCAGTGCCCCGATGCTGATCCGGTCGACTCCGGTGCCGGCGACAGTCGCGAGTGATTCGAGCGTGATGCCTCCGGAAGCTTCGAGCACGACGGTGGGGGCCTGCTGGTTGCGGATCTCCACGGCCCGCGCCAGTTGCTCGGTCGTCATGTTGTCCAGCAGCACCATATCCGGCAGAGCGTCGAGTGCCTGGGCGAGTTGTTCGAGCGTATCGACTTCGACCTGCACGGGCACGTCGACGTCAAAGGCGGCCTGTGCGGCGGTGACCGCCGCGGCGACATTGCCCGTGTCGCCTCGGCTGGCCAGGTGGTTGTCCTTGATCAGGACCGCATCGAAGAGTCCCATGCGGTGGTTGGTTCCGCCTCCGCAGGCGACCGCGTACTTGGCCAGTCTCCGCCAGCCGGGCAGGGTCTTGCGGGTATCGAGCACCTCGGCGGCGGACCCGGCCAGGGCTTCGACGCAGTTGGCGGTCTGGGTGGCGATGCTCGAGAGGTAGCCCAGGAAGTTCAGTGCCGTGCGTTCTCCGGCCAGCAGCCCGCGGACCGGCCCCTCGAGCGTGGCCAGGCGGGTGGGTCCGTCGACGGCTTGTCCGTCACGCACGTGATGAGTGACCTGGACCTGCGGCGAGAGAGTTTCGAAGAGCTGCGTGACGACGGGCAATCCGCAGACGGTTCCGCCGTTGCCAGAGCGGATCTCGACCCGTCCCACGGCCGTCTCGTCGATCAGTGCCTCTGCGGTCAGGTCTCCGGCTTCGCCGAGGTCTTCGGCCAATGCCAGGCGGATCAGCTCGCCCGCGGCGAGCGTCTCGACCGAGCCGTACTCGGCTGCGGCCGCGTCCGGCCAGGGGCTCTGGGGTGACGGGTCTATTGAGTTCATGTCGAGCGATCAAGCCGCCTTGTCGCAGGGCAGCAACTGGTGTTTGATGACGTGCAGGCGTGAAGGTAGGAGTCGCAGTCATGATTGTCGGCGTACCGCGGGAGATCAAGCAGGACGAATACCGCGTGGCGATGTTGCCGGTGGGTGTCGAGGAGCTGGTCCAGGCTGGGCACCGGGTCCTGGTCGAAACTCGAGCCGGGCAGGGGAGCGGGATTCCCGATGACGAGTACCTCGCCTGCGGTGCCGAGATCGTCGAGTCATCCGAGCAGGTCTGGGCCGAGGCGGGGGTGGTGATCAAGGTCAAGGAGCCCCAGCCGACCGAGATCGAGCAACTGCGATCGGGCCAGTTGCTGATGACCTACTTCCATTTTGCTGCCGACGAGGAGTTGACTCGCGGGGTGATCGAATCGGGAGCGACGGCGGTGGCATACGAGACCCTGCGGGGACGTAACGGCGATCTGCCGTGCCTGACGCCGATGAGCGAGGTGGCGGGCCGGATGAGCATCCAGGAGGGTGCCAAGTTTCTGGAACGGCCCCAGGAGGGTCGCGGGATCCTGTTGGGTGGTGTGCCCGGCGTGAGGCCGGCTCACATCGTGATCCTCGGCGGCGGCGTGGTCGGCAAGAACGCCGCCCAGATCGCCGCGGGCTTCCAGGCCAGCGTGGCGATCCTCGATATCAACGTCGACCGCTTGAGGTACCTCGAGGACATCATGCCGGCCAACGTCAACACGATGTTCAGCGATCGGCACACGATCCGCGAGCAGCTGGCGTTGGCCGACCTGGTGATCGGGGGGGTGTTGATTGCCGGAGCTCGGGCTCCGCAGCTGGTCTCGGCCGAGGACCTGGGTCGGATGAAGCCGGGCGCGGTGATCATCGACGTGGCGATCGACCAGGGAGGCTGCGTGGAAACGGCTCGACCCACGACGCACTCGGAACCGACGTATATCGAACAGGGAATCGTGCACTACTGCGTGACGAACATGCCCGGAGCGGTGGGCCGGACCAGCACCTATGCGTTGTGCAACGTGACGTTTCCCTACGTCCAGCGGATCGTCAGCGACGGTCTCGAAATGGCCACCGCAGCCGACCCCGGTTTGGCCGAGGCGGTCAACGTTCACGCGGGGAAGGTGACCAACCAGGCGGTGGCCCAGTCGCTGGGTATGACGTGTGAGGCTTTCGCACCGGGTGCGGCTTGAGTCGTTTTCGGATGTCGCAGCTGAGGGGGGTGGTCTGCGGGAGATTCGATCGGTGATGTCACGTCGCGACTGGCTGCTGGCTCTGGTCCCGCTGGGCCTGTGGCTGGCGCTCTTCGGCCGCTACCTGTTCGTCGCCGACGGCGTCGCCCCCGCCGAGCGGGACGGCGACTTCTACCTCTTCGCCTACCCGCTGGCCGACGTGGCGTTCGAGATGTTGGGTCGGGGGACGATTCCTCACTGGAACCCCTACACCGATTGCGGTGTGCCGTTGCTGACCAGCGTGCAGCAGGGAGTGCTGTATCCTCCCAACTTGATCCACCTGCTGCTTTCGACCGAGCGGGCGTTCTGCCTGCTGATCGTGGGCCACACCCTGCTGGCGGGAATCGGGATCTGGCGGTACTGCCGCGGCCGCGGGTATTCGAGCGAGGCGTGTGCGGTGGCGGCGATGGTGTTTGTGGGAGGCGGCACGGGGCTGGTTCACTTCCACGAGGGCCAGGCGATGATCGTGTACGCGATCGCCTGGTGGCCCTGGATCCTGGCTCGAGTGGATGGCCTGGCGGTGCGGAGGACCGCCGCAGGCCTGGCCGGGCTGGCGGTGCTGTTGGCACTGCAGTTCCTGGCGGGATTCCCGATCTTCACCCTGGTGATGGCCTGGCTGATCCCGGCCTACCTGCTGCTGTTTTCAGTCGACTGGTCCCGGAGCTGGTCCCGGAGCAATCTCAACCGCCTGGCGACCGCGGCGGGATCGGCGGTGCTGGCACTGGGCCTGGTGGCGGCGGTGCTCTGGCCGGCGGTCGACTTCATGGACCAGGCTCATCGAGGCGAGTTGTCGTTGTCGTTGGCCGAGTCGCACTCGGTTCCGGCCTCGCACTGGGCTCGAGCCCTGGTGCCGGGCCTGTTTGGTGATCCGGTGAGCGAGACCTACTGGGGTGACCCTCAGCACTGGAACGTCCTGTTCCACGCCGGTGCACTCGGGCTGGTGCTGGCGGCCTGCGGCCTGTTCAGCCGTCGTCGGCTGGAGGCGGCGTGGTGGGCGCTGGTTGCGGCGGGGTTGGTGTCGTATTGCCTGGGGGGCGTGGTCTTTTCGGTCTGCTACCTGTACCTGCCCGGCTTCAGCCTGTTTCGGCGTCCGATGAGCCTGCGGCTGTTCCTGCTGTTTGCCGTGGCGATGCTGGCGGCGTTGGGCTGCGACGCGGTGCGGGGCGACTCGAGTCGTCGCACAGGGCGTTGGGTGATGACGGCCGCCAGCGGGCTGGGGCTGGCGGGATTGGTCTACGGGATCATCGGCTGGGTCGGGCTCATCGAACCGCCTGCCTGGTGGCAAACGCTGGTGCAGACGTCGGTGGGGGCCGGCGAGCTGGCGACGCGGTGGGATCTGCAGGTCGAGCGATTCGGTGAGTTGTCCGGTGAACTGGCTGTCGTCGCCGGGGCGGTCCTGGTGGGCGGAGTGGCGTTGGGACTGGGTCGCTGGAGGCAGAGACCGGGTGCGGGAGCGGCCGGATTGCTGGGAGTGGTGGCGATCGAGCTGTTCCTGGTGGGATCGCCGTGGCTGGAGTCTTCGTCGGTCAAGGACAAGGCCGGCCCCTCGCACCGCGTTGCTGAAACCCTCGCCGATCGTCCGGGCGATTTTCGGATCGCCTGCCTCTGCGACGAGTCGTCGAAGCTGTTCAACCGCTTTGCGATCGATCGGTTCGAGACACCCGGCGGGGCCGAGGACCTGATCCCGCGTCGGTACAGCCACTTCCTGTTTGCCATCTCCGGGCAACCGCCCTTCCTTCAGCACGTGTTTGCTTTCGGACCCGACACCCCCCGACCCGTCAAACGGCAGTTCCTCGATCTGCTGGGCGTCCGCTACTACGTCTGTCCCCGGGGAGCTCACCAAAGCTACGCAGCCGATCTGGCCGGTGACCCGGCGTTGAAGAAGGATGTATTCAGCTACCGGGGCGTGGACTACGACCTGTTCGAAAACGCATCGGCGGGGCCACGGGTGGTGATCGTGCATCGTTGGCGGAAGGTGGAATCACTCGAGAGTCTCGAGGCGGGGGCGGAATCCGAGCAGGAGTTGCTGGTGGCGCTGGAGGAGCTGTTGCGGCCGTTGATCGAACAGGGCTTTGACGGCGGTACGTTTGTCGAAGTCGACCTGCCCGGTCCGGGCGGTGCGGCTTCTGATGTGGCCGGTCGCGACGCCACCGAGACGGTGACTCTGGTCGAGCGGACCGCTCATCGGGTCACCGTCCGCGTCAAGCTGGCTCGCGCCGGGCTGGTCGTTTTCAGTGACACGTGGACACCGGACTGGAAGTCGACCGTCGACGGGAATCCCGAGGCCGTCGTCCCGGCCAACCTGTTCATGCGGGCGGTGCCCTGTCCCTCCGGCGAGCACACGATCAGTGTCTACTACGACTCGGAGAGCTTCTCTCGCGGGTCGATCGTCTCGCTGGGCTCCCTGGCCCTGTGCCTGGCACTCTTCGTGGCAGGGCCGCTGCGGCGTCGCCTGCCACGGGCTCGGAGCGGGACGTCATGATCAGTCGCTTCTCACAGATTCTGCCACGGCTGTTTGCGTTGCTCGCCGTTGTGCTGATGGTCACCTCAAGCGGCTGTGGTTGCCGGGATGATGATGCAGGTGGAGGGGCTGATCCGCCTGATACGACAGCCGGTTCATCGGTCGGTGAGGGAGTCCGCCGGCCGTCGCCGCCTCCGCGGCCGCTGTTGAAGGTGCCCAAGGACGACGGCAGCGGTGATTTCGAGGTGTTGGAGATGAAGGCCGGCGACCTGCGTGTCGCCGCCTGGGACAATTCGTATTCTCCCAATCGGCTCAGCGGCGTGCGTTCGCTGTTGAATCTCCGCGACGCGCCCGAATACGACGCATTCCGCGTGGCGTTGAATTTCGAGCATGTCATCAGTGGCCACCACCGGCCGGCCAACGACTTCAGCCCGCGACACGGGCCGTATCGGCTGAAGGAGATCGACGAGACGACCGTCGAGTGGATCCGCCGGTCTGAGGACAGTCCCTGGAAGCTGGACAGCTCGATGGGGATGACGTTGGCTCCACCCAACGCGATCGACTTCCGGTTCCGCTGTACTCCGCGCGACGCATCCCTCTTTGGCGAGCACGGGTACGCGGTGCTGTTCTGGGCCAACTACATGAATCCGCTGACCGACATCGCGATCAACTTCCGGGGCGTCACGGGTCCCGATGCGGAGCCCGGGTGGGTATCCGTCGATGCTCCTCGGACCGACTTCCTGCACCGCAACGGCGGAGTCTACCGCAGTCGCGACTCGAAGCGGTTGCCGTTTGACGATGAGCACAAGTCGCCGTGGAACGTGACCAGCTACGAGTACCCCCGCTTCACCCGACCGTTCTATTTCGCCCGGGCCGACCACGGCATGGTGTTGATCATGATGTTCGACCGGATGCTGACCGCCCGGGACGAGATCCGGTTTGCGATGTATCGGTTCCAGGTCAAGGCCGAGTCACGTCGTCCGGCGTGGGACTTCCAGTACGTGATCCGCCGGGTCGAGGCAGACCGGGGTTACGGATTCCGCGGCCGTTTGGTCTGGAAGAAGTTCATCAGCGCCGAGGACTGCGAGGCGGAGTACGAGCGTTGGCAGTTGGGGCTGGATCAGTCGTCAGCGACCTCGCCGACTGACAACTCACGCACGATCGGTTCGAGGTAGGCGGCCTTCTTGCGGCAGCCTTCCGGTGAGAGGTGGCAGTCGTCGACCCAGTCGCGGGGCGGGATGGTCGAGGCGGGGTAGGGGGCCAGTCGCACGCCGGCGGACCTGGCAATCTCTTCGAGCACCCTGGCGTGGTGTTCGATCTGGTCGGCGTCGTCGGAGGTCAGGGCGTGTAGGGTCTCGAGCCGGAAGGGCATCAGCAGCGGCACGGCTTTGTCGGCGAGCACCAACCGCACCAGCGACTCGATGTTGTGTCGGAAGGCGGGTCGGTCGGATCGTTCGGCGGGGAACCAGGAACTCTCGGGAGGCGTCTCTGCGGGTCGTTCGATGGTCTGCGAGCCGCGTGGTGAGCCACCGACCAGGGGCAGCAGGACCAGGGCGGCGAGCCGGCTCTGCAGCAGCCGACGGCCCCCCGGACCCCACGGCTCGGGCATCGTCATCGGCTTGCGCCAGTGGCTGTAGTCGGGATGGTAGTGACCGCGATCCAGTGCCAGGGCGTCGTTGCCTCCGGTGTGGATGATCACGATGTCGGGCTGGAAGTAGTGGAACTTGAAGTGGTAGTGGGTCAGCAATTCGGCGGAGGTCCCAAACGGCAGACCCGCGTTGATCACTTCGTACCCCCGGCCGCCGCCGGGGGGGCCGCTGTTGAGGAGCTTTTCGAGTTGAGCGGGAAAGGCCTCTTCGGCCGACGCGACACGCCAGCCGTAGGTGGTCGAACCCCCCAGGCAGAGCACGCGGACGAGGTCAGGCGTCTTGGCCAGCTGAACCGGTCGCCCGCGGTATCCCTGCATGTTGTGATCGACTTCGCCGGTGCTCGAACGGTGGCCGGGTGCGGGCGAGTAGAGCAGGTAGGGTTGTGGGATCGACCGCTGAAACGTGGCCTCGGGCAGCAGCTCGCCGGCCAGGGCCGCCCTCAGAGGCTCCAGCGAGCGTGCCGGACCGCTGGTGAACAGCACCCGTGCGACACCCTCGGCCAGCATCAACCCGATCAGTAGCCCCAGCGAGACGGCCAGCCACCGCAGCCGTCGTCGTTTCGGACCCGGTAGTCTGGGTGGGTCGGTGGGTGGTGAGGGGTCGGTCATGAGACGCGTGCTGCCGAGGATCTGCGATGGGGTTGGGACCGGGAACGGGTGACCGGAAAATCGGCTGATGCAAGGGGGTGATTCGATCCGTTATCCTAACCTCTGGGCCGACAGGTGATAGATGATGATGTGAGTCCTGCTCTCGGAATCGGCGATCGTAGGGCGACTCGACGGCTCGGCGACCAGGACAAGACACATGAGTGATGGGGCGAGGCGTTGGTGAACGGGGAATCGGGCAATCCGACAGTCAGTCGACGTCGACCGCTGCACAGGGGGCCGGTTCTGCAGGCGGGCCTGGTGCATCGGCACTTCGAGCCGGTGGTGGCCGGTGGCCACCTGGAGGTCAGTTCGCGATGAACATCCTGGGTCTCTCGGGCGGCATCAAGATTGGCAACCAGGACGGCGCTGCGGCGCTGATGGTCGACGGCCAGCTGGTGGCGGCGGCCGAGGAGGAGCGGTTCCTGGGGATCAAGTTTGCCAACGGACAATTGCCTCGAAGCGCGATCACCTTCTGCCTGGCCCAGGCCGGGTTGGCGGTCGAGGATCTTGACGCGGTGGTCTTTGCCGGGGCGACGTACGAGCGATTCGAGGAGATCCTAGACGACTACTTCGCCTTCCAGTTCGGACACGCGCCGCCGGTGGTGCTGGTCGATCACCACTGTGCCCACGCCGCCAGCGCGTGGTACGGCACCGACTGGGACGAGGGCCTGGTGCTGACGATGGACTTTTCGGGCGACCGCAAAGCGACGACACTCAGCCGGGGCGGGCCGCAGGGTCTGGTCGAGATCGAGGCGATCCACAAGCCCAATTCGCTGGGCATCTTCTACTCGGCCATCACCCAGTACCTCGGCTTCCAGCGGGACAGCGACGAGTACAAGGTGATGGGGATGGCCGCCTACGGCGAGCCCCGCTTCGAACTCGACGAGCTGCTGGCGATCACACCCAGCGGCTACGAGCTGCAGCATCGCTTCGTGAGGGGAATCACCTCCGAGGGGCCGTCACCCTCGAAGCAGGAACGGCTTTACGGCGAGTTGCCCGTGCCGGTCCGGCCGAGGTCTCCGGGTACGGAGATCACCCAGGACCACTTCGACCTGGCCGCCTCAGCCCAGCTGCAGCTGGAGCGCGCGGTGGTGAGCCTGCTGGAGCATCACCTGGCAGCAACCGGCCTGGACCGGGTCGCGATTGCCGGAGGAGTGGGCTTAAACTGCCTGATGAACCGGACGATCCGCGGTCACGAAGCGGTGTCGGACCTGTTCGTGCCTCCGGTTTGCAGCGATGCGGGGCTGGCCCTGGGAGCGGCCTTGCTGGAATCCAGGCGGCAGGGCGATGTGCCCTCGACCTATCGCCATGCCTTCTGGGGTCCGGAATTCTCGGCCAGTGAGATCCGCGAGGTGCTCGATCGGGCCGGTGCGGGGTACCGCGAGGTCGAGGATCCGGGCGTGGCGGCGGCCGAGTTGATCGAGCGGGGTGCGATCGTGGGCTGGTTCCAGGGGCGGATGGAATACGGACCGCGGGCGTTGGGATGCCGGAGCATCCTGGCGAGTCCCCGGCGTGCGGAGATGAAGGACGAGATCAACTCGAGGATCAAGTTCCGCGAGGAGTTCCGGCCCCTGGCGCCGAGTATCCGTCACGAGCAGGGTTCACGCTTCTTCGTCGACTATGCCGATTCTCCTTACATGACCCAGTGTTTTGCGGCGACCGAGGAGACAGCACGCGAGGCTCCCGCGGTGGTGCACGCTGATGGGACCAGCCGATTGCAGAGCGTGCATTCGGACACCAACGCGGCGTACGATGAACTGATTGCCGAGGTGGGTCGCCGCACGGATCTGCCGATGGTGCTCAATACCAGCCTGAATGCCTACAACGATCCGATTGCCTGCCAACCACACCAGGCGTTGCGAACGTACTTTGCTACAGGGCTCGACGCGATCGTGCTCGGGCCATTTGTCCTGGAGAAGACCAACACCTCGGGTGACTGACTGATGGCGCATGTCCGCGTGATCCCGACGCTCTTGCTGACCGAACGTGGGATCGTCAAGACCGTGGGTTTTGACGATCCGACCTACATCGGCTGTGCGATCAACGCCGTGCGGGTCTTCAACGCCAACGATGTCGATGAGCTGATCCTGCTGGACATCGAGGCGACCGCGGCGGGACGGATTCCGGACGTCGAGCGGGTGAAGGAGATCTGTGACGAGAGCCTGATGCCGGTGGCCGTGGGTGGCGGGCTGCGGGATGTCGAGGCGGTTCGCCAGATGCTGGCCTGCGGGGCCGACAAGGTGGTGCTGAACACCGCGGCACTCGAGCTGCCCGGGCTGGTCGCCGAGTGTGCGGCGAAGTTCGGCAGCCAGTGCGTGGTGGTTTCGCTGGACGCACTGAGCAGTGGTGACGACTACGAGGTCTTCACGCACCGGGGAACCCGAGGCAGTGGTCGCAACGTCTGCGAGGTGGCGGTGGGGATGCAGGAACAGGGAGCCGGCGAGATCCTGGTCAACTCGATAAGGCGGGACGGCACCTGGGAGGGGTACGACCTGGAACTGGTTTCGAAGGTCACCGCGGTGGTGGGAGTGCCGGTGATCGCCCTGGGCGGAGCCGGCAGCGTGGCTGACCTGGGCCGTGCGGTCCACGAAGCGGGCGCATCGGCGGTGTCGGCCGGCAGCCTGTTCGTCTACCACGGACGACGACGCGGAATCCTGATCACCTTTCCCACCCAGCAGGAACTCATCGACTCGCTGGGCCGTGACAGCGTGCGGGAGCGTGTATGAGTGCCGTGCCGCTGGAGGCCTCCGGCGACCTCCGCCGGTGCACTCGCTGCGTGATGCACGACCACATCGACGGCGTGGTGCTGGATTCCGATGGGGTCTGCAACCACTGCCACCTGCACGACAAACTCGACCGGCTCTACCCTCTGACCGACACCGGCCACGCCGAGCTGTTGAAGATCGTCGAGAAGATCAAGCGTCAGGGACGGGGCAAGACCTACGACTGCATCGTCGGGATCAGCGGTGGGCGGGACACGTGCTACTGCCTGTACAAGTGCAAGGAGCTGGGCCTGAGGCCGTTGGCGGTGCATTTTGACAACGGGTGGGATTCGCAGATCGCCAAGACCAACCTGCGGCAGGTGCTCGAGGGGCTCGATGTCGATCTGCACACCGTGGTGGCCGACTGGGAGGAGTCTCGCGAGCTGACCAACTGCACGATCCGAGCCTCGCTGCCCTACATCGACATGACCGACGATATCGGAATCGTCAGCGCGCTATATCGCACGGCGGCGCGCGAGGGTGTGGGGTGGATCATCCACAGCCATTCGTTTCGGTCCGAGGGCATCAACCCGCTGCGGTGGAACTACATGGACGGCCGCCTGGTGCGTGCCATCATCAAGCGGTTCTGCCGGATCGAGCTGAAGTTCTTCGAAAACGTTGAACTGCGTCACTTCTTCTGGTGGGTCTTCGTGAAGCGGATCAAGACCTTCACGATCACCAACTACTACGATGACCTGGGCGAGAAGATCGATGAGTTCCTGGGCGAGCAGTACGGTTGGCAGGGGACCGGTGGGTGGCACTTCGACAACGAGATCTTCGGCCTGGCGTGCCACTATTCACGGGTGAAGTTCGGCATCGACTGGAGGATCCCCGAGTTTGCCGCGTGGGTGCGGACCGGCGAGATGACTCGCGACGAGGCCTTGGGGGCACTCGAAGATATCCCTGCGATCGAGAGCGAGGAGATTGTCGGTTACGGTCTGAAGAAGCAGGGGATCGGCGACGAGGAGTGGCGGCAGATCCTGGCGGACGAACCGAGGTACTTTACCGACTACCCGACCTACTATCCTGTATTGAAGCTCCTGAGCCCGTTGATCTGGCTGCTGGGGCGGTTGCACATCCTGCCGGCTCATACCTACGAGAAGTTTTTCAGGACTTAGTCCGAATGTCATCCCGAGCGCAGCGAGGGATCTCAAGCGTCAGAATCAGAGATCGGCGGAGATTCCTCACTGCGTTCGGAATGACAACTCTCGACTTGTCATCCTGAGCGAAGCGAAGGATCTCAGGCGTCCGGATCAGAGATTGGTTGAGATTCCTCGCTGCGCTCGGAATGACATGTCGCGCGCCGAGCCACTTCAAACACCAATTGCCCTCAGACCATGACCAGCTCTTCTGACATGCCCGATTCACCCACCAGCGATCCGATCCGCATCGCGGTGATCGGCTACGGCTACTGGGGCCCGAACCTTGTCCGCAACTTCAGCGGTCTCGAGGGCTGCCAGGTCACCGCAGTCTGCGACTTGAACCCCGAGTTGCTGGCCGCTGCATCGCGGCTCTATCCCGCGATCCGCGTGACGGACAGCGTGGAGGAGTTGTTGGCCGGCGGGGAGATCGACGCGGTCACGATTGCCACTCCGGTGGCGACTCATTTCGAGTTGGCACGTCGGGTGATCGAGAGTGGTCGTCACGTGTTGATCGAGAAGCCGATGACGTCGACGTCCGAGGAATCGCGGCAGCTGATCGACCTGGCCGCCTCGGCCGGCGTGGTGCTGATGGTTGACCACACGTTTCTCTACACCGGTGCGGTTCGCAAGATCCGCGAACTGCTCGACTCCGGCGAGCTGGGGACGCCCTACTACTTCGATTCCGAGCGGATCAGCCTGGGGCTGCTGCAGCAGGACATCAACGTCGTCTGGGACCTCGCCCCCCACGACCTCTCGATCCTGCAGTACCTCTTTGACGAGCGTCCCGAGAGTCTTCAGGCGATGGGGTACCGTCATGTGGGAGGTGAACGGGACGAGATGGCGAGCCTGAATCTGCATTACCAAAGCGGTCTGCACGCCCAGGTCCGTGTCAGTTGGCTCTCACCGGTCAAGGTCCGCCGCACGATGATCGGTGGCAGCCGCCGGATGGTGGTCTATGACGATGTCGAGCCCAGCGAGAAGGTACGGGTTTACGACAAGGGGGTGGCGCTGGACCTGGCCGACGAGGAGGTGACCGCGCTGACGCCGATCTACCGGGCCGGCGACGTGCACATCCCAACGCTGGACCGGGCCGAGGCATTGCAGGTTGAGGCCGCTCATTTTCTCGATTGCATCCACAGCGGTCGCGAGCCGCTGACCGGTGGTGCCGAGGGGTTGGCGGTGGTCGAGTGGTTGGAGGCGGCTGACCGGTCGATGGCCGCCGGCGGCGAATTCGTTTCGCTGGGTTCCTGACGAAAGAGAAGGGGGGCAAGGGCGATGCGGGTTCCGCTAGTCGACCTCTCGACGGTCCACGCTGAACTGCAAGCCGAGATCGGCTCGGTGATCCGGCGTGTGATCGATGCCAACGCGTTTGCCGGTGGCCCGGAGGTAGAGGCATTCGAGCGACGATTCGCCGAGGCCTGTGGCACGCGGCACTGTATCGGCGTCTCATCGGGCACCGCGGCGCTGGAGTTGATCCTGCGGGCGGCGGGGATTGGTGAGGGCCAGGAGGTGATTGTCCCGGTCAACACGTTCGTGGCCGACGCCGAGGCGGTCGTGCTGGCCGGCGCGACGCCGGTGTTTGTCGATTGCGTCGAATCGACCGGCCTGGTCGACGTCGATGCGGTCGCCGCGGCGGTGTCACCGTCCACGTCGGCGATCATGCCGGTGCACCTGTATGGTCAACCGGTCGCGATGGCACCGCTGCAGGCCCTGGCGGCTCGACACGGACTGCTGCTGATCGAGGACGCCTGCCAGGCTCACGGCGCCCGGCTCGAAGGACGCCCCGTCGGCAGCCTCGGCGATGCCGCCGCCTTCAGCTTCTACCCCAGCAAGAACCTGGGCGCGATGGGTGACGCCGGAGCGGTGACCACCGATGACGATACGTTGGCCGAGAACCTGAGGATGATGCGGGATCATGGCAGCCGCGAGAAGTACCGCCACGAGGTTCTGGGTGGCACTCACCGGATGGACGGGATCCAGGCCGCCGTGCTCGGCGTGAAACTCGAGTGCCTCGACCGATGGAACGACGAGCGTCGGCAGATCGCTTCGAAGTACCGCATCGCGCTGGAGTCGATCGATACGGTGAGTTGTCTCGAGGATGCTTCCGGCGGAGAGCACGTGTATCACCTGTTTGTCGTTCGCTGTGCAGAGCGGGACGGGTTGCTGGAGGGTTTGCACGAGGCGGGGATCGGTGCCGCGATCCACTACCCGGTCCCGCTGCACCGCCAGCCGAGTCTTGCCGGGCTGGGCTACGCTGCCGACCAGTTCCCTGTGGCCAACCGGCTCGCCGCCGAGATCCTCTCGCTGCCCATCTACCCCGGTCTAACCGGTGACCAGTTCGAACTGGTGGTCGCTTCGCTGTAGGCCACACACCGTCTGCCTCCCTCTCCCACTCACCACATCGCCCATGCCCCGCCCCTCGATCTCGCTGGTGATCGCTGCCTACAACGAGGCGGCCACGCTCGAGTCGATCTACCGTCGTTGCCGTGAGGTGTTGTCCGAGTGCAGCGACGACTTCGAGGTGGTGATCCTGGACGATGCGAGCACCGACGAGACGGGCGAGATCGCCTCGAGGCTGGCGGCGGAGGATCCCGAGGTGGTGCGGGTGTTGACTCACGAGCACAACCGGGGGATCGCCGTCACGTTCGAGGAGCTGAACCGGGCGGCGACTCGTGAGTGGGTCTTCGACATCCCGGCTGACGGCGAGTATCCTCCCGAGGCGTTACGCCGGATCGTGCCGTTGCTGGGCGAATTCGACATCGTGGTCTGCAACCGCACCTTCAAGCGGTACACGATGTATCGCCGGGTCGTTTCCGGGCTGTACCGTCTGCTGCCGAGGGTGTTGTTCGGAGTCGAGTTGTTCGATCCGGGCAGCACGAAGTGTCGTCGGCGGAGTTTGATCGAGGAGATCCCGTTGATTTCTCGTGGGGTGTTCATCGAGGCCGAGCGGATGATCCGGGCGGCTCGACGGGGTCACAAGGTGGCGAAGGTGGACGTCGAGCCCGAGCGTCGGATGTCGGGAGAACCGCGAGGAGCGAGCCTGGCCAACGTGGTCGGTGCGGGGTGGGACCTGGTGCGATTGTGGTGCCACCTGGTCCTGCTGCGTCGACCGCCCTAGCAGCCCGCTCATGAGAAAGAACTCAGACCCCGTCCCATCCCCAAACTTGTGTTTTTCAACAGGCTGCTAGCCCGGGTCGCGGGGTGTCTTGAGCAGCAGGCCTCCCAGCGCGGCTACCGAGCACCAGATCAGCACCGGCACGACCAGCAACGCGGCAGCGCCGAAGCGTTGATAGAAGTCGCGCACGACGTCGAGTTGTCCGACCGTGGCGGCGGTGCCGATGAACAGCGAGACATAGATCACCCCGGCCACGAGCAGGACGAGGCAGCCGGGGACTGCCGAGCGGGCCACCAGTCCGGCGGCGACCTGCAGAGGGGTGCGGACGATCGGGAGGAACCGGCTGGCAAACAGGGCACGTGGACCCAGGCGCTCGAATCTCATGCGGGCTGCCTCGAGCTTGTCGGGAGAGACGACCACTCGAAACGGCCACATCAAGAGCACTCGCTGACCGATCAGCCGTGCCAGGCCAAACCAGGCGATGTCTCCGAGCCAGGTGCCGGCCAGGCAGGCGACGGCCGACGGCAGCGGTTGGGCTTCTCCGGCCGCGACGGCCGAGCCGACGACCAGGCAGGTCAGGTCGTCCTGGACGATCGCGGCGACCACGATCGCCAGCAGGACCCACGTCGAGTCGAAGTCGATTGATTCGATGGAGAACTCGGGCATCGACCTGCCGGGACGGGGACGGGGACGGGGACGGGACCTGCGAGTTGATGGACGGTGGCGTCACGGCTAGTGTCGACGGCACGTGACTGCCGAGGATAGTTTAGCGGCGTACCGGCCTCCAACTCGAGTCCCGTTCGGAGCCAGGCGATGAAGACTCAATGCCTCGTGATAGCAGCCGTGTTGCTTGGCTTCACGAATCCCGACACGTCAGCCGCTGCTGACACGGGAGTCAGGATCACGGTGACGATTCGTGGTGCGGCGTCCGAGGCGGATGCGGTGGTTCTGCGAAAGACCCTGGGTGGGATCAAGGGCATCATGGTAAAGGCCGAGTCGATCAAGGCCGGCAAGAAGGGGCGTTTTCGACACTACTTCTCGCCTCCGTTTGTGATAGCGATCGCCGATATCAACAAGACCGATATCGGGGCCATCGCGGCGAAGGTCGCCGGGGCGGTCACGCCCAGCCGCAAGGAAATCAAGCCGAGCCTGAACCTGGTGCTATTTGATGGGGATGAGGAGATCATGGAGGAGGACGTGGTGGCGTTGCGGACGGCGATGTTTGAGGTCAACGGTGTCGAGCAAATGGCCTCCGGTGCCATCGGAGCAGTGCCCGGAGAAGGGCGATACTGGATTCGGCTCGAGGTCGCTGGTGGCGCGGCGTTGGCCGATGTTCAGGCGGCATTGAAGAGGCACCGGCTCGGATTGAAACTGGTCAAGCCGTTGAAGAGCAAGTAGCCAGACGTCGCCCGGCAATGAGGCGAGGGTCAACGGGCTGCTAGGGGGTGGAACCGCTTCGCGGTTCTGCGTCCAACGATGGCCCAGGACCGTGATGACCGTTCTGCAACAGGCTGCCAGAGGGCCAACTGCCAAGTCGTGCGAATCAAAGCAACAATGGCCGAGGTGGGATTCGAACCCACACACCCCTTACGGGATACGGGATTTTAAGTCCCGTGCGTCTGCCAGTTCCGCCACTCGGCCGTCAAAGGGCAGCCTTGCGGTGGGCGGGTGGGGTCCGAAAGGCTGCGGGTTGTCTAGTTCCACGCAGCTAAATCGGACCGGGCCTGGTCAATCAGCTTCTCGAGCGCGACCAGGTCGTCACTGGGAGCCGACTTGGCACAACTCTGTAGCATCCCCAGCGCGCGGTCGGGGTGTCCGGCCTTGAGCGTGACCAGAGCCAGGTCGCGGCGCTGGGCGTAGGAGGCGGGTTCGAGCAGCGTCAGCCGCTGCTGCACCGACAACGCCGGCTTCCAATTCTCCTGGTCGATGTAGAGCGCCTTGAGGTTGTTGAGCATTCTCTGGATGATCTGCCGCGGCTGGGCCGGGCTCAAGGCCGGAACGAGCTGTTCGTGCGTCAGCCCGGTGAGCTGGTTCAGCCAGGCCAGGCACTCGTCGAGTTCCATCACCCGGCCGCTCGAGAAGGCATCGACAAACAGCGGCCCGGCGGGTGCGTCGAGCCGGCAGAGAAAGTGCACCGGTGCCGCGACTCCCTCGAGCCGAATCTTCAACCTCCGCGCCACGGCCATGTAGATCAGCGAGAGGCTGATCGGGATCCCGCGACCGCTGGCAATCACGTCCGACAGGAAACTCCCCTCGACACTCCGAAACGCCTCGGCGCTGCCGGTCAGCCCGTGGCTTCCCGAGAGGCACCCGGCGAGGGATTCGAGCATGTCCTGTTCGTTGTCGGCTCGAGCCATCGGCCCGGCCAGTTCCTGGGCCCGCGCGTCGAACCACTTCAGCGTGTCACCAAAGTCCAGCGACGGGCAGCGATCTCGAGCCAACTCGAGTGCCGCGACTTCCAGGTCCACGTCGTCCTGGCGGACCAGCAACTTTGCGAATTCCTCATCCGCCGCAAAAGTCGACTCGGTATCAAACGACGGCACTCTGGAGCTCCCCATGAGAGTTGTCGCGAGGCGTGCCATCTCGACGCGGGCGTCGGTGGCAACGGCGGAATTCTATCTCCCTCACCCTCCCGCGACAATCGGTTTCCCGTTCGGTTTTGTGACTCGGCCGACTTTGGCGTGCTGCGTTGGCGCGGGTCAGGGGGAGCGTCAAGATGGACACTCGGCCGGGATCCGGCCTTTCGGACTTCACCTCCCGAGCCAAACACTCACGGAGACCGCTCGATGACACGCCCGCCTGTGCTCTGCTCGGGATGGACCTGCCTGGCCCTGGGGCTTTCATTGCTGCTTGGCTGTGGTGATTCGAGCCCCCCCGCGACAGGCTCAGGGGGTGAGGCCGGAGGCGGGTTGCTGAAGGTCAGTGATAAGAAGAAGGAAGCAGGCAACTACATCATCCTGGGAACGCTGACCGACCAGTTCGATCGAGCCCAGTCCAAGGCCAACGTCGAGGACACCCTGGCAAAACACTCGGACATCGACGCGATGGTCGGCCTGTTCGCCTACAACCCCGTCGACATCCTCGAAGCACTCAGACAGGCCGGTCGCCTGGGCGAGAAGCAGACGATCCAGGTGATCGCCTTCGACGAGGCCGACGAGACGCTGCAGGGGATCAAAGACGGGACCGTCCACGGCACCGTCGTCCAGAACCCCTACGAGTACGGGTACAGGTCGATCGAGGTGCTGGCGGCACTCGAGAGCGGTAGGACCGACGTGATCCCGGACAACAAGTTCATCGACATCCCGGCCCGCAAGATCCGCAAGGCCGAGGTCGACGCGTTCTGGGCCGATCTGAAATCGAAGGTCGAGGGCGATGCGAAGAACGAGACGAAGCCGGGCAAGCCCCGCTTTGCCTACGTCACCAACGGAGTCGCCTCGTTCTGGACCATCGCCAGCAAGGGAGTCACCGCCGCGGGCCTCAAGCTGGGCGTGAACACCGACGTGTTGATGCCGGCCGAGGGTATTGCTGACCAGAAGCGGATGATCGAGGACTTGATCTCACGAGGCGTGCAGGGAATTGCCGTCAGCCCGATCGATGCCAAGAACCAGGTCGCGCTGCTGAACCAGGCCGCCGAAAAGACCCGGCTGATCACTCACGACTCCGACGCCCCCGACGCCAACCGGCTGGTCTACATCGGCATGGACAACTACCTCGCCGGGCGAATGTGCGGCGAATTGGTCCGCGAGGCGTTGCCGCAGGGTGGCAAGGTGATGCTGTTCATCGGGCGGCTCGAGCAGGACAACGCCCGGCTGCGTCGCCAGGGCGTGATCGACGCGGTGCTGGGTCGCGAGCCGGATTCGACCCGGTACGACCCCCCCGACACGGTCCTCGAGGGCCGCTAGGCCGGTTGATGACCGATACCACCTCAAAATCTCGCCCGCCCCGCCTGCTCGACGTCCGCGCCGTCAGCAAGCGGTTCCCCGGTGTGCTGGCGCTGGATCGGGTCGACCTGGTGCTCGATCGTGGCGAGGTGCTGGGGGTGATCGGTGAGAACGGGGCGGGCAAGAGCACGCTGATGAAGATCCTGGCCGGGGTCCAGTCGGCCGACGGCGGGGAGGTGCTCGTTGACGGGGCAGCGATCGAGATCGACGGCGTCGAGGCGGCGCTTGAGGCCGGCATCGCCCTGATTCACCAGGAACTCAACCTCTCCGACAACCTCGACATCGCAGCCAACATCTTCCTGGGCCGCGAGCCGTGCCGCGGACCCGGCGGGGTGCTGATCGACCGTGGGCGGATGCACAGTGAGTCGCGGCAGTTTCTTGACATGGTCGGACTCGACAGTGATCCCTCGACCGTGGTGTCCGAGTTGAGCATCGGGCGGCAGCAGATGGTCGAGATCGCCAAGGCGCTGTCCGTGGATGCCCGGGTCCTGATCATGGACGAGCCCACCTCGAGCCTCTCGCAAAGCGAGGCACAGAGCCTGTTCGAGGTGATCGGTGAGCTGCGCGATGCGGGCAAGAGCATCGTTTACATCTCGCACCGGCTCGGCGAGGTGACTCGACTGGCCGACCGGGTCACGGTGCTCAGGGACGGTCGCAATGCCGGTGAACTGGATCGGCACGAGATCAACCACGACGCGATGGTCCGGCTGATGGTCGGCCGGGACATCGAGGAACTGAATCGCGAATCGGGCCGCGAGCCGGGCGAGGTGGTGCTCGAGGCCCGCGGACTCCGCTCGCCGGCCTTCCCGGCTCACCGGCTCGACTTCGCCCTGCGATCCGGCGAGATCGTCGGTTTGGCCGGATTGGTCGGAGCCGGCAGGACCGAGTTGTTGCAGACGCTGTTCGGGATCACTCCGGCATTGGATGGGCAGTTGACGATCGGAGACACTCGGCTGCTTCCGCAGCATCCTCGTGCGGCGATCGCAGCGGGTGTGGCGCTGGTGCCCGAGGACCGCAAGCAGCAGGGGCTCGTACTGGGGATGGCGGTACGAGAGAACATCAGCCTGCCCTCGCTGAAACGCGACTCGCGGGCCGGCGGGTTCCTCGACCGGGGCCGTGAACGGGAATCCTGTGGCCGGATGATCGACCGGTTGCGGGTCAAGACGCCCGGCCCCGAACAGTTGGTGCAGCATCTCTCGGGAGGCAACCAGCAGAAGGTGGTGCTGGGCAAGTGGTTGGCGATGGAACCCCGGGTGCTGCTGATGGACGAACCGACGCGGGGGATCGACGTGGGGGCCAAACAGGAGATCTATGCCCTGATGGAGGAATTGGCGGCGCGAGGCGTGGCGATCCTGTTTGCGTCGAGTGAAATGGAGGAGGTGCTGCGGATGTCGGACCGGGCACTGGTGATGCACGAGGGACGGATCGCCGGGGAACTGCAGCGGGACGTGCTGGGGGGGTCAGAGGGCGAAGAGGCGGTGATGCAGTTGGCCACCGGGGTGAGTGCTGCCACCGCGAGCGAGGCGGACGGATGAAACAGGTCCTGGGCATTGGCGGGCTGTTGCTGGTGGTGTTCGTGGCGACGGCGTTGATGAGCGACGCGTTCCTGAAGCCGTTCAATCTCGAGAACCTGATGAAGCGATCGGCCCTGTTCGGGATCATCTCGATCGGCGTCGCCTTCGTGATCATCACCGGCGGCATCGATCTCTCGATCGGGTCGATCATCTGCCTGGTCGGGTGCGGTCTGCCGTTTCTGCTGCAGGTCGAGTATGTCGCCGTGGGCCAGGTCCCGGTGGTGTCGGCGAAGGTGGCGACCGGCACACTTGAGTTGGCTCGGCCACCGACCGGGCTGTCCGTCGGTGATCGGATCGGGTTGGCCGGGGGCAAGAACAGGAATGTCGGCGTGTATCGCGTGGCATCGGTCACCGGCACCAGCGTGTCGCTGGAATCGGGTCCCGAGGTCGACGACAGCGGCGGCCGGCTGACCAGGATTCTCTCGGCCGAGCCCGGCCCCAACGGCCTGACGGTAGCGGGGCACCGGTTGCAGGTTCGAGATCGGGTGACATTCGTGCTCGAGGACGGCCGCGAGGGAGCTACGGCTCGGGTGCTCTCCGTCGATGGAGATCGCCTGGGCCTCTCGGAGTCGCCTCCAGACGACTTCTCGGGCCTCTATGGACTCGATCGCCGACCCTGGACCAGCGTGCCGGTGGCATTGGGGATTGTGCTGGGCGCGTCGCTGGCGATCGGCCTGTTCCACGGTCTGCTGATCGCCAAGCTGAAGTTGCAGCCGTTTGTCGTGACGCTGTGTGGCCTGCTGCTGTACCGCGGCATCACGCGGGGTTTCACGCAGGACCAGACCCAGGGCCTGATCGACGAGTACCCGACTCTGAAACTGATCGCCACGGCCCAGCTGGCTCGGCTCCCCATGACGTGGGGCCTGTTGGTGCTCGGTGGTGTGCTGCTGGTGGGTGCCCTGGTCTGGGGCTGGATGATCCGTCGGCGGGCTGCCGCAGCGCGAGTCTCACTCGGGGACCTGGTGATACCTGCGGTCACGCTGGTGATGGGAGTGTCGCTGCTGGGCTGGGGCGTCGGCACGATTTCGCCTCTGGAGACGCTGCCGATCGAGGCGAGTGAGCGGGAGGAGGTGCGGGTGGACCTGCCGACGCGGACGACTCGCGTGAGGATGCAGGCCCGGGCAGCGGGCTCGGCCTCCTGGGTCACTCTGGCCGAGATCAGGGTGGAGGAATCGGAGAGGACTCAGGAGCTGACCGTGCCGTCGCTGGAAACGATCCGTGCTGCCAGGCCGGGGGACTGGTCGCAGCTGCAGGTCGTGGTACTCGAGCGGGTTCGGCTGGAGATCGGTCTGCCGGCTCCGCTGGTGATCCTGCTGGTCGTGGCCCTGATCGCCTCGGTGTTCCTCAACCGCACCATCTACGGCCGCTACCTGTTGGCGATGGGGAACAACGAGCAGGCGGCCCGCTACAGCGGGATCGACACCGATCGGATGATCATCCTGGCCTACGTGATCTGTGCCGGGTTGGCCGGATTGGGCGGCGTGCTGTTCGTGCTCGATATCAACTCGGCCCAGCCGGTCGACTTCGGCAACTTCTACGAGTTGTACGCGATCGCCGCGGCGGTGCTGGGTGGCTGCAGTCTGCGAGGGGGTCAGGGGACGATTCTGGGGGTGGTGATCGGGGCGGCGTTGATGCGGGTGCTGAAGAACATGATCACGCTGGTCGACTGGATGCCGACCTACATCGAGTACGCCATCATCGGTGCGGTGATCCTGGCCGGGGTGACGGTCGACGAGCTGGTCAAGCGGGCCGCGGCCAGGCGGCGGTTGCAGAGGATCCGCGGCGGTGCCGACGAGTCGGGCCGGTGATTGGCGTGGCGAGGAGGATCCGGCGACGGGTAAGATCGGTCCATCGCCTTCATTTCACGAAGCCGGGACTCCGAGATGAATGACACGACGCTGAAGAGACCGGCCCGAGTCGTTGGCCTGATGCTGGTCGGGCTGCTGGTTGGGCTGCTGGTCGGGCTGTTTTCGCATGCGGCCGTTGCCGAGACAAAGGGTCGGTCCCGGCTGCCGCGGGTTCCCGAGGGTTTCACGATCGAGCTGGCGGCGGCCTCGCCGCTGGTCAAGTATCCGATGCTGGCCGGGTTTGATCATCGCGGCCGGTTGTTCATCGCCGCGAGTTCGGGCAAGAACATCCGGTCCCCCGACCTGGTCAAGGATCCTCCGAACATGATTCGGATGATCGCCGACACCGACGGGGATGGTGTCTTTGATCGCAGCACGATCTTCGCCGACAAGATGACCCTGCCGATGGGCGCGTTGTGGCACCGCGGGGCGCTGTACGTGGCCAGCCCGCCCAACATCTGGCGGCTGCGTGACCTGGACGACGACGGGGTGGCCGATGAGCGAACAATCCTGGTCGACACGTTCGGGTTCAGCGGCAACGCGGCGAGCGTACACGGCTGCTTCCTGGGTCCCAATGGCCGGCTCTACTGGTGCGACGGTCGTCACGGCCACGAGTTCCGGGACAAGGACGGAGAGGTGACCAGCAAGGGCAAGGCCGCCAGGATCTTCAGCTGCCGGCTCGACGGCAGCGATGTGCAGACCTGGGCGGGCGGAGGGATGGACAACCCGGTCGAGGTCGATTTCACGGCGACCGGTGAGATGATCGGCAGCGTCAACATCTTCCTGGGTCGGCCTCGAGCCGATTGCCTGGTGCACTGGGTCGATGGCGGAGCCTACCCGCGTTTCGACCAGGCGTGCGTGGCCGAGTTCCCCAAGACCGGCCCGCTGATGCCACCCCTGGCACGGATGGGCCACGTGGCGGTCTCGGGTATGGCCGTGTACCGATCGAGCGAATTCGGACCCGGCTACCGGGGCAACATCTTCACCACGCTCTTCAACACTCACAAGGTGGTCCGCAGCGTGGTCACCCGTGATGGAGCCACGTTTCGCACCTCCGAGAGTGACTTCCTGGTCAGCGACAATCCCGATTTTCATCCGACCGACGTGCTCGAGGACGCCGACGGCAGCCTGCTGGTGATCGACACCGGAGGCTGGTTCCGGATCGGTTGCCCGGTGTCGAAGGTGGCCAAACCCGAAGTCCACGGCGCGATCTACCGGATCCGCCGCAAGGGGGCTCACAAGGTCAAGGACCCCCGCGGCAGCTTCCTCGACGTCGCCCGCCTGACCCCCGCCGCCCTGGCCCGTCACCTCGATGACGCCCGGCCGGTGGTTCGCGAGCGGGTGATCGATCGCCTGGCAGTGGCCGGGATCGACGCGATCAAGACGCTCGAAGGCGTACTGGCCGAACAGGGATCGAAGTCGATTCGACGGCGACTGGGAGCGGTCTGGTCGTTGTCGCGGATCGAGCACGAGTTGTCGTTGGGTCCGCTGCGCGGCGCACTGGGAGATCGATCACCGGAAGTCCGCCTGGCGGCGTCTCGGTCGCTGGGCACACGCGGTGATCGTGCCGCGGTGACGGGGCTGGTCAAGTTGCTCGCAGGTGACACATCTCCGGCGGTCCGCAGCCAGTCGGCGACGGCGCTGGGCCAGATCCTGCAGGTTGCCGGGGTATCGGGCAAGACGGCGACCAGGGCTCCCACGGTTGCCTCGTTGCTCTCCGCTTCGGCTCGACCGGGGATCGACCGATTCGAAGAGCACTCACTGCTGTATGCGGTGATCCGCACCAACGATCCCGCTGCCACCCGGCCGTTGCTGGGAGATCGCCGTCCGGCGATCCGTCGTGCCGCGCTGATGGCACTCGACCAGATGTCCGACGCAACGTTGACTCGTGAACTGGTGGTGCCGCTGCTGGACACCGACGACCCGGGCCTGCAGCAGGCGGTGCTCGAGGTCATCGGTCGTCACAAGGGCTGGGCCGAGCAGACCCGAGGCCTGCTCGAGACGTGGTTGTCGGAGAAGACAATTGCTGCGGATCGCTCGGCGGTCATCCGTGGCTTCCTGCTGGCCCAACAGGGCGAGGGGGCGATCCAGACCTTGGTGACCGAGCGGTTGGGAGACGGAGGCCTGGGCCTGCCGGCTCGGCGGCTGCTGGTTGAGGTGGTCGGTCGTTCGAGCCTCGAGGCGTTGCCGGCGGGCTGGCACGAGGCGCTGGTGGCGTCGCTGGGGCACGATGATCCGGTGATCCGCGAAGCCGCGGTGCGGGCCCTGGCGTCGCGGCGATTGGTCGGACCGGAGCTCGGGGGCCTGATCGACGACGCCAAGCAATCCTCGGCCCTGAGGGTCGCGGCGTTGGCCGGGTTGGCCGAAAAACCGCTGGGAGCCAGGCGGTTCGAGTTCGTCTTGAAACAACTGGATACCGAGTTGCCGGCGCTGTCGCGGTTGGCGGCAGCTCGCGTGGCGGCAGCGGTGCGGTTGAGCAAGCCTCAACAGCTCCAGGTGGCCTCACGTATCAAGACCGCCGGACCGCTGGAGCTGCCCGTGCTGCTCAAGGCGTGTCGCGACATCGGTGATCCCGCTGTGGCCTCGGTGGTGCTCGAGAGTCTCGAGTCGGCCAAGGTGGTCGACAGCCTGGCGGCGGCGGACCTGATCGGTGCGGTCGAGGCTCTGCCGGCTCCGCTGCGGGACCGGGGCCGGAAACTGCTGGCCACCGTCGACGGGAAGCTGGCAGCACGCAGGGCGGCGTTGAAGGGCCAGCTGGCGGGACTGGCCGGTGGTGACGTGGAGCGAGGCCGAGCGATCTTTTTTGGCAAGAAGGCGGCCTGCAGCGGATGTCACGCGGTGGGACCCCGCGGCGGCCGGGTGGGACCGGGTCTCTCGACCATCGGCGACATCCGGCAACCGGCTGATCTGCTCGAATCGATCGTGCTGCCCAGTGCCTCATTCGCACGTGGGTTCCGCTCGTACACGGTGGCCACCGAATCGGGACGCGTTTATACCGGGGTGATCAGCCGCGAGACGACCGAGGCGATCTGGATCAAGGCGGCAGACCTCTCGGAAGCCCGAGTGCTGCGCAGCCAGGTCGAGGCGATCAGGGAGTCGGCCACGTCGATCATGCCCCAGGGCCTCGACAAGATCCTTCAGCCGGACCAGCTCGCCGACCTGCTCGCGTTTCTGCGAAGCTGCCGGGCCGGTGCTGCGACCAGGACGACCGCGAAGTAGCCCGCTTCTCACCTCTCAAGATACACCCCATCGACCCCATCGACCCCATCGATCATGTCCCGCGAAGCGATCTTCGAAGCCAGCCTCGACTATTTTCTGAGCCCGATCCGTGAGTTTCTTCACGACGAGACGGTGACCGAGGTGATGGTCAACGGGCACGACGAGATCTACATCGAGCGTCGTGGCCGGTTGATCCGGACCGAGGCGTCCTTCATCAGCCCCGACGCATTGCTCTCGGCGGTCCACAACGTGGCTCAGTATGTGGGCCGCGAGATCGACGAGGATCGGCCGGTGCTCGATGCACGGTTGCCCGACGGATCGCGGGTGCACGCGGTGATTCCTCCCAGTGCCCGCATCGGCACCTACCTGACGATCCGCAAGTTTCAGCGCGACATCATGGGGCTGGAGGATTTCGTGAGGCTGGGAAGTCTCTCGGAAGTTGCCCGCGAGTTCCTCGAGTTGTGTGTCGTGCTGCGGAAGAACATCGTGGTGGCCGGAGGCACCGGGACGGGCAAGACCACGATGCTCAACGCGGTCTCGACGGCGATCCCCGAGGAAGAGCGGATCGTGGTGATCGAGGACAGCTCGGAATTGAGATTGGCTCAGTCCCACTGCCTGTATCTCGAGAGCCAGCAGGCCGACAAGCAGGGTGAAGGGGGACTGGGGATCCGTGAGCTGTTCCGAGCCAGCCTCAGAATGCGACCGGACCGGATCCTGGTCGGCGAGGTGCGTGGGGGTGAGGCTTTGGACATGGTGCAGTCGATGATCAGTGGCCACTCGGGCAGCCTGACCACCGTGCACGCCACGTCGCCTCGAGACGCGTTGGTGAGGCTGGAAACGCTCTCGCTGATGTCCGACGTCGAGTTGCCCATCTACGTCGCCAGGGCCCAGGTCGCTTCGGCCATCCACCTCGTGGTGCAGTTGTCGAGGTTTTCGGAGGATGGATCGCGGAAGGTGACCCGGATCACCGAGGTGTACGGGTTGGATGAGGCGAACCGGTACCAGGCCCAGGACCTGTTCGTCAGCCGGCTGACCGGCCGGGATGAGAACCAGATGCTGACGGCCGACCTGTCGCCGACAGGGACACGGCCGACGTTTGCCGACGAGCTGACCGAGTTTGCTCTCGACCACCGCGCCCAACTGACCCGCTCGATCTGGGGCCTGGACGGCTAGCCGAGAAGTCCGGGGTCTGATCCGCCTGCGGCGGACCCGTGGCGGGGCCTGACCCCTTCCCGCGAGAGTTGGCGGCTGGAATAAAGGGTTCAGGCCCCGCCACGGGCGGCGACTGACCCCCTCCAAAGTTCCTGAGGTGATCGACCTCAGTTCGTCTTGGGCTTGGCCTTGGACTTGTCCTTGGCCTTCTCCTTGGCCTTCTCCTTGTCCTTCGGCTTGTCCTTCGGCTTGTCCTTCGGCTTGTCCTTCGGCTTGTCCTTCGGCTTGCCCTTCGGCTTGCCCTTCGGCTTGCCCTTCGGCTTGCCCTTCGGCTTGCCCTTCGGCTTGCCCTTCGGCTTGCCCTTCGGCTTGCCCTTCGGCTTGCCCTTCGGTTTATCATCCGTGCCGATATCCGATCCGCTCCGTGTCGACACGTTAGTTTTCGTACCGGCGAGTGCGGGGTCGCCGGCGTCGAGCTTGATGCGGCGAACCGTGGCGACCATTTGTCGGATCAGGTTCTCTTCGGCGCTGAGTCCCTGGTTGCCGAGGATCTTCGTGGCTTGCTGGTTGACGTGGTAGAGCGTCGCCAGCAGGATCTGGACATCGTCTTCGAAGTCCCTTTGCAACCCGTTTTCCAGGACCACCATCAGGTCCTTGATCGCTCGTTTGGAGACCTCCTCGTCCTGGGAATCCAGTTCGAGGAAGGTCTTCTCGAGCTGCGGCTTGCTTTGCTTGAACATCGCCACGAATTTCCTTTCGGTCTCCGGGAACCGTTCGTCGATCATCTCGTTGAGTTGGTCGACGGCGTGGTCTTCGAGCACCTTCCGCACGGTCGGCAGATTGTCGATGGCGGTCTGATTGAGTTGCTTGGCGACATCCTTGGAATTGTTCTTGGCGAATTCGGATGCGTACTTGCGGAGTGCCGGAATCCCTTCGTCTTCCAACAGCTGTTCGATTCTGGGAACCACGAGCTTGGGATCGAGCAGTTCGTCCATCTGCGGCAGGCCGTAGAGGAAGAACGCCGAGACCATCACCAGCAGCAGGCCACCGACGCCGAGCGTCATGTTGGCTCCACTCTGGATCCGGCTTGCGACCGAGCCAATTCGAGAGTGGGCTCGTCCGAGGCTTGACTCGATTCCGACGTCCTCGGCCGGAGCCAGCGGAGCGATAGCCACCTCGGCTTCGGCCGGGGCCTCCGGAGCAGCTTCGGAAGTTTCTTCGGACGTCTCTTCCTCGGGGGTTGCATCCGAGGACGCGTCGTCGGTTGGGTTCGAATCGTCTGGAGTTTGTGGATCTTCGATATTCATCAGAGGATTTCCCGTTTCAGGAAGTCATGGTGTTGTGATCACAGGCCTGGGCCGGTGCAGCCGGTCAGGGAGCGGCCAGTTCCTCATCGGGGGCGCTGATCAGCTTCAGCTTCAGCAATTCCAGTACCTGTCCCACGAAGCGAGTGGTCAGGCCTTTTTCGTCGGTCTTCTCATCCGGAGCGTCGGCAATCGGGAATTCTTCGTAGGAAGCGTAAAGCGTTTTGAACTCGTCCTCGAGCGGACCGATGTAGTACTTGTCGATCAGCTCGTCGATGGCATCCCTGGTCCGGGCGATGACCCGGGCCCGGCGTGCCTCGTCCTGCAACGTTGGGAACTCCTTCTTGAGCATCTCATCGTTGCGGTCGAGTGCCTTCTCGTAGTGAGCCAGCAGCGCTTCCTTGAAGCGGAACCTGATGTTCGACTGGAACTTGTCCCGCTCGACGATGAACGCAGCCTCAATGCGAGGCGAGTCGGTTTGCAGCTGCGCCTTGAAGTTGGCGATCAGCTCCGGTTCGACCCGTTTCCAGGTCGCAGTGAGCTCGTTCTGGTAGAGCTGCTGGTTCCTGGAGTAACTGTCGACCAGGGCAGCGTACATCCCGTCCTGCCAATTCTTGTCCTCGATCTGCGACACCGTGTCGTAGCTCTTCCAGAGCACAGCGGTGACCAGCACGAGCACAAATACCAGCATTCCGCGGCTGATGTTTCGGGATCGCAACCACGCGGTCTCGAGTGCCGAGGCTTCGGCTTCGAGTTGCGCGACGCGTTGTGCCAGCTCTGCCGACACCGTTTCGTTTGAGGCCTCAGACATGGCCCGCCTCCTTCTGCTACATACAAATGAAATCAGGAGAAAAGAGAACGCGACGCGGGATGCGTCACGGAGGTCGAGTGATGGGCACAGAATCGTGCAGCCACCAGATTACCTGAGTGCGATTTGAAAAGACAAACGTAACGCGGGTCTTGTTGCCGTCGCGGTCTCACAAGTCACAAAAAACCGCGAATTCCTCGAATGAGGAACCCGCGGTTGTTGGTGGAACCCGCCGCAGGCGGGCTAGACCTGGATCTCGTAGCCCTTTCGCTGCTCGCGGCCCTGCCAGGCGTTGGCGGCCGGGTCGCCGGTGATGGTGTGTGTCTTGGCATCCCAATTCAGCGGCCGGCCGAGCCTCAGCGCGATGTTGGCCAGGTGGCAGGTGGTCAGTGCCTGGTGGTGGGTGTAGACATCCGAGATCGGCAGTTCGCGGCTCTTGACGCAATCGAAGAAGTTCTGCATGTGGCTGGTCGGTTTCTTGCCGCGGTAGACCTTGACGATGGCATCCTCGGCCAGCGGGTTGG
>CAUZEQ010000025.1:0-28332 GCA_963578885.1 Planctomycetota bacterium
GTCCGCCAACGCCCCACAAGTCCAACACTATCCCGGCAGCAATTGCAGGTGGCCCTATATAAAAAGGATGGGGCGAACACACCGCGGGACAGCACCAGGTGGTGCATCCAGTGATTCGAACGTTTGTTGGAACGTGGTACTCCAGCCGGGAGAGCAAGAGCACCTGGCAGTGAGATCAACGGAAAATCCACCGATCCAATTGCACCGGCACCAGTCGTCCAGCAACGACGTTGACGGCTTATTCAAGCAGTGACCGGCCGATTCCACACAATCGGAAAAGTCAACGTGACCCGCAGGGCGATACCAGACAAAGGGATACACTCCGCAATGACTTCGCGCTGCGCGCGGCGACCAGGTTGTCAATCTTACAAAAACGAGACCTCCCTCTGTTTGGACGTCCAAAACGCCGCGATTGGACGGATTCTTTTTGATGACTTGTTGTACACATCCGTTGTTTTGTCGAACCATCGTGCTGATGTTCGCCGCAGCCTGCCTGGTCTTCACCGGGTGCTCGCGGACCCAGTACCGCATCCAGGCCGACGAAGATGCCTACAGCGTGATCTCCGAGCGAAACGCGGACCCACGCTGGCGAGCGGCCGACTACGACATCGACATGGATCCCCGCAGCCGGTTCTTCGATCCCCACGATCCGGACCGTTCGCCAATGCCCCTGGACGATCCCACCTCGCAGCAGTACATGCGTGAGGTGAACGGAATGGCCGGATGGGAGCATTGGAACGACAACGGTCAGCGTGCGGATCTGGAGAACCCGATCTGGAGGGAGACTCTCGGTGAATACGCCGATTTGACCGAATCCGGCAAGCTGATTCTCGACATCGATTCGTCGGTCCAACTGGCATATGTGCATTCCCCGACACACCAGGATCAGCTCGAAACACTCTATCTCTCGGCACTGGACGTCACCGCCGAACGTTTCCGGCTCGACACCCAGTACTACGGAGGTTTCAGCACGGCGTTCTCTCACAACGGATCGCTGAATCCCGCGAGCCTGTCGTACGACTCGGCATCGGGAAAGTACGTCGTGAGCAGACCGTCCGAGGGCATTGAGAGCAACCGGCTGACGGTGGGCAGTTCGTCGGCCAAGCCCACGCTGCGGGTCGAACGAAGCCTGGCGACGGCTGGACAATTGCTCGCCGGGTTCGCCAACTCGTTCGTCTTCGAGTTCTCCGGCGGTGATGCCAATCTCTCCTCATCGCTGGCCAATTTCGTCTTCGTCCAGCCGTTGCTTCGTGGAGCAGGTCGCGACATCGCCCTGGAGGAACTCACCCGCGACGAGCGGGCCCTGTTGGGCAACCTGCGTGCCTACGGCCAGTTTCGCCAGGGGTTCTACACCCAGGTGGCGATCGGAGAAAGCGGGGTCAGCGGTCCCCAGCGAGGTGGACAAAGCACATTCATCCAGGTCGCATCGGGTGCGGGTGGAATCGGTGGCTACATCGGACTGCTGCAGGACCTGCAACAAATCCGCAACTCCCAGGACAATCTCGATGAACAGCTTCAACTGCTGTCCCTGACGATCGCCCTGGAAGAAAGCGGCCTGATCGACCTGGTCCAGGTCGACCTGCTCCGGCAGCGGGTGCAGGAAACCCGGGCGACGATACTGGATAGCCGTAACGCTCTGACGTTCTCCATCGATCGCTTCACGACCGGCACCCTGGGACTGCCGCCGGATCTCCCGGTCAAGATGGACGACAGGCTGATCCGCCAGTTCGAACTGGTCAGCCCCGAGGCCACCACGTTGCGCAAAGAGATCAGGGCACACCAGAGTCTCGTCGGATCGCTGGACCAGAACTCCGGTATCGAAGTGGTTCGGAAGGTCCTGGACGAGCTCATCAAGTTGGTCGCGCAGGTCCGCCGACAACTCGACACGGTCAAGGGTGACATGGCTCGCCAGGCCCAAGCCGTTCCGCAACGGGAACTCAGCATGTCAACCGACCAGAAAACTGCACTCCAGGACGACCGCGGCGAACTCGCCGAGGCGCTCAAGGAAGTCGAACAGAAATTCACCGAGGCCACGGCCGACATCTCGACGATCCGGGCCGGTCTCAACGATAAGACTGCCAAAAACACGATCCGTCGAATGGTCGTCTGGACGGCCAACCTGATGCGGCTGGTCCAACGATCCATGCTCGTGCAGACCCGGGCTCGACTCGAAACCGTCACCATTCCCATGATCGAACTGGATTCCGCCGAGTTGTTCGATGTCGCGCTGGCCAACCGGCTCGATTTCATGAACGGCCGTGCGGCACTGGTGGATTCATGGCGAACGGTCCAGGTGCGTGCTGACGCCCTCCAGGGTGTCCTCAACGTGACCTCCAGTGGCGACGTCCGCACCGGCGGAAACAACCCCGTGGATTTCCGTGCCGCAACCAGCACTCTTCGCCTGGGCCTCGAGGTCGACGCACCGTTGACTCGCCTGCTCGAGCGGAATGCCTACCGTGAATCCCTGATCAACTTCCAGAAAAGCCGACGTGGACTGATCCGGTCACGCGATGCCCTGCACCAGGGGCTCCGACAACTCGTACGGGACATCGATCGCCTGCAGCTGCTCCTCGAAATCCAGCGTCAGGCGGTTGCCATCGGTATCCGACAGCTCGACATGAACCGCGAACGACTCTACGCACCGGTGCCACCGGCTCAACCCGGGCAACCACCGCCCAGTTTCGGCGGCAACACGACGAGAAACCTCATCGATGGACTCCGCAGCCTGCTGTCCGCGCAGAATCAATTCATGAACACCTGGTTCAGCTACTATGCAGCCCGGATGCGGCTGGTTCGTGAACTGGGAATCATGAAACTGGATCCACATGGCCGGTGGATCGAACAGTCAACCGACGACGACCCAGCGGCAACGTCCCAGGAAGGATGGCGACCGGCTGTTTCGGTGAGCCGGAGCCCGACGGGCATCTCGAAAGGGAAAACAGCGATCCCGCAACGGCCCATTGATTCACTCCCCCAGGAACGCCAAACTACTGTCGGTGCGAACGCGGACGGAAGTGCCAAGGCCGGCCAGGCAAATTCTCCAACTGCCAACCCAAGTTCTGGCGGTCGCCGGTGAGTGACGGACGTTTGGACCGGAGACGGAACTTGACGACAGAAGTGAATCCAGCCGCCGACCCCCCTGAAACCACCGGGACGCATGTGGCCTCGTGGAAGGTGAGCGGTCCGCGGCAGCGGCCCCGCCAGCGATCAGGAACGCTGCTCGTGCTGGGCCTCGGCGTGGTTGTCATCGTCGCATCTGCCGTGGTCCTGAAACCCACACTGTTCGCGACACAGGCTGGGGACAACACGGCCATCACCTATGAGATCACCCGAGGTGACCTTCTGGTCACGATCACCGAACAAGGCTCTCTGGAGAGCAGCAACAACATTGAAATCAAGTCCAAGGTCCGCGGTTTCAACACGGTCACCTGGGTGATCCCCAGCGGGACGGAGGTCAAACCGGGTCAAGAACTCGTCCGGCTGGACACCAAGAAACTCGAGGAAAACCTCAGCCTCTCCAAGACGAATGTCTACCAGTCACAAGCCAGCCTCGCCAAGACCACCGCAGGCCTGGCCACGGCCAAGATCTCCATCCGGGCTTATGAACAGGGACAATACCTCACCGAATTGATGGAACGTGAGAAGTCGGTCGCGATCTCTGAGGCGAATCTCAAGGCGTCCAGGAAAATGCTCCTCCGCTCCGGCGGCCTCTTCAAGCAAGGATTCGTCACGGAGCTCGAAGTCCAGAGCCAATCGCTCACCGTCGAACAGGCGCGGCTCGAGTTGATCGTCAACCGGACCAGGCTGGATGTCTTGAAACGGTTTACCAGGGCCATGGAACTGGAGACCCGACGCGGTGCACTGACAGCGGGCTATTCGTACGTCAAACGTGACGAAGCAGAACTGGCGATGAACCTCTCCAGGCGGACACGTGCCGAGGAAGAGCTGACCAATTGTGTCATCAGGGCCAGCCGCGGCGGCCTGGTCATCTATCCGTTGCCCTCCCCCTGGAAGGACGAGCCGGAAATCACCGAGGGAGTCAGCGTCCGTTACGACCAGGTCCTGTTGCTGATGCCCGATCTGTCCCAGATGCAGATCAAGGTGGGCATCCACGAAGAGATGATCGAACGGGTCAAGGTCGATCTCCCGGCCACCGTCGTCCTCCCCGATCTGACCCTCGAAGCCAAGATCTCCTCTGTCGCCAGCGTCACCCGACCGTCCGCCTGGTGGACCGGCAACATGGTGAAATACGACACGATCATCGACTTGCCCTCCGTCGCCGGACTGCGGCCCGGGATGACGGCTGTCGTGAAGGTGGTGGTGGCCGAACACAGGGATGTCCTGTCGGTCCCGGTGGCCGCCGTCCTCGACACCGAAAACGGCCACCTGTGCTGCGTCAAGACCTCGCGGGGTATCGAACTGCGGTCGCTGGAACTGGGCGACAGCAATGATGAGTTCATCGTCGTGCTCGGCGGGTTGAACGAGGGCGACAAGGTCCTGCTCAATCCACGAGGACACGTTCCAGAGAGCCAGTCCGACTCTCCGAAGGCGAGAAAGACACAACCGGACACTCCAACCGCCGGCAAAACCACGAGCAAGACCCGAACACGGAAGCCCGACCATGGTGACTGAGGTTTCCCCGGACGCCCAGGCCTCCTCCGATTCCGGAATGGATAGCACCGACCGCCCCGCGGCCGGACAGGCTGCCCCGTTCGCTGCCTCCGGCAGTGGAACAGGACGGTGGATGTTTGCCGTCGGTTCCGGAATCCTGCTGCTCGTCGTCGTGGGTGTCGCGGTTAGTTCCCTGCTTCCCTCCACGCCGGACGGCCCGCAGTTGACCTACCGGGTTGTGTTGGGCGACCTGGACGTCACAGTCACCGAACCCGGGACTCTTGAGAGTTCTGAGAACACGGAGATTCGCTGCAAGGTCCGGGGGCGGAACACGATCACGTCGGTCGTCGAAAGCGGCAGCATCGTCAAGGAAGGCGAAGAACTTCTGCGACTTGACACGCTGCTGATCGAGGAACAGATCCACGAGCGAACCAAGTTCGCGCACTGGTGCAAGGCCGGCGAAGTTCAACTCAAGGCTCACATGAACCGCTCGGAGTTGGCCGTCCGAGCGTACCTGGAAGGGGAATTCGTCGAACGGCTGACGGACCTCGAGAAATTCCTCGCGATCGCCAAGTCCAGCGTTCTGACCGCTCAGAACATGCTGGAGCATGACCGGATGATGGCCGAACGCGGCTACGTCAGTAACCTGAAAGTGGAGCAACGGGAGTTCCACCTTTCCCAGGCAAAGATGAACCTGGTCATCCAGGAAACCAATATCGATGTCCTGAAGAGGTTCACGAAGGCCGAACGCCTGGAGAGACTCCGGGGGGAACTGAAATCGTCCACGGCCGAATACAAGGCCGCTGCCGAGCGGACCTTCGCCGACGAACACCGGCGGGATGTCGCGATCGAGGAGTTCAGGCACTGCGTGGTCAAGGCGCCTCGCGACGGGATGGTGATCCATCCGAATGCCGCTCGATGGAAGAATGCTCCCGAGGTCCAGGCCGGGGCGACGGTCTACCAGAACCAGATCCTCTTGCTGATGCCCAGCCTGGACAAGATGCAGATCAAGATCGGCATCCATGAGTCGATCCTCAAACGAATCACGCCCGGGCTGGAAGCCAAGGTGACTCTGCCCGACCGAACACTTCATGGGAAAGTCATCTCGGTGGCCAAAGTGGCGCGTCCGGCAGGCTGGTGGTCCGGGAACGTCGTGAAGTACGACGCCGTGATCCAGTTGCCACAGTCCCGGAATCTGAAACCAGGAATGAGCGCCGAGGTGGAGATCACAATCGCATCACGCAAGAACGTGCTGACAGTCCCTGTCGCCGCGATTGTGGAAACCGATAACAAGCAGACACTCTGCTGGATCATCACGCCGCAGGGGATCAAGAAGCAAACCCTGCAGACAGGCGAAAACAACGACAAGTTCGTCGAGGTCATCTCCGGACTGGAGGCAGGACAGGAGGTCGTGCTGAATCCGCTTGCCTTCATCACCGAAGCCCAGCAGGAGGCTCTGAAGATCAGGGGATCCGCCAAGACAGCCGACGACGAGTCCTCCGAGACGGGCGCTTCGGAAAAGTCGAAGTCTGGCAGCTCAAAGCCCAAGCCCAAGCCCAAGAAACCCGCCCCCAAGGGTCAGGGAGTGGCGATCTCCTCGCACTGACCCGAGCCTTCGCATCGGCCGGACTGCCGGGACGCGCTGACCCGACACCGGCCCGCATCCTCTACGTCTGTTGCAGACAGGGAATGATGTCGTGAACGGTTCATTTCTGCGAACCATCCAGCTCGGTCTGAAAGGGCTGGCCGTCCAGAAGATGCGAGCCAGCCTCGCCGCGCTCGGCATCTTCATCGGCACGACGACAGTCATCTGGCTGGTGGCCATGGGAGAAGGTGTCAGCTACCGCGCGCAGCAGCAGATCCTGGAACTGGGCGCCAGGAACATCATCGTCCGCACCAAGAAGCCCACCGGATCCAGCGACGGCGACGCCAGTTCGCAGGTCAGACGTTTCGGACTCACCCGCGCAGATTTTCGCCGCATCACGTCGAACATCCCCAGCATCGAGACTTCGGTGCCGATGCGGGAACTGCAGTTCCAACTGCGGAACAACAACCTGACCACCGACTCCAAGCTCGTCGGCTGCATGGAGGAATACCTGGCGCTCAACCAGTTGGAGATCGCCCGGGGCCGATGGCTCACTCAGCGGGACCGGGGACAGAAAGTGATTGTGCTGGGTCACGAGACCACCACCAAGCTCTTCCCCTACGAGAACCCAATCGGAAAGACCGTCTGGGTCGGCACCGAGTACTACGTGATCATCGGCCAGACCAAGCCCCGCACGGCGTCGGCCGCGATCGGTGGCAGCCTCGATGCTCGCGAATACAACCTCGATGCCTACATCCCACTGCTGACCATGCGACAACGAATCGGCGACATGGTGATGAGACGGGTCGGTGTCGGGGGCAGCAACTGGTACGGCGAGGAGGTCCAACTCAGCCAGATCACCATCAAGGTCAGTGCGATCGAGTACGTCAACGAAACGGCCTCGATCATCGAGACTCTGCTTCAGCGATATCACGACCAGGAAGACTTCGCCGTCGTGGTCCCCAAGGAACTGCTGGAACAGGCCGAGCGGACCCGCGCGATGTTCAACATCCTGCTGGTGGTCATCGCCGGGATCTCCCTGCTGGTCGGCGGCATCGGCATCATGAACATCATGCTGGCCACGGTGACCGAACGCACCAGGGAGATCGGCATCCGCCGGGCCCTGGGCGCGACCCGCAGCCACATCACTCAGCAGTTCCTGGTCGAAACGGTCGTGCTGACGACCACCGGAGGTCTGCTCGGCGTGTGCTTCGGCCTGTTCTGCGGCCCCCTGTTCCGTGGTTTGCGGAGCCTGGCGACACTGATCAACCCCGACATGCTGCCCGCCGAGATCTACACTCTCGAGCCGCGGATTGCGCCTTGGTCGGTCGCACTCTCGGTGGGGATTTCACTCGGCGTCGGGATCATTTTCGGTGTCTATCCCGCCCGACGCGCCGCCGACATGGATCCGATCGAAGCCCTGCGGCACGAGTAAACTCGTCCCCGAAACGCTAGGCCAGGATGTCGTGGATCACCTCGCCACGGTCGATGTCCAGCCGCTTCCGGCCCGGGACCTCCAGCTGCCGGTTGTCCAGGCCCATCAGGTGCAACACGGTGGCATGCAGATCGGTCACATAGTGGCCCTGGCCCAGGGCGTGGTAGCCCAACTCATCGGTCGCACCATGCACGTAGCCCCGCTTCAGCCCCGCACCGGCCAGCCAGACGGTGAACCCGTGGGGATGATGATCGCGGCCGGTCGTGGCATTGCCTCGTTCCTCGCGGCCGGGGGTTCTTCCGAACTCGGTGCAGAACACCACCGCCACGTCGTCCATCAGGCCACGCTGTTTCAGGTCGGCCAGGAATCCGGCGATCGGCTTGTCGATCGACTTGCACATCCGGGCGTGGTTGGCTTTCAGCTTCTGGTGCGAATCCCACGTTCCGTAGGATGAGGGAAAGACCTGCACGAACCGCACGCCGCGTTCGACCATCCGGCGTGCCGCCAGCAGTCTCTGCCCAGCCACCTTCGTCGGTCCCTGGTCGATTCCGTACATCTGCTGAGTCCCGGTCGTTTCCTGCGACAACGCCACCGCTTCGGGCACCGCCGCCTGCATCCGAAAGGCCAGCTCATAGGACTTGATCCGAGCTGCCAGTCGGTCGTCCTCGGGACGCTCCCTGGCCGTCAGCCGATTCAGCTTCGCCACCAGGTCGAACTCGTTGGCCTGCCCCCGAGCCGTTTGGCCGGATGGTCGGGTGCCGAAGACCAGCGGGTTCTTGTCGTTGAGTTTCAGGGGAACGCCGGCATGGGCCGGGCCGAGGTAGTACGAGTCGATCGACTGGCGGGTGTCGGTTCGGGTCGGCCCCCCCAACACCACAAACCGCGGCAGGTTGTCGTTCAGCGACCCCAGTCCGTAGTGGGCCCAGGCCCCGATACTCGGTTGCGTCTCGTCGAGCTTGTGACGGCCGGTGTGAATCTGGTTCTCGGCCGCGTGATCGTTGTCGGTCGTCCACATGTTCCGCACGAAACAGATGTCGTCGACCTGCTTGGCCAAATGAGGCCACCAGTCGGTCACCGCGATGCCGCTCTCTCCATGCTGCTTGAACCCCACCTGCATCGGAAAGATCTTCGTGTACACGTCCCGGATGTTGATCTCCTCGGCCGGAGCACTCCGGAAACGTTGGCGGTGCAGTGGAGACTCGACCGGGTTGGGGAACGGGGTCTGCGAGTAGGTCTTGCCGGCGTATTTGTTCAGCATCGGCTTGGGATCAAATGTCTCCATCTGGCTGTAGCCGCCCGAGAGAAACACCCAGACGATGGACTTGGCACGAGGCGCAAAGTGGCAGTCGCCTGTGGGCGGTGTGGTGGCCCCGCGGACAATGCCGTCGGCAGCCAGCATCGAACCCATGGCCAGGCCGGTGAAGCCCAGCCCGAAATCGGCCAGGAAGTCTCGTCGTTGTATCGGTCTCATCCGTAGGATTCCTTTTGCGCCCTCGCCGGGCTCTTGAGGACGACCGTCACCGGATCGTGACAAAATCATTGTGGTTGAACAACACCCTCACCAGGCTCTCACGCACCCGACCTTCGTCTTTCAATTCCTGCAGCTGCTGTGCCCAGAAGGCCTGGCAGGCGGCCACCTCGTCTTCACTCGCCAGCCGCGACAACACGCGCACGAACGCCTTGCGAATGAAGGCCTCGGGTGTCGGGCCGTCGATGTGACGAGCGGTTCCCGCTGTGGCCAGCTGGATCAGGTCGCTGTTGCTCAAGGCCAGGGCCTGCTGAGGCACCACGGTGGAGGTTCGCCGGAAACAGTCTCCCGGATCCGGCGGATCGAACAGCTCGGCAAACTGCGTGTTCCCCCCGGCCTCGGGATACACCTCGTAGTACAGGCTGCGGCGGCCCGTCGACAGGGCCCGGGTATTCAACAGCACCTGCCCGCCGATGGTTGAGTCCAGGCGACCGGCCAGCATCAGCACGCTGTCACGAATCACCTCCGCCTCCATCCGACCCCGCCGGCGACGCCAATACCAGAAGTTGTCCATGTCGCGGGCCACGTTCTGCCCGATCGCCTCCTCGGTACCCAGCTTCTGATCGCTCAACTGGTAGACGTGGCTGGTGACCATCAACCGGTGCAGCCGCTTCATGCTCCAGTCGTGCTCGACCAACTCGACGGCGAGCCAATCGAGCAGTTCAGGATGAGTCGGCTGCTTGCCGTTGCGGCCAAAGTCATAGACGCTCTCGACCAGCGGAACATGGAAGTGCCTCAGCCAGATGTGGTTGACCGCCACCCGCGGCGTCAACGGGTTCCGGTCATCGGCGATGAAGCGGGCCAATGAGGCCCGCCGCCCGGTCGAGGTGCTGCTGGTCACCCGGCTCAACAGGGCATAGCCGCTGGACTCCGGTGACTTGGCACGCTTCTTTTCCACATCCTGTTTTTGCTTCTTCGCGTCAGCCATCTGCTTCTGGAGTTTCTTGATCCGCGGGGCTTTCTGCTTGTCGTCCTTGGGCAACGCTCCGGCCTGTCCCAATTCGAAGCGGGATTCCAGGATCTGCCAATCCGCCATCGCCAGGTCGGCGGCGAGTTGCTTGCGGTAGGCATCTCCGGCAAGTGCCTCGATCTTCGACACCGCGGCCTTGTCGCGTTTTGCGTTGTCGGCGTCCACCGTCGCCTGGATGCTGGCCAGCTTCAGTCGCTTCGCGGCCAACCCGTCACGAGCCACCCGGGTTCCCAGCGTCGCCGTCTGCAGAGCCGCCTCGACTTGCTTGAATGCGGTGTAACTCTCTCGAGCCAACTCGCACCCGGCGATCATCGAGACCGATGACGTGGCCGCCGGCTGCGACTCGGAGTGGATCATCCAGCCCTCGATCCCCGCCACGTCCTCGCCGTCGGAGAATTGCGGCGACTCGAACCCCCACGAGAATCGTTGCCCTCCGGCAACCAGCTGCACGTCATCCACCAGCACCTTGGTGCCGGTTCGGCAGTCGAATGTGGCTGGCTGGTGAGGGTGCTTGGTCGGATTCCAGCCGTTCAGGGCGATCGGCACATCGCTGACCAGCAAGTCCCTGGCACCTTCCAGCCGAATGCTCAACAGCACCCGGTCCTGCTCGGGGTCGACCACCAGGGTCACGTGGAAGTGATTCTGCTTGGCGGCAAAGTCATAGCGACCGGCGACGAACTGCGAATACCCCCCGGGGTGATACGCCTCGATCTTGCCTCCGATGAATCCAACGAACAGAGACGTCAGACCGGTCTTGGTGTTCTTGGCGAGTTGGAAGTTGACGTGGTTGTCTTCGAGGATCTTCAACTGGAACGAGATGCGAGTGCCCTGGGGAACCGACTTCAGTCCCGGCAGAGTGTTCTGCACGATCCGCCGTCCGGTGGTGGCATCGATGTAGAGCGACTGCTTGCCGACCAACGCCCCGCTTTGCCCAGACGCCACCGCGTCCTTGACGGCCTTGTCGAGATCCACGCGAGCCCTGGCGAGTTGCTGCTGCAGGTCCCGGGTGTCGACCGGTTGACTCGAGACCTCCTTCAGCCGCTGTTCTGCGGTGGCCACCGTCTGCCGCTGTTCCTGGATCACTGTGTGCTGGATATTGGGCCGCGACCCGGGATACCAGCCCGAGAGCGGCAATTCGATCGGCTTGATCTCGGGAAACAGCTCCTCAAGGAATGCGGGCACACCCGCGGTGATGCTACCCCGCTCCTTGTCCTTGTTCCGCTCATCTCCGCCGGTGTACAGCCACGTCTTGGCGTCGGGCTTCTCGTCGAAGATCCGCACCATGCCGATCCGCACCGCCGTGCGAGACCCGGAATACACGTAGGGCGGATACGGAGGCGGATCGGGCTGGCCGGGCACGCGGTCCTGCCGCACACCCATCGGCTCGAAGAACGCCCGCATCCGGAAGTAGTCTTCATGAGTGATCGGGTCGTACTTGTGGTCGTGACAATGTGCGCAATTGAAGGTCAGACCCAGAAACGCCTTGCCGGTGTATTCGACCGAGTGCCGCATCCAGTCGTTGGGGTTCAGCGAGAAGTAATTGCGGATCAGGTACCCGGTGGCCGGCCAGGCCGAATCGTCACTGGCGGCCAACTCATCGGCCGCCAGCATCTCCTGCACCATCCTCGCGTAACTCTTGTCGCTGTTGAGTGAATCGATGATCCAGTCTCGCCAGCGCCAGATCTGAGGCGCACTGTTGCGGACGTCGTTGACCTTGCGACGGCCATACCAGTCGGAATACCGCCAGACATCCATCCAGTGACGACCCCAGCGTTCGCCGTACCGCGGAGAGGCCAGCAGTCGATCGACGATCCGGTGATAGTGCGCCCGGGACGGATCGGCCAGGAACGCCCGCAGCTGGCCAACTGTCGGCGGCAGTCCGATCAGGTCCAGGTGGACCCGTCGCAGGAGCACCGCCGGAGGAGCATCGGCAACCGGACGCAGGCCGTGCTGGTCGTATCGGGCATGGACGAAGCGGTCCACTGCGTTGTGAGCCCAGCCCGGTCGGCTGATCTCGGGCAACGCCTTGCGGACCGGACGCCGGAAGGACCAGTGGTCGCGTGGATCGGCTTCCCGCTCCTCGACAGCCGGTGACGGGCTGCCCGCTGCAATCCACTTTCGGATCGCAGCAATCTCACCGGGCTCAAGAGGCTTGCCGACCGGTGGCATCCGCTCGGAGACGTCCCTGGCTGTCACCCTTTGTAACAGCGCCGACGCCTCGACAGCCCCCGGCTCGACAACCACACCGTTCTCGCTCCCCTTGCGGATCAACGCCCCCGTATCCAGCCTCAAGCCCGCCTTCTGCTTCAACGCACCATGGCAGGCGTAGCATCGCTGCTTGAAGACCGACTTCAGCCGCGATGTGTAACCGGCGTCAGCCGCGGCAGGTGGTGCTGCGGTGGCGGTGGTGGCGGTGGTGGCTGCGCAGAGCAGGACCAGGGCCAGTCGTCGGACGCGTCTCAAGGTGTCAGGCTCAGGTCGTTTCACCTCAGGATGTCCTTGACGACCCGAGCCGGCCGCCCGTTGGTCAATTGCTGTTGCTGCCCGTTGTGGAAGAAGAACAGCTTCTGGTAGTCGATGCCGAAGAGGTGCAGCAGCGTGGCCTGGAAGTCGTTGGGGGTGACCTTGTCGACCACGGCCCTGTGACCGATCTCGTCGGTTTCGCCATACGTCATGCCGCCCTTGATGCCGCCGCCGGCCAGCCAGTTGGTGAACCCCTGTCCGTTGTGATCACGTCCGCCTGTGTTCGGGTCCCCTTCGGTCACGGGCAACCGGCCAATCTCACCGCCCCAGTGGACGATGGTCGAATCGAGAAGTCCGCTGCGTTTGAGATCCTTGACCAGGGCCGCGGCGGGCTTATCGGTACGTCGACAGGCGGCGGGAAGAGCCGACTTGATGTTGTTGTGGTTGTCCCAGGGCTGTCCGTTGAGGAACAGCTGCACGAACCTCACGCCCCGCTCGACCAGTCTCCGAGCGATCAGGCACCGCGTGCCGTATTCGCGGGTAACCGGGTCGTCCAGGCCATACATGTTCTGAGTGGCCCGGGTCTCCTGGCTGATGTCGAGTGCTTCCTTGGCCGACGTCTGCATGCGTGCCGCCAGTTCGTAGGTGGCGATGCGGGCCTCGAGGTCGTTTTCGCCGGGATGCTTCTTCGCGTGCCGCTTGTTGAGCTGGGCCAGGAACGACAGGTTGTGTTCCTGCACTTTGCCGCGGAGGGACGGAGGGGCATCGAGGTTGAGGATGCGCGGGGCCTTGGGACGCAGCACGGTGCCCTGGAACAGCGTGGGCATCCAGCCGTTGGACCAGTTGTGGATCCCGTCGACGGGGTGGCCACCCGGATCGGTCATCACCATGTAGGCGGGCAGGTTTTCGGTTTCCGAGCCCAGCCCGTACAGCAGCCACGACCCCAGTGTCGGTCGACCGGTGACCGACGGGATACCCGAGTGCATGTAGCGAATCGAGACTTCGTGGCCGTTGTAGCCGGTGTGCATCGAGCGGATCAGGCAGATGTCATCGACGATTCCCGAGATGTTGGGCAGCAGTTCGGAGATCTCGGTGCCGCATTCCCCGTGAGCACGGAACTTCCACCGGGCCCCCAGCAAGCGCTTGCTGGCTCGCTTGATGAAGCTGTAGGAGATGTCACCCTGGAAGGTCTTGCCGTCCAGCCGGGTCAGTTCGGGTTTCGGGTCGGTGAGTTCCATGTGAGCCGGCCCGCCGTGCATGAACAGCGAGATCATGGCCTTGGCTCGAGGTGCAAAGTGCGTCTGCTTGGGCCGGAGGTCGTAGGTGGTCTGCCCGCGCGGCACGTTGGCCGGGGTTGCCAGCAGGTTCTCCTGCTTCAGCATCGTCGCCAACGCCACCGAGCCGATGCCCAGGACGTGGCGTGAGAGGAATTCGCGACGAGAGGCCAGGGGCGTCTCGACGGGGTGTTGCTCGGTCATCTCGTGTCCACCGGATTCGTGGGTCATCGATTCTGCTTCTCAATCGGAATACAGGAATTCATTGGAACTGATCAGCGCCTGGCAGAAATTGCTCATGGCCTGCCGGAGCGGGTTCTTGTTCTCCTGATCGGCCAGGAGACTCAGTTGGCCCTTGAGAAACGCGACGGCCAACTCGGTTTCTTCCCGGGTCGGCTGGCGGACGTAGGCCAACCGCCAGGCATGCACGGCCTGTTCGGCCAGAGGCGCCCCGAGGGTGTAGGTCGTGGGTTTCGGTGGCGGTTTGACGGCGTCCTGTGACTTGTAGGTCATCGCGGTACCCGCGGCCCGGTCGCTGAGCGACAGAGTGAACTCGTTGCTGAACGAATCCGACGTGTTGGCACCCTGTTCGTCGACGATCGTGTCGATGACATCGCCCTTCTTGACTGCAAAGTCGACCTTGTATTCGACTCCACCGGCCTTCACTTTCCAGTTTCCCTGGTGACCCAGTCGGCTGCTGTAGACGGTCACTCCCACGCCGTCACCGTTCTTCGACGGGCAACCCAGCGACCCCTGCACCAGCAGGTGTCCATCGGCGGGCGCGATAAAGCGGCGGATCGGTCGAGTGGTCTTGTCCTGGGGGTGGCCTCCCGCGGCGGTCAGGAACGACAGCCCGGCGGGCCCCTTCCCCTGCCCCTTGCCACTCTGCCAGCGCTTGCCCTCGAAAACCGTGTAGCGAGTGAACTTGACCTGAGCCACCGATTCCCCCGGTCCCGCTGCGGCGATCTCGATGTGCCCGTACCCGACTCGCCAAACACCCAGGTCCTGGGTGTAGCGTTTCAGGTCAAAGGGAATTTTCAACCCCTTGACCAGTTCGGCGTCGGCACCGGCCTTCGCTTCCTTGTTGACACGGTCGGCCATCGCAGCGGCGTAGTTCAGCACCGTCTGGCTGTTCATCATCAACAACGACTGCAACGCCACGGTCGACTTCACTCGCTGGCTGCAGTTGACCGTCATCACCGGCTGGTCGAAGACCTCGAGCAAGGCGACCGGCTGAGTACGTCGGTTGAGGACATAGACGCTGCGTCGATCGGGGCCACTGACGGAAATCTGTCCCGCGTCGTCGGCCTTCAGCCCCACGGGGGTTCCAAACATCTTGGTGTCCAGGGTCCCGCTGGCGGCCAGCATCCGGTCCCGTACGATCTCCGCATCGAGCCGCTGCACGGTCTTGTGCCAGTACAGCGAGTTGGATCCGTCCTGGCGGTCTCCCGCCTCGTGTCTCAACGAGGCCTGGCGGTAGGCGGTGGAGGTCATCATCAGCCGGTGCAGGTCCTTCATGCTCCAGCCGGTCTCGACGAAGTGCGAAGCCATCCAGTCGAGCAGTTTCGGGTGAGTCGGCTTCGTACCGAGCTTTCCGAATTCGTCGGGTGTGGTGACGATGCCACGGCCGAAGTGATGTATCCAGGCCCGGTTCACCAGGACCCGCGCCACCAGCGGGTGGCGGCCATTGGTCAGCCAGCGGGCAAACGCCAGGCGACGGCCACTGGTCGGGACCTGGGGATCGTCGGCGACGATCGCGAACCTCGCTCCCTGGGCAGCCGTCACCGTCAGGCCTCCCGGAGCCACCTCGTCCCGGACCTGCCGATGGTCGCCTCGATGGAACAGGAACGTCTTGGCCAACACGCCGCCTTTGCCTCGGCCGTCGGTCAACGCCCGCACGAAGTCCTCGGTCGGGACCTTCTTCTGGATCTTGGCAATCCTGGGCGCGTACGCCTTGATCTCGTCGGCGTGCTTCTGGTTGTACTGGTACAGGTTTCCGCCGCTGACGTTGAGGTTGGGGTACTTCTTGAGCAACGCCTTCTGCTCAACGGTCCGCTTGTCACCGGGAGCCTCCTTCGCCTTCTTCAACCGGCTCTTCAGAGGATCCTTGTAGCGGGCGTATTCCTTGTCCAACGCCTGCAGGATGTACTTCTGCTGCTTGGCGTTCTTTTCCTTGTTGACCACGTCGATCTCTTTTTGCACTTTCGACCGCACGGCGCGCTGGGCATCGGTGTACAGGGACACGCGACGCTGGGTGGGGTTCCGCCAGGCCTTCCAGTCGAGACCGGGTTCGAACACGGCCCGGATGCGGTAGTAGTCGACCTGAGAAATCGGGTCGTACCGATGGTCGTGACACTGGGCACAGCCGACCGAGAGACCCAGCAGGGCCGAACTGACGATCTTGATCGTGTCGGAGACGACCTGGTTCTTGGCCACCGCCGCGTCCGGAGTGCCTCCGTCGGTCCCGTCGGCCGCCATCCGCAGGAACCCGGTCGCCACCAGCTTCTGGACCTGGTGCGGACCCAGGTTCTTCAACGGACCCACGATCATCTCGTCACCGGCCAGTTGTTCCTGGATGAACCGGTCAAAGGGCATGTCGAGGTTGAAGGCCCGGATCACGTAGTCGCGGTACTTGTAGGCGTAGGGACGCACGCGGTCGTCGTTGGTGTAGCCTTCCGAGTCGGCGTAGCCGGCCACGTCGAGCCAGTGGCGGCCCCAGCGTTCGCCGTAGTGAGGCGACTCGAGGCAGGTCTCGATCAACTGCTCGTAGGCATCGGCCCCTTTGTCGTTGATGAAGGCCTGGGCCTGCTCGAAGGTCGGCGGCAAGCCCAGCAGGTCCAGGTACACGCGACGGACCAGAGTCAACCGGTCGGCGTCGGCGGCAAAGCCCAGCTTCTTCTCCTTCAGCTTCGCCAGTACGAACGAATCAATCGCAGTCCGCACACGCTCCTGCCCCAGCGGGATCGGCAGCGGTGGGCGGGAGATCGGCTGAAACGCCCACCAGGACCGCTCCTCGGGGGTGGTCCCCAGGCCCTCGCCAATCTCCTTCGGCTCGGGCCGAGCCGTCTTGGCTCCCTGGGCGATCCACCGCGAGATCTTCTCGATCTCCTCGTCGCTGACTCGCATGTCTCCGGGCGGCATCGAGCCTTCCTTGAGCCGCTTGACCAGGAAGCTCTTGCCGGGTTCCCCGGCCACGATCGCCGGTCCCGACTCGCCTCCGGCGAGCATCAGCCGGGCCAGCCGCAGATCCAGCTTCCCCTTCTTTTGCTTCTCGGCGCCGTGGCAGTCGTAGCAATGCGACCGGAAGATCGGGCGGATGTCAGCTTCAAAGGTCAGAGGCTTGCCATCTGCAGCCAGCGTGGCACTCGGCAGGCACACCGCCGACACCACCCCAACTGCCAGCCCAACCACCAGCCACATACCCGATCGCGAAAGCCCGAACATGGAGTCCCTGTCGAATCAAGACACGTCAATGCGTTCGTCCCATTCTAGCCGGGTGTCCGAGCTACTTGAATGCGAACTCGTACTTCGGCCCGAAGCCCTGGCGAGATTTGGGAATCGGATTGTCTCGAAGGTGCCCGGGGCGTTAGCCTACGCGGATGCACTCTTCTGGTCCGGACCTCTCTCTGCTGTCACGACGGACGATGCTGCAGTTGGGCAGCCTGGGGCTGGGCACCGCCGGCGGCTCGTTGCTGGCCGCCCCTGCCGCAGAGCCCCGTCCCGACATCTCCTGCATCATGTTCTTCCTCGACGGCGGTCCGTCTCACCACGAGACGTTCGACCCCAAGCCCGAGGCACCTCAGTCGGTTCGCGGCCAGTTCGGCACCATCGACACGGCCGTTGCTGGGCTGAGGATCTGTGACCGGCTGCCGTTGCTGGCGGCCGAGGCGCGTCGATTCAGTGTCGTGCGGTCGCTGCACCACGGCAACAACAGCCACGCACCCGCAGAACACCAGATGCTGACCGGCCGGATGGGAACTCGCAACGGCACCGCCCGGGCGGTGATTGAAACGCCGTCGATCGGGTCCATCGTCTCACGGCTGCGCGGCACCCGCCGTGCCGGGATGCCGGCGTACGTGGGGATCCCGTGGAGTTTTCATCACGAGTACGTCGGGTCACCCTTTGGAGCCGCCGCCTACCTGGGCTCGCAGCACGAGCCCTTCGAGAGCGGGCACCTGCCGGCCTCGACGACCGAACAGTTCCAGGTGCCGATCCTGAAACTCCAGGACGGACTCTCGCCACCCCGACTGCAGCAGCGCAAGCAGTTGCTCTCGGTCCTCGACCAGTTCCGTCACCAGGAACCCGCGGCCCGCGCGATCGGTCAGATCCGCGACTTCACCCGGCGGGGCATGGACCTGCTGCTGCAACAGCAGGTCCGCAATGCGTTTGACCTCTCTCGCGAAACCCCGGCAACCCGCCAGCGGTACGGGGCCCACGAATGGGGCCAGAGTGCCCTGCTCGCCCGCCGCATGGTCGAAGCCGGTGTCGCATTCACCCTGATCCAGTGCGGGCTGCGGCAGGACTGGGACACCCACGCCACCAACTTCTCGAAACTCGACAAGTACCTGCCTCCGATCGATCGAGCCGTCGCCACGCTGCTGGGGGACCTGGCCGACCGCGGCATGCTTGAGAACACCGTGGTGATGGTCATCGGCGAGTTCGGCCGGACGCCCAAGATCAACAAGAACGCCGGCCGCGATCACTGGGGCGACTGCTTCTCGGCACTCATTGCCGGAGGCGGCCTGCGGTCGGGACAGGTGGTCGGCAGCAGCGATGCGATCGGCGGCTACCCCGTCGAGCGTCCGATCCATGCCGAGGGCCTCTTCGCCACGATGTACCACGCCCTGGGCATCGACCCGCACACCGTCTTTCAGGACAACCAGAACCGCCCGATCCCGGTGCTCAACCACGGTGCCCCGATCGACGAACTGATCAGGCAACCCGCTCGCTCGTGACGCTAGGGCAGAAACTGCTCGAAGAACTCCAGCCAGTTGCGGTGGAAGATGTTGTCGATGTCCTGGTCGTTGTAGCCGCGATCGGTTAACAGCGAGTCCAGCTTCTGCAAGTCCGCGGTGGTCTCGAGATCGTGGGGCATGTGATTGGTTCCTCCGATGTCACTGCCGATCGCCGCGTGACGCGAGTTCCCTGCCAGTTGGCAGACATGGTCGATGTGGTCGGCCACCGCTCCCATGTCGACCTCCTCGGGCTTCGACGTCCCGTGCACCCAGCCGGGGACCAGCATCCAGGCATCGAGCACCGCTCCGATCACTCCACCCCGCTCGATCAACCGGCCGATCTGGTCGTCGGAGAGCTGGCGATCGCCGGGCACCAGGGCCTGGCAGTTGTTGTGGCTGGCGATCACCGGGCCGGTGAACCGTTCGAGTGATTCGTAGAACGATTCTTCGGAGGTGTGCGAGAGGTCGAGGATCATGCCCAGCCGCTCGAATTCGGCGAGCAGTTCGACTCCTTTTGCGGTCAGCGGACCGGTGACCCCGGTGCCGGCCCCGTACTGGCTGTGCCCGAAGTGCGACAGCATCACGCTCCGCAATCCGTCCTCCCACCACAGCTCGGCCTGGGCTGGCTCGACAATCGGATCGGCACACTCCATCGCCACGATGATCCCGATCGGCAAGTCCAGCCGTTGCTCCTCCGAGGCCGCCTCCCAACTCTGCCACTGGCTGGTCATTTCCTCGGCGGTACGGATCAGCCTCGCCTCGCCCTGCTGTTCGAGTATTCGGTAGTAGGCCAGTTGGGCATGAGCGTGAGCGTAGGCCATGCGGTGCGTGCCGAAATTCAGGTCGGTCCGCAATGTCGGCCTCGCATCTGCTCTAACCCGGGCCGCGAGGCTCGACTGGCAGATCCCCACTCCCCCCCGACGCATCTCCGGCAGGCTGTTCGCCGAACAGCCACGGCCAAACGTGTCGGTCATCCCCGCTTCACGCTCGTTCGTCACCGCCACACGCTCGGTCTGGTCACGGTTGTACGACACCGCGTAGAGCGCCACATCCGCATGCCCGTCAAATATCGGTCTCATTTTCCAGCTCACAGTTGGGGTCAGAGCTTGAATAGTGAATAGTGGCTTGCGCAGCTTCGCAAGCTTGCCGAGTCACCGGGCCACTATTCACTATTCAAGCCGCCGCAGGCGGACTGACCCCAATGGGAGGGGACCGTGAAGTACTTGTTGACCGCGTTTCTGGCCTGCTTGGTCGTTGGGGCTGATTCGGGGTTGGCCGATGATGCTGTGAAGATGCGGGTGATGGAGACGACCTCGGGGACTCGGTTCGGGTTGTTCGGCAACAAGCCTCAATCGCCGGCTGCCACGTTTTTTGTCTTCGCCACCTCTGTCGATGAAATGGCCAGGACTTCGATCTACACCGAGACCGGGCGTCTGTTGGCTCGTCACGGCTGGCTGTTCGTCACGCTCGATCCTCCCTGCCATGGACGGGACCGCAAGCCTGATGAGCCTCCGGCTCTGTCCGGGTGGGCTCACCGGGTCAAGCTGGGCCAGGACCCCGTCAAGCCGTTTACCGACCGATGCCGTGACGTGCTCGACTGGCTCGTCGCCAACAAGTACACCGATCCCGGACAGGTTGCCACAGGAGGCACCTCTCGAGGCGGTTTCTGTGCCCTGCACTTTGCCGCTTCCGATTCTCGAGTTCGCACGGTCGTCTGCGTCTCACCGGTCACCAATCTGAGGGCTCTGCGGGAATTCGATGGCATCACCGCGAAGCAGACCCGCCCGTATGACGCCTCGTCGCTCGCTTCCAAGCTCGTGGGACGCCGGATCTGGATCAGCATCGGCAACGCCGACCCACGTGTCAGCACCGACGACTGCATGGCCACGGTCCGCACATTCGTACAGGCGGCCGCCAAGGCATCTCGGGGAAAGCCGGTTCCGATCGAACTGGTCGTGGGTCCGAGCCTGGGCCACAGTGCCATCAAGGACGCCTACCGACTGGCGGGCGAATTCGTGCTGAGGCACCCGCAGCCGGCGACGAAGCCCTGACACGGCACTCGTCGGCGGTGTGGCTGCGGTGTTGGCTAGCGGATCTTGCCGAGATCCGAGAGGTAGCGGACCAGGTCGAGCAGCTGCTGGCGTGAGAGCACCGCGGTCAGGCCACGGGGCATCACGCTGCCGGTGACAGTTTTCACTTCGATGTCTGCGGCCTTGATGGTCAGCAGTTTTCTGGTTGCCAGGTCCTGCAGCACCAGGTCACCGGCATCCCCGCCGCCCCTGGTCTTCCGCTGGTAACCCTGGTGAATCTTTCCATCGAAGGTGACCACCTGGACGACCGAGAATCCCTCCTTGACCTGCCGGTTGGGCCAGAGCAATTCCTCGGCAATCCGCTGAGGCGACAGCGTGGTTCCGATCGCGGTCAGGTCAGGCCCGATCTCGCCACCACGGCCTCCCACCCGGTGACACGACGCACAGGCCAGGCTCTTGAACAGCACGGCACCCCGCCGGCGGTCACCCGACTTTGCCGCCTCCCCGACCAACTGCCCGACGAGCGTCTGGCTGTACTCGGGCGGCTTGCCCGAAGCACCCAGCGCGGTGTTGAGGATACCGAGCAGTTCGCGGTCGGAATGGCCTGTGGCAAACAGCGACTTCAGCAGCAACCGGGCCACCTCGGGTTTCAGCGTGCTCGATTTCATCGCAGCGGCCAACGCGGCGGCGCCCCCCGTCCGATTCACAAATGCCGCCAGTGTCGACTCGGCGTCCACCGCTGCCAGGCCACCATCACCAAACAGCTCGGTCGCACGCCGTGCCGCAAGCTTCGAGTCGACCGACGCAAGTGCCCGAATGGCCGCGGCCCGCAATGGCACCGGGTGAGGGGCCCGGGCCACCGCTTCCAGCACGTCACGTCCTCCGGGAGTCTTCAATGCCACCAGCGCGTCGAACGCGGACTCGCGAACCGGCACCGAAAGTGCCGAGTTCCCGGCGACACTCCGCACGGCGTCCTGTGTCGCTGCCACCTTCCAGATGGCGGCCAGCTGCAGTGCCCCGATCCGAACCCCGGCGTGATCCTGCCCGATCAGGCCTCCCAGCGATGCGACCAGGTCACCCGAAGCGCGGACGTTGCGGACTCGAGCCGCCTCGACCAGATGACCCAGTGCCCGAGCATGCTCGGCCGCGTTGTAGCGACCTCTCTTGCTGAACCGCTTCGCGTCGAGTCCAAACAGTCTCAGGTCATCAGGACTGCCCACCGCCAGGATCGCCGCGATCGCCGCGGACCTCGTCGCAGGGTCCAGGCCCTCGCCGTCGAGCAGTTTCTTGAGGCTCCCCAGAGCCTGCCGGCCTCCGACCTCGTTCAGCACCGCGGCCAGCTGGGCGGGTCGCTCGAATGACAGCTCCCCTTTCTGAAACGCCGGCAGCCAATGTGGCTCGAGGTGGTGCACGGCCTGCTTGAAAGCGTAGTCGATCCAGCCATCCCGGGGTCGATCGACCACGCGGGCAAGCACCTCGATCGACCGCGACCGCGGGATCGCCGCACAGGCCATCACCGCTTCCATCCGCACCTGCGGATGCTCGTCCACCACCCGTTCGGCCAACAGGCCCAGTGGATCCTCGAGTCGATCGTGCCAGCGTCCCACGACACGAGCGGCGTAGGCACGCGCGCGATGGTCGCGGGCCTGCAGCAGCCTCTCGAGCAATCCCGGCCGGATCACCTCGAGTGTCTCCAGCGCACCCAGTGCCTCGTAGAGGTGATGCTCGTAGAGCGGATCCTTGGGATCCAGTGCCGCCACAAAGTGGTCCAGCTGCTGTGCAGCGGTGTGCGGATCCCGGTTCGTCAGTTCCCGCTTGGCCTGGTAGCGGCTGAAGTGCTCTGGCGACTTCAACGCCTCGAGCACCTCGCCGATCGGCGCCTTCGCGAGGTTCTTTGGCCTGGGGACCGATCGAGCGGACTCGGTGTGCACCACACGCCAGATCCGTCCATGGGCCTTGTCACGTTTGGGATCGCGGTAGGCATCGTCCTGGTGGCAGGTGACCGGGTTGTACCAGTCGACGATGTAGATCGCCCCGTCGGGCCCCTGCTTCACATCGACCGGGCGGAAGTTCCTGTGCCGCGACTGCAGGATCGGCTCCTTCCAGTCCAGGGCGAACCCGGCTCCATCGGGCCGGACGGAAAACCGCTTGACCCGATTCGGCTTGAAGTCGCCGATCACGAAGCTGCCACGCATCGACTCGGGCACACCCCGGCCGTCGAGGAATCCGATCCCGCAATACCCACCCGGGGTGCCGATTTGTCGGAGCTTGAGTCCGTGAGTCGTCGGGACCTGGCCGGGCGAGAGGTAGGTGACTCCACCGGCTCCGTCGATGCTGAAGATCTGGCCCCAGCCGTCGAAAGCCACGCCCCACGGGTTGCCCGGTCCCATGCAGGAATCCAACAGCGGGTCCATTTGCAGCCGGCGTGGCCTGAGCCGATAGAAGCCCGCCTGGAACAGGTCGCTCGACCCCCAGGGCGTCTCGACCCGCGACTCACACCCGTCTCCCTGTCCGAAATACAGTTCGCCGCCGGGGCTCCAGATGAACGAGTTGATGGTCTGGTGCGAGTCTCCATTGCCAAACCCGCTCAGCAGCACGCGACGCCGATCGGCTCGGCCATCACCATCGGTGTCCTGCAGGAACAGGATCTCGGTGTTCTGGCCGACATAGAGCCCACCGTCGCCCCATTCCATTCCCGTCGGGATGTTCAGTCCCTCGGCGAACACGCCCCAGCGGTCCGCCGCGCCATCCCCGTCGGTGTCTTCGAGCCGGATGATCTTGTCGTTGGGCAGGTCGCCGGGAAACACGTGCGGATAGGTGGTGGTCACCGCCACGTACATGCGACCCTGGGGGTCCCACCGCACCGCAAGCGGTGAAGTCAGCCCGTGCGTGTCCGAGGCGAACAGGTTGACGGTGAAGCCCTTGGGAACGGTAAACGAGGCCAGCTCGGCCTTGATGTCAGCCTGCGGAGCCGCGTGCAGCACCTCGGGCCTGGGCCGCTTGGCGCCGGGGTCCGGCAGCTGGCCATCGGCGATCACCCACACCCGCTGCTCGGCACGTCCGATCAGCGGCAACAGCTTCTGCCACTCCTCGCGAAACGGGATGGACTTGGCAACTCCACGAGTGAACTGTCGCCGCGAGTCGTCGCCGTAGAGCAGTTTCCAGTTGGCCGGTCGCCAGTAGTCGTACCACAGGCGGTGCTTTTCGATCACAGCCCTGCGCAGAGTCTCCAGCGACTTCCGCCCGGGAAACTCGACACCCAGCTGCTCGGCAATCGCGTGGGCGACATGGGCCTGGGCCGACGGCTTGATGTGCATGCCGTTGTCGGTCAACCCGGTGCGGGACCGATGGAACAGGTCCACCAGGACCAGCTTGCGTGCCGCGGCGAGTTTCGTGACGGCCTCGACATACAACTCGAGGTCGGCATTCCTCGTCGACAGGTCGGGAATCGACCGGCTGGGCGGCTCTTCGAATGGCGACGGGGTGACCAGCACGATCACCCGCGCCTGCTTCTGCCACGCGGTGATCAGTTCGCCGTAGGCCGTGGTGAACCTCTCGAGTCCCCCTCGGCCGGCCAGCGATTCCATCTGCCCGAACTGGGCGATGACCACCGTCGTGCCGACTCGACGGAATTGCTCGTCTCGTTTCCCGAACCCATCGGGCCGCCAGCGTTCGATCACGGTCCCCAGCCCGAACACCGTGTCGGATTCCCACGCCAGGTCTCGGAACTTCGGCCGAGCCGACGCGAAGGCACGGCAAAGTGCCGCTTCAAGGTGACCGGCCTGCTGCAGGCGGACCATGTTGGTGCCACCGGCCAGCACGACCACGTCACCCTCGAGCAGTGCAAAGCGTTCGGCCGCATCGAGTGGCCCCGAACACCACAGGACCACCACGCACCACAGCAGCCGTGTCACTGGTTTGGTCTGAACACTCATCGAGCCATTCCCCCGGGTCTCCACCGGCGGTCTCACTATGAAAGAAAACGCCGTCCGCTTCCATCGCACTTATCACCGAATCACCGGACATACCTGACTCGGCTGATTCAGCTGATTGGCACACTCTACACCACCAGGTCGCCGGGTTTCTGAGCCAACCGGCCCGATTCGCATGTCTGCCGCCAAGCGGTTAGTCTCCAGAGACCAGCCGCTGGCCGACACGGTCTCCCAACACGCAGGTTTTTCATGCCCACAGTTCTCATGCCTCTTCGCCAGTTCCGCTTTCCCCTGTTCGCGTTCGCGCTAACGGTTGTCTCAGCGTCCTGCCCGTTGGCCACCGCTCAGCAGGCCTCCGCCACTCGCGAACCGATCATGCTCTCGCACCGCGGCCTCGTCCGGCATGCACCAGAGAACACCGTGGCGTCCTTCGAAGCCGCCGTCGCGCTGGGACTTTCAATCGAGTTGGACGTCTACCAGACCCGTGACGGTGAACTGGTCGTGATCCACGACAACACGGTCGATCGCACGACCGACGGCACGGGCAAGATCGGCGAGTTGACCCTGGTCCAGATCCGCAAGCTCGACGCGGGCGGCTGGTTCCATCCGCGCTACCGCGGCCTGCAGGTCCCGACTCTCGACGAGGCCTTCTCGGCGATCAGGAAACGACAGCGAGAGCCGGTCACAATCGCGCTGAACATGAAGGTGATCTCACCGGACATCGAAAAGAAGATCGTGCGGGTGATCAGGAAGCACAAGCTGTTTGACCAGGTGTTCGCGTTCGGCCAGCCGGCCGATTCGAGTCGCCGTTTCAAGCAGGCCAGCCACAAGCTGCGGACCACGATCGTGAAGATCTACGACTCGAAGCAGTTCGCCGCCGCGCTCAAGGACCCCCTGGGCGATTGCCTCTGGGTCGGTTACGTCCCCAGCCGCGAGGAGATGGAGCGAGCTCATTTGCTGAAGAAGCAGGTCTGGCTGAGCCTGAAGATCAGCGAGCGTCGTCCCGAGATCTGGGACCAGGCCAGGGCCAGCGGCATGGATGGCATCTGCACCGACTGGCCGCTTGAGTGTCGACTTCACTGGCGAACTGCCAGGTGATCCGGCTCTCGACGCGCACCCGTCTGCGTCGTCGCGTTGAATTGACGATTCACTGACCGGGCACTCTTGGTACACTACCCCTGTATCGGACCCACCCGGGACGCGCGAGTACGATGGCTGACCGAGCTGTTTCCGCCTGGCAACACGCCCCGGTGTCTCGCCGTACGGCGGTGCAGGCCGGAGCCCTGGGCTTGGTAGGACTGGGGACCAACCACCTGCAGGCGTTGCGGGCGGCTGATTCGACGCAGCTGGCCCCCGGCGGCGGCCAAGCCAAGACGGTGCTCTACATCTTTCTCTCCGGTGGATTGGCCCAGCAGGACAGCTTCGACCTGAAGCCCGATGCACCTGACGGGATTCGCGGCGAGTTCAACCCGATCCAGACCGCCTCGCCGGGCGTAGAGATCTGCGAGCACCTGCCGGGGTTGGCCCAACGGAGCCGGCACTGGGGCCTGGTCCGTTCGATGACCCACCGCACCAATGGCCACACCCTGGGTCACTACTTCATGCTGACCGGCCGTTCGGGAGCGACCCCGGGCTTCAAGGGCGACCGGGTGCCGCGGCCGACCGACTTCCCCTCGATCATGTCGGTCGCCGGCTTTTCGCTGCCGCCACAGCAGAACAACCTGCCTCCGGCCATCGTGTTGCCCGAGCGGCTGATTCACTGGCAGGGGGGCACGATCCCCGGCCTGTACGGCGGCCTGATGGGTGCTTCCCGCGACCCGTACTTCATCGAGGCCTCCCCGTACGGCAACCCGTTGTGGCGAGGTGCCTATCCCGAATTCTCGATCGCCGATTCGACTCGCAATCCGCCCAGGGAACCCGACGCGCGGACGTTTGAAGCGCCCAGTCTGAAGCTGCCCGTCGGCCTGACCCGCGGACGCCTCGACGCCCGCCGGTCCCTGCTGGAATCGCTCGATGACCAGCAACGCCGACTGGCCGATTCGGCCGAGGCCCAGTCGTATGACCGCGAACGCGAGACGGCGATCTCGCTCTTGACCAACCCCCGGATCCGCAACGCGTTTGACGTCACCAGCGCCGACACCAGGACACAGGAACGCTACGGAGCCAACAGTTTCGGCTGGTCGCTGTTGATGGCCTACCGGTTGACCGAGGCGGGAGTCCCGCTGATCCAGGTCAATCTCGGCAACAACGAGACCTGGGACACGCACGGCGAGGCGTTCTCCCGGCTCAAGAACCGGCTGTTCCCTCCCACCGATCGCGCCCTGTGTGCCCTGCTCGATGACCTGGAAAGCAGCGGGTTGCTCGAGTCGACGATGATCGTGATGGCCGGCGAGTTCGGCCGCACGCCCAAGCTCTCGACACTCGACAAGGTCTTCTACAAGCCCGGCCGCGATCACTGGGGTGCGGTGCAGACGGTGTTCTTTGCCGGAGGCGGAGTCCAGGGCGGAACGGTCGTGGGCAGCTCCGACGCCATCGCCGGCTACCCGGCCTCCTCGCCGCAGACACCCGAGAACATGGCCGCCACGATCTACCACGCCCTGGGCATCCCGCACACCGCCGCCTGGAAGGACGAACTCGATCGTCCGCACCACATCTACAACGGCGACCCGATCTACGAACTGCTCGGGTAGACTCGCCTAGCACGACCGCGACGGCAGCCAACCTCCGCCGGCCGCAACGGCACAGCCCGCAGAGAGATCCCCCGTGAGAGTCCTGCTCGCCCTCGGCCTGCTCTGTGGCACCGCTCACGCCGACGACCCAGCCAACGACCCAGCCAACGACCCAGCCAACGACCCAGCCGCTCCCGTCGAAGTGACCTCTCCCGCGGCGGTCCAAAGCGGTGAGCCGAACCTGCTGCGGGGAGCCGACGGTCGTCTGTACCTGAGCTGGATCGAACGAGGACCCGGCCGGATGGCCACGCTGAAGTTCTCGCACTGGAAAGCCAGGGGCTGGTCCAGGCCCAGGCAGATCGCCCAGGGCGACAACTGGTTCGTCAACTGGGCCGACTTTCCCTCGTTGTCGGCTCTGGCCGATGGAACACTGGTCGCACACTGGCTGCAGAAGAGTTCGGCGGGGACCTATTCCTATGACGTCAAGCTCAGCCTCTCGCACAACCGCGGCCGAACCTGGTCGAAACCGGTCTCACCCCACCGCGACGGCACGCCGACCGAACACGGGTTCGTCTCGATCGTCCCTCTCGACCGAAAGACCTTCGGAGTCTTCTGGCTCGATGGCCGCAAGATGGTCAAGGAGGGTGGCGAGATGGCGCTGAGATACTGCACGCTGGGCCGCGACGGTCGGCTGGGCAGCGAGACTGTCGTCGACCCTCGAGTCTGCGAGTGCTGCCAGACCGGCGCTGTGGTGCTGGCCTCGGGCGACCCCTACGTGGTGTTTCGCGACCGGATGGCCGGCGAGGTCCGCGACATCGGATCCTCGACGTTGAGAGCCGGTCGAGTGCGACGCGCCCGGCGGGTGCATGCAGACAACTGG
>CAUZEQ010000026.1:0-27234 GCA_963578885.1 Planctomycetota bacterium
ACTGGCGTCGATGATGTTCAGGTCCTTGGGCAGGAACATCAGCCCGATGGCCAGCGCCGTGCAGCCGAATCCGATCGCCACCGACATCCGGCGGGCCAGAGTCAATTCTCGCTCGTCGGTGATGTCGGGGTGCTTCTTTCGGATGAAGTCGACGGTCAGCACGGTGGCGACCGAGTTGATGCCCGAATCGAGGCTCGACATCGCGGCCGCGAACAGGGCCGCCACGAGCAGCCCGGCCGCTCCGACGGGAAGGTGATGGCCGATGAAATGAGGAAAGACCCGGTCGGCCACCTGGTCCTGTTGCGGATCGCTGATCCCGGCGACGATCTCGGCGGGGTTCAGCGTGTAGTAGGTCAGCAGGGCCATGCCGCACAGCGCCAGGAGGATCATGATCACCAGGTCGCAGCTGAAGTTCACGAGGTTGGCGCGGACGGCCGAGCGGAGCGAGTCCAGCGTGAAGTACCTCTGCATGGCCACCTGGTCGCCCAGGAAGGTGCAGAGGTACCAGAACCCGCTGTGCAGCAGCGCGAAGCCCAGCACGTTGCGTTCGCCCAGGTCCCAACTCCACAACGGTGGGAACTCGTGGTCTCCGGCAGTCGAGTCGGTCATCGTGGTCCACCAGTCGAGGGGCCCGGTCCGGGTCTCGACGATGATGATCACCAACGTCAGGATCGCTCCGGCGATCAGGATCACGGTCTGGACCACGTCGGTCCAGATCACCGCCTGGATGCCTCCCATCACCGTGTACAGAGTCGCGAGCATGCCGACGGAGACCAGCACGAGAAGTGTCCAGTTGGTCAGGCTGAAACCAGCACCAACCAACCCGACCACGCTGGCGTAGGTGATGTCGGCGACGGCGACCGAGGCGGTCAGCACCACCATGCCCATCCAGAACAGCCTCAGCACGAACACGAACAGGATGCTGGCCAGTTGGCCGGCCCGACGACCGAAGCGGCGGTCGAGGTATTCATAGACGCTGGTCAGTTTCAGCTTCATCAGGAAGGGCAGCCAGACGAAGCTGACCACCAGGAAGACAAAGGGCACGATCAACCAGGCCAGGGCCATCGTCGGCCCGTTCTTGATCATCTCGCCCGGGGAAGCCAGGTACGAGATGGTCGAGAGCAGCGAGGCCATGATCGAGAGGCCCACGGCGAACCAGGGCATCTTCCGCCCGCCGACAAAGTAGTCTTCGCTTCGAGTCTGTTGCCGTGAGAAGTAGACACCGACGCCCAGGACACCCAGCAGGTAGACCCCGAGAACGACGTAGTCGAGTCCGTGGAGACCGCCGGTGGGGGCGGGCGCGGCCGTGTCGGCTGAGGCGGCTTGAGCCAGAAGGGCGAACATGGTGGGCGGCGTGGCGTGAGGCGAAGGATGGGAGGGCGTTTACCTTACGAGAATGTCGAGGACGTTTCCAAGCTCCTGGGTCCCCCCGCCGTTTACACCGCCACAACCGGCTCCTATGATCCTCGCCCCGCACCCCCTCATCGAAAAATGACCGAATCGTTGAATCGGCCACAGGCCACATCATCGTCCACAAAGAACCTGGTCATCGCCCTGGGCTGGCTGGTGGGCTTCTGCGTGCTGTTCTTCTGGGGAACTCCCCAGCTGCCCAACAACAGCGAAGTTCTCAGGATCACGCTCCTGGAACAGTCTGCGGTGACACTGCTCGATGCCCTGGATCCGCCGCAGGATCGGATGGGTTGGAGGTACCTGCCGCAGAGACTGGGGGTGTGGTTGACCGCGGCGTGGATGCTGGCAGGGGCCTGGGGGCTGGGTCGAATGGTCTGCCGGCTGATCGCTCGCTGTGGTCTCGCTGATGCAGAGGGCATGGGGAGAGACCGTACGACTCGGTTTGTCCTGAGCATGGGCGTCGGGCTCTCGGCTCTGTCACTGTTGACTCTTGCCTGCGGCCTCGCCGGCCTGCTCGAGCGGAAGTTCCTGCTCGGTGTGCCGATGTGCGCGCTGGTGCTGGAACTGGTGCTGTGGTGGAGGGCACGGTCGGCCGTCGGGTCGGGAGAAGCCGGCATGCAGATGACGCCGAGTCACGGTGAGGTGGACCTGGTGCGAGCGTTCCCGGCCGCGGTGAAGTGGCTGGTTGGATTCGTCGCGGTACTGTTCCTGTTCTTTCAGTTCACCGGAGCTGCCTTGCCTTCGATCGACTTCGACGTCAAGGAGTACCACCTGCAGGGGCCTCGCGAGTTCTTCGAGCAGGGCCGGATCACTCGCTTGCCGCACAACGTCTACACCAGCTTTCCGTTCCTGACCGAGATGCTGAGCCTGGCGGGGATGGTGGTGGCCGACGACTGGTGGTGGGGTGCGCTGGTGGGCAAGTCGCTGCTGGCCGCATTTGCACCTCTGACGGCACTGGTCCTGTTTGCCGCGGGTCGCCGCTGGTGGTCGACCACCGCCGGGCTGGCCGCCGCGATGATCCACCTGACGATCCCCTGGACAACCCGTGTTTCGATCATCGCCTACACCGAGGGAGGACTCTGTTTCTTCCTGGCAGCAACCTTGTTGGCCGTGGCCTTGGCGATCGAGAGGACCCGCTGTGGTGAACGGGCTGGCGGTAGCTGGCTGCTGGCGGGCCTGTTGGCCGGCAGCGGGATGGCCTGCAAGTACACCGGGCTGGTCCAGGTGGTGGTCCCCGCCGCCGTGGCCATGGTGGTCTCGATCGTGATCGCCCGCAGGTCTCACCGCGAAACGAGCCCGGGCGAGGCCGCTGTGCCCGGCTGGAGATTGGTGGGCGTCTTTGGGATCGGCCTTGCGCTGACGATCGGACCGTGGCTGATGAAGAACCTGGTCGAGACGGGGAACCCGGTGTATCCGCTGGGCTACACGGTGTTCGGAAGCGAGGACTGGACCGAGGCGGACAACGCCAAGTGGCGAGCGGCTCACTCGTCAAAGGACTACTCGCTGTGGAGCCTCGCGAACGGGATGCTGGATGTCGTCAGCCGCAACGACTGGCAAAGCCCCCTGGTGTTCGGCCTGGCCCCGTTGGCGTTGCTGGTCGGGCTGCGCCGCCGGATGGTCATCTGCCTCTGGCTACTGGTCGCCTGGCTGTTCTTCAGCTGGTGGGGGCTCACGCACCGGCTCGATCGGTTCTGGGTGCCGATGCTGCCGGTCGTCTCGCTGCTGGCAGGCATCGGGATCACCTGGTCAGGTCGGAGCGACTGGTGGCGCCCCTGTGCGGTGGTGCTGGTGCTGGGGCTGGCCTACAACATCGGCGTCGTCACCGTGACCAGCCCGGTATCGGTGATCGGATACAACTCGTTCCTGGGCGACCTCGACGTGGCCCGCCGTGCCACCCGGATGACAGCACCCGCGATCCAGGCGGTCAATCAGCGGTTGGGCAAGGAGTCGGCGCGAGTGCTGTGCGTGGGCGAGGCCCAGGTGTTCGATGCCGAGTTTCCTCTGCGCTACAACACCGTGTTTGATCACTCGCTACTGGAACTCTGGTGCGGTGACGGCGGTGGCGGGCTGGCTGATGCGGAGACGATCCGTGAGAAGCTGAATGGCGAGGGGATTGGCTGGGTGCTGGTCAATTGGCAGGAGATCCTGCGGTACCGTACGACGTACGGGTACACCGAGTTCGTGACTCCGGATGTGATCAGGCGGTTACGCGAGATGGGCGTGTTGGGTGATGACGAGTTTGGTCGGCAGTTCCTGCTGCCGCTGGAGCGGGTCTCTGCACAGTGGCGCGATGAGATCGACAACTGGGGTGCGGGGTTGAAGCAGACGATCGAGTACGAGGACAGTCGGATTGGTGGATATGTGGGGATCCAGTTGTTTCGGGTCAGGTAGCGGCATGCCGCACGCGGGGGTCTGACGCTGTGTCACCCGCCGCTGGGGTCAGACGCCCGCGTCGGTTGAGGTCTGCTCCGGCTCTAGCGGTCCGTCGGCGAGGGCCTGACCCCTTTTTGGCAAAGTGGGAGGTGGCTGGCCGAAGGGGTCAGGCCCCGCTTGCGTGCCGTGATGGGTGGAGCAGGACTTACTGGGGGCGGCGTCAGACCCCACGGTTCTCTACACGTCCACAACCTGCCCCGGGCCCAGGAAGGCGAGCCTGGTCGCGATCTGGTTGTCTTCGAGGCCGAATAGCTGTCGCACGGCATCGCGGTAGGCCTGCAACTGACCCCGGTAGAACTCGACCTTCGCATCGATCTCGGCCTGGTCCTCGACATGGTCGGTCTTGAAATCGATCGTATCGGCCGCGACGACCGCTCCGGCGTGTCGCAGCAGCACCAGTCGGTCGATGGATCCATGCAGCAGCCCGCCCTCCCAGTCGATCGCAAACGGATACTCGTTGTGGACCTCGATGTCCCATCCGTCGCCCTCAGCGAGTTGTCCCTCAAAGGGCAGCCACTCGGGATCGTGGTACGAGGACTCCGAGAAGAGTGCGAGGATGTCCGGCCTGGCGAGAAGTTCTCGCAGTCCGGCGATGCGTTGTGCGAGATCATCGACGTGGATCTGGTTACGGCGGGCGATTTGTCCGAGGCACTCGTCGTCGGGGACCTCGTCGGCCCACTCGATCTCCTCGAGCCACGCGTGGATCAGCGTTCCGTGCTGCATGTTTGTGCCCGAGCCGGCTTCGAATATCGCGGAGACATTCGCCAGCGAGGGTCCCTCGAGACCCGATGGGGCGCGGCGGCTTCGACCACGCTGCCTTGTCCCGGTGATCGGCTCGAGCTTCAGGTCAAGCGGAGTCTCCTCGGGCTGCACCTCGGCCGCGAACTCGACCTCCTTGTGCCATCCGCTTTCGCCTCGTTCGACGAGCACCTCGCCCGGTGCCACCTTATCGCTTCCGCACAGCGCTGCTCTGATCAACCCCGCCGCGCTCTTGGGCAGCGTCTTCTCGCTCTTCACCGAAGGGGGGATCAGCATGTGCAGTGCGAAGCGGGCCCGGGTCATGGCGACATACATCACGCACAATGCCTCGGTCGCGCCGCGATTCCGGTCGGCCTGGTAAACGGCCCGGATCTCCTCATCGAGCACCCCGCGGATCTGCTGGTTCCGGCTGCGGAGTACTCGATCCGGCGCAGCGGTGGGGTCGGGGCGTTGTGCCGAGAGCAGCTCGGATCTCCCGGCGAGCTTGGAATCGAGTTCGGGCAGGATCACGACATCGAATTCCAGCCCCTTGGCCTGGTGAATCGTCATCACGCGGACCGAATCGGTGGACGGGTCTCCGAATCGTTCATTGCGAACGAACCGTTCGAAGGCGGCCGGTCGCAGCGTGGCCTTGAGGTCATATCGGGTGGCCAGCCGGATGAGCTGTGAGAGTCGAAAGCGTTCGTCGAGGTCGGCCGAGGCGGCCAGTTGCCGGGCGTATCGGCCCAGCACGGTGCCGTACCCGTGGTTGGCCAGTTCTTCACGCAGCCGCCGCGAGACCCCGGCCAGCTCGCCCGGAGTCGACTCACGATCGATGCCCAGGTGTGAGGCCAGGGGCGAGGTGGCGAGGTGGAAGGCGGCCAGGGAATCGGCGGGGTGGTCGGCCAGGCGGGCCAGGGAGAGCAGGACGAGAACCGGCGCCGAGTCGGTCAGTGGGAAGCCGCCCTCCTGGCTGGCGGCGACACCGCGGAGTCGCAACCCGGTGACGATCTCGCCCACCGTCTTGTTCTGCCGAACCAGGATCCCCACGCTGTGGCCGCCCGAGTCAGTGTCGGTGTCAGAAATGATCTCGGCAAGCAGGTCGTGCGTCAGGTCCTTGCTGATTCTTCCCGGCTCACCCGGCAAGGTTCTCAGGCAGGTGTACCCCGGCCTGTCGGTGTGGTGAGCTTCGTGCTCTACGTAGCGAGCGGTCCAGTCCGAGACGGCCGTTTCGAGGTCTTCGAGGTCCGCGTGGCGGCTCGCGCCGACGAAGACCTCGTTGATCGTCTCGATCACCGCCGTCGAGGAGCGGTAGTTGACCTTGAGGTCCTGGTGTTTCAACCCCGTGAGTCGTTCTTCGAGTGTTCCGAAGATGCCGGCCACACCGCCTCGCCAGCCATAGATCGCCTGCTTCTCGTCTCCCACGCAGAAGAACGACCGTTGCTGAGACTGCTCGGTGATATCGCGGGCAAGTGGTTCCAGGGCCTGCCACTGTTGCGAGGAGGTGTCCTGAAACTCGTCGAGCAGCAGGTGGTCGACGCTGGCGTTGAGCCGGTGTGCCAGTTGAGCGGCGTGAGATCCCAGCGTGGCTTCGGCCAGCACCCGGGTGATGTCGTCGAACTCGACACACCGCTGCTGTCTCTTCAACAGCGTGTACTGGACATCGAACATTTCGAGGATTTCGAACGTCGCGGCGGTCTGTTCGGCCAGGTCGTTGGCCGTATCGGCCCGCAGCAGGTCAAAGGCCGGAGTCATGGCCTCGATGACCTCGGCGGGGATCTCCTTGCCATAGAACGTCAGGTCGTCCTCGGCGATCTTTTTGCCCAGCCCGACTGTGACCAACCGCTGCCAGTCGCGCTCGCCGACGATTTCGATCGTCTGATCGCGGGCCGTGTCCCACCGTTTCCCCTCGGGCCAGTCGGCCGAGCTGAGCGTTTCGACAGCCGACTCGATCTGCTGGTTCGAGGAGCGTGTCGGCGGGTTGAGCCAGTGCCACGCGTCGGACTCGGTTTCGCAGTAGATGGTGTGGAGTTTCGAGACGATCTGGACCAGCGAGTCTTCGATCGAGCGAGTGGTGTCCGAGCCGGTCATCAGGTTGACCAGTCGCTGCAGGGTCTTGTTCGAGCCGCTGCGGACCAGTCGGCGGACGGCTTCCCGCTTGAGATGTCTGGCCTCGAGGTCATCGAGGATTTGCCAGGGTGTGGGGAGTCCGAGTTCGAGTGAGAAGCTGGTGGCGACCCGGCTGAAGTAGCTGTCGAGCGTGCTGACGCGGAGTTGTTGGAGAGTGTCGACGACGCCGGCGAGCACATCACGGCAGCGGGCCCCGGTGAGATCGGCTTCGTCGATGGCCGCGGCCAGCTCGGCGCGGGCCTCTTCGCTGTCAGCCGCGGCGGCCAATCGGACGAGTACGCGATCGAGAATCTCGGCGGCGGCGTTGCGGGTGAAGGTGACCGCGAGGATCTCATCGGGCGAGGTGCCGTGGATCAGCTTCGAGATGTATCGGTTGGTCAGCTGGTAGGTCTTGCCGGTACCGGCCGAGGCACGGATCAGCCGGCGTTCGTCGATGGCGACGCCGCTCATGGCTGGCTCCAGTGTTCGTGCCGCGGCAGGTGCGGCAGGCCGTCCTGGCAGATGCCGGCCCAGTCCTCGGAAAACGCCGGTGGCTTGGTCACGATCCCCAGGAACTCGCCTCGCACGATCGATTCGGCTACCCGCGCGATAACGCTATCAGCCTCGGCCAGTTCCTCCTCGGACCACTCCGCTTTCAGGAACCCGGTGTCATCGAGCCGGGTCGGGAGTGCCAGGAACCCGAGTTCGACATCTCCGTCGACCCCCAGGGCCTCCCGGACCAGCCGACGGTACAGCGGCAGTTGCAGGTCGACCCACTCTCGGTCGTTCTTGCTCCTCTTGCGATGAACTTTCTCGGGCGGGTTGGCTGTGCTGCTGGTTTTGTAGTCGATCACGCGCCATCGACCGGTTTGTTCGTGTCGGTCGATCCGGTCGATCCGCCCGGTGACCGAGAGTCCTCCGGCGGCGGTATCGAGAATCACTCGGCCCTCGCCGATCGATTCCTCGGTGTAGGCGATCTTCCAGCCGTCCGAGACGGCCGCGACGTGCCAGCTGGCAAAGGCGGCGAGGCGGTCGTTGAGTTGGGCCACCTGCACGTCAACCGCCGCGGGCCGATTCGGACCGTGTCGCCGCCACGCCCACCGCCAGGCCGCCTGCTTCAGGAACTCGCTGACCTCCTCGACGCTGGTCGACTCGGCCAGGTCCGACTTGCCGAATTCGTCGAGTGCATCGTGGGCGAGGTTTCCGAAGGAGAGTGGCGAGAGTTCGGCGGACTGGTCGTCGATGGTCCTCAGTCTCAGCACGTGCTTGAGATAGAAGCGGTAGGGGCACTTGAGGTAGTCGCCGAAGGCGGTGACACCGGCCCGGTCCAGACCGGTGGCGGTCGGCGGCGGCACGCGGAACTCCGAATCGAGCGGCCCGGTCGCGAAGGCACCCGGCAGCCGGGCTGCCCGGGTCTCGGGCGGAGTGTCGAGCAGTCGGAGCACGCGGGCGGGTTGTCCGGGCTCCTCGGCAGCCAGCAGCAGCCGGCTGGGACGCAGCGGGTCTCCACTGTCACTGCGGCGGCCACCAACCAGCAGCAGCAGCTCGCAGGTGGAAACCAATGCCGAGACCGCGTAGGCATCCCGAGCGATGCGGCGGGTGTTGTCGAGGATGCCCAGGCGTTGCCTGAGCCGGTCGGGGAGAAACAGGTCGGAGGTGGCCGAGGCGGGGACCTGGCCCTCGTTGACACCGACGACGGCCAGGATCGGTGCATCATCCAGAGGCAACTCGAGCCAACCCACCATCTCCACCGCATCCGGTTCGGCCCGCGCGGGGATCGTCTCACCGGCGGCCGATTCGAGAGCCAACCGGATCGCCTCGATCGCGTCGACCGCCACGGCCACCTCGGCAGGAACCTCGCCCAAGCACAAGATCCCCGTGTGAACGTGATGCGACGCGGACAGCAGCACATGACCATCGCGGTCGTCTCGATCGGCCAGTCGACCCGAGTAGACCGCTGAGAGCAGTTCCGAGAGAGGTTTCGACCAACCCGGTAGCCTCTGCGGGGACCCCGCTTCGGGGGCGAACAGCGGTTCGAGCAGGCCCAGCAGCAGGTGCAGCGACTCTTGCAGCGTGGTCGGATCGCCTTGGCCGCCGTCGAGACGCTGCGGCAGTTCCAGCCGTGCGGCAAGATGCTCGGATCGGAACGCGTCCAGGGCGATGATGGCGTCGGGGTTGGGGTCGGGGTTGGGGTCGAGCTGAGCGTGCAGCCAGTGTTCGAAATCGGGATGCCGCCAGAGTTCTGCCAGGGGCTGATAGCCGATGGTGATCACCCTGGTGTCACCCTGCGATTCGGTATCGTCGCCTGCGTCTGTCTTGTCTGTCCGGTCTTCGATCTCGAGGCTCTCGAGGCAGTCGGCGATGGCCTCGAGCAATCGCCAGGGCCTGGTTTCGGGCAGTGCGGCCTCGTGGATCCAGCGGGTCTCGACGTGGCAATCGGCCATCTGGCGAGCGACGACCGGGACCAGCGATTCGTCGGCGATCCCCAGCGTGACGTCGTCGGCTCGCAGGGGTCCGGGCAGTTGCGAGAGCCAGGCGGCGACGGCGGCGGCCTGGTCGTCGGGGCGATCGGCGACCTGGACCGAGTGGTCGGCTGGGGGCACCGCGGGCTGTCGCCAGCGGTCGGGGTCCAGGCAGCCGAGCGGGTCGAAGCGATCCTCGAGGCTCTCGGGAGCATGCACCAGTGCGGTGACCCGATCGGCGACGCGATCTGATTCGAGCATCCGTCTCATCGAACGATTGATGTCGACGGTGCCCAGCAGCACGATGTCGACCGTGGCGAGGCATTCGTCGAACTCGATGGCCTTGAGCCTGGCGGTCTGAGTGTCCCAGAGGTCGAGCTGTTCGAGGATGTCCAGGTAGCGGTCCTGAATCGCATGCAGCACCTCCCAGCGGCGACGTTCTCGGGCCAGGGGATCGAGCATCTCGCAAGCGGCCACGTCGGCGAAATTGAGCCCGTCGCCGGCCAGTTCGCGGTGTTGTCGACGCAGCAGGTCGGCCAGTTCGATCCAGCCTCGCGGATCGCCGTCGTCGGGTCGCTGGTGGCAGACGTCGCCGAGTTCATCCGCTGGGGTCTGCTGCAACGCCGCGACCCAGGCACAGCGTTGCACCAGGTCGTCGGCGAAGGGTTTCTGGGAGACGTAGAGTTGTTCGGGGAGCGAACCGACGGTGAGCGTGCTGGGTGGGACGAGCCGCAGTGACTGTTGGGTGGCGTGGTCGACGAGCAATTCGAGCAGCCGGCGGCCGGCACGGGCTCCGGGCAGGACCAGCAGTTGTTTCGAGAGGTCCAGCACACCGTCAGCGGTGTGGTGGTTGGCGAGCCAATCGACGGCCGCGGGCAATGCGGGCCGGTCCCAGTCGAGAAACACACGGGTCGAAGCCATCGGCATCCTTGCTGTTGCGAGGGAACCCCCTCGCTGCCGCTGCGCCGGGGTCGCCAGCCTAACGGCCCTCGACCGGTCCTTCAACAGGCTCTTTCGTCGACGCTAGGGCTTTTTCAGCTTCGGACGATCGGGGCACGGATGTCGAAATGGAGCCTGGCCGCCCTTCCAGGCCCCCTTTGCCTCGTGCCGCGTCGCGACGTACTTCTTGAGCAACTCGACCACCGCGTCGTCGCTCTTGTCGACATGCAACTGGAACCACGTCCCGGGCTTGCCCCGCTTGGCGACCTTGATCCCCGCGGCCAGCCGACCGCGATGGTCACCTCCGGCACAGTCCCCGGCAATCAGCGCCGCCATCAGCCGATCGGCCAGGCTGCCGGTGGTCGATTCGTAGGCCCGGGCCATCTCGGCGATCACCTTGCGGCCGGCCAGCGTGTTGCCCTGGCACGAATAGAATCGACCCGACTGGGCGCCCCAGTAACGGCTGCGGGCCGGGGCGGCCGAGGGGTTGTGGTTGGCCACTCGGCCGGCCATGTCGATGATGGCCAGTTGCCGGAGCTCCCGACGGGGGTCCTCGGAAAGCAGCTTACCGAGCACCTCTTCTGGCGCAAGACCCTCGCCGAGCGATTTCAATGCCTGGGGACCCCAGGGCGGGTGGTGGTAGTGCTGGGTGCAGAAGGCTCCAACATCAGCCTGGACGTAGGGCACCACTTTGCCGACGGCCGGGTACTTGCTGGCCACCGCCGCTCCGCATTCGCCCGTCTCGGGGTCGACCGCCACGATCGAGAAGGTCGCGGTGATCGGGCCGGCCGCGGATTCGTGCGACTCCTGCGACTCGATCGGCTCCGACGGGGGCGAACCGCGTAGCGTTGCCGTGATGATCACTAATAAAGGAAGCAGGGCTCGCGGGGGGATCATCGAGTGGGTCTCCGTAGCCGAATTCGCGGGGATGTGAAGGTCTCGCCTTCCGCGTCCCAATCCTGACGAATGGGGGAGCGAAGCAAGTTGTTGTGGCTGGGGTCAGCGGCAGTCTAACCTAGATTGAGACCGGAGTCGGTCTCGAGCGGGTCAGAGAGGGGTGGGTGGATGCGAGTGCTTGTCACAGGCGGTGCCGGTTTCATTGGCAGTCACGTTGTCGATGCGCTGCTGGCCTGCGGCCACGAAGCTCACGTCGTCGATGACCTCTCAAGAGGAAGCCTCGAGAACCTGCCCGAGGGCGTACCGGTTTTCGAGGCGGACATCCGCGACCGGCCGGCCCTGGCTGCGGCATTTGAGGAGTCACGGCCCGAGGCGGTCTGCCATCACGCGGCCCAGGTCTCCGTCGGCCGTTCGCTCAGCGACCCGGCCGTCGACGCCGAGATCAACATCGTGGGGATGCTCAACGTGATCGGCGAGGCGGTTCGCGTGGGTGCCCGCCGTTTCGTGTTCGCCTCATCGGGCGGAGCCCTGTACGGGGAGACGTCCGAGGCGGCTGATGAATCGACCCCGGCGACGCCGCTTTCTCCGTACGGGATCGCCAAGTGGATGGGCGAGCGGTACCTGGAGTGGGCGGCGGCCGAATTGGGGCTGGCTGCGGTGAGCTTGCGGTACAGCAATGTCTATGGGCCCAGGCAGAGTATCGAAGGTGAGGCGGGCGTGGTGGCCGCCTTCTGCCGCGATCTCGAAGCGGGGAAGCCTCTGAGGATCTTCGGCGACGGCCTGCAGACTCGTGACTTCGTCTACGCCGGCGACGTCGCGCGGGCCAACCTGGCCGCCCTGGAGGCGGCTCGCACAGGTGAGTGCCCCTCGATCAACGTCTGCTCGGGCGAAGCGATTGATATCAATACGCTGGCCGGCGTGCTAAGCGAACTGGTCGCACGGCGACAGGGTCGGGACATTCTTGAGACACAGCCGCCCGGGCACGAACCGGCTCGGGCCGGTGACATCCGCCACAGCCTGCTCGATCCCTCCGCAGCGGCTGAACTGCTGGGGTGGCGACCCCGGGTCACACTGCGGGAGGGGCTCGAAGAGACCGTCGCCTGGTTGCTCGAGAATGCGAAGGCAACCTGAGGGGATCCAAAGTGGCGGTATCGAGGTTGCGTTGCGTATTGCCTCACCGAAGGGGTTTGACCTACAGTCAAAACTGACCCACCGCTGCTCGCTTCGTCTCAACCGGATTCGCACAGAAACACCCGGATTGGCACAGAAACACCCGGATTCTCTCGGACAAACCCACACGATGACCGCGATTCTAGTCACCGGTGGTGCCGGGTTCCTGGGCAGTCATCTCTGTGACCGGCTGATCGAGCGCGGCGACGACGTGATTTGCGTCGACAACTTTTTTACCGGCCGTGAGGAGAACATCGCGGCGCTGGTCGACCATCCGAGATTCGAGCTGGTCCGTCACGACATCGTGCAGCCGCTGTACGTGGATGCCGAGCAGGTCTACAACCTGGCCTGTCCCGCGTCGCCGGTGGCCTACCAGTTCAACCCGATCAAGACGATCAAGACCTCGACGGTCGGCATGGTCAATGTGCTCGGCCTGGCCAAGCGCTGCCAGGCCCGTTTGCTGCAGACCTCGACGTCGGAGGTCTACGGTGATCCCCAGGTGCATCCTCAGACCGAGGACTACTGGGGCCACGTCAACCCGCTGGGTCCTCGCAGCTGCTACGACGAGGGGAAGCGGGTGGCAGAGTCGCTGTGCATGAACTACCACGTCGAGCACGGGCTGGAGATCCGCATCGTGAGGATCTTCAACACCTACGGTCCCAGGATGGACCCTCACGACGGCCGAGTCATCTCGAACTTCATCCGCCAGGCCCTGGCCGGTGAGCCTCTGACGATCTACGGCGAAGGGGACCAGACCCGCTCGTTCTGCTTTGTCGACGACCTGGTCGAGGGGTTGATGCGGATGATGGACTGCGAGCGGACCGGACCGGTCAACCTGGGCAACCCCTCGGAAGTCACGATCGGCGAGACGGCCGAGACGATCAAGAGACTGACCGGGTCGGCCTCGGAGATCGTGCGCGTCGACCTGCCTCAGGACGATCCCAAGCGGAGGTGCCCGGATATCACGCGGGCACGGGATTGGCTGAATTGGGAGCCGACGACCGACCTCGACACGGGGTTGGGCCGGACGATCGAGTCGTTCCGCGACTCGCCCGGTCTGGCTGATCCCGTACCTGAATCGGGACCGGAATCGGGATCTGAATCCGCTACAGGGACGGAGGCCGGGGCATGAGTAGGGTGCTGGTTACCGGGGCGGCCGGGTTCATCGGCAGCCACCTGGCGGGTCGGTTGTTGGATCGAGGCGACGAGGTGGTCGCCGTCGACAACCTCAACGACTACTACGACGTCAGGCTCAAGGAAGACCGTCTGGCACGGCTCGAGTCTCGTGAGGGCTTTGCCTGCCACCGCCTGAACGTGGCCGATCGCCCGGCGATGGAGGCGGTGTTTGCCGAGTCGGGAGCCGAACGGGTGGTGCACCTGGCGGCTCAGGCCGGCGTGAGGTATTCGATCGAGAACCCTCATGCCTACGTCGACAGCAACCTGGTCGGGTTTGTCAACGTGCTGGAAGGCTGTCGTCACAACGGCATCGAGCACATGGTCTACGCGTCGTCGAGCTCGGTCTACGGATCCAATCGCACGGTCCCCTTTTCGGTGCACCACAGCGTCGACCACCCGGTCAGCCTGTACGCGGCGACCAAGAAGGCCAATGAGCTGATGGCTCATACCTACAGCCATCTCTACCGATTGCCGACGACGGGCCTGAGGTTCTTCACCGTCTACGGGCCGTGGGGCCGGCCCGACATGGCTCTGCACCTGTTCACCGAAGCGATCCTGGCCGGGCGACCGATCGACGTCTTCAACAACGGCCAGATGAGGCGCGACTTCACCTACGTCGACGATATCGTCGAGGGAGTGATCCGGGCGCTGGATCGGACGGCCGCTGCGGATCCCGACTGGCAGGCCACGTCGCCCGATCCGGCAGCCTCGAATGCTCCCTACCGGGTCTACAATATCGGCAACAGCGAGCCGGTCGAGCTGATGCACCTGATCGAGACGATCGAGAGTTGCCTGGGTGTGAGTGCTCAGATGAACATGATGCCGATGCAGCCGGGTGACGTTCCCGAGACGCATGCTGATATCGGAGACCTGCAGCGGGATATCGGGTTCCGGCCGAGCACGTCGATCGAGGAGGGCGTGGGTCGATTCGTGGAGTGGTACCGTGAGTACTACGAGGGGCGGGCAAGCGAGGTGAGCGAGGTGAGCGAGGTGAGCGAGTCATGACTGATCCGGCAGATCGCAAGGGGATCATCCTGGCCGGAGGGGCCGGGTCGCGGCTGTTCCCGGCCACGCTGGTTGTCAGCAAGCAACTGCTGCCGGTCTACGACAAGCCGATGATCTACTACCCGCTGGCAACGCTGATGCTGGCGGGACTCAGGCAGGTGCTGGTGATCAGCACCCCGCATGACCTGCCCCGCTTCGAAGCTCTGCTCGGCGACGGCAGCCAGTGGGGGATCGAGATGTCCTATGCCGAGCAGCCTCAGCCGACGGGGCTGGCCGAGGCGTTTCTGATCGGCGAGGAGTTCCTGGCCGGTGGGCCCAGCTGCCTGGTGCTGGGCGACAACATCTTCTACGGCCAGAACCTGGGCCGGAACCTGCAAAGCGCCGCGAGTCGCGATTCCGGGGCCAGTGTCTTTGCCTATCACGTCCGCGATCCCGAGCGGTACGGAGTCGTCACTCTGGATGAATCGGGACGGGCGACCAGCATCGAGGAGAAGCCTCAGCAGCCGAGGTCCAACTACGCGGTGACCGGACTGTATTTCTACGACCAGCAGGTGGTCGAGATCGCTCGGCAGCTGAAACCCTCGGACCGCGGCGAACTGGAAATCACCGACGTCAACCGCGTGTATCTCGAGCGAGGTGAACTGCAGGTGGAGACCCTGGGTCGGGGCACCGCGTGGCTCGACACCGGCACACATGAAACTCTGCTCGAGGCCGGGATGTTCGTCAGCATGCTCGAGGCTCGGCAGGGGCTTAAGATTGCCTGTGTCGAGGAGATTGCCTGGCGGATGGGGTGGATCGACTTGGAGCAACTGAGGCGGTTGGCCGAGCCGATGGCCGGCAACGGATACGGGCAGTACCTGTTGTCATTGGAGTAACCGTTACAACCGGGCCCAATCGTTACAACCGGTGTTCCGGCTGTGGGCTTTCAAGCGGTTGTTCGCTTTAGGCCGATAACTCGAACCAGACCGATCCTGCTTTGCCTTTGCGCGGCGGGGGATGTCGGCGTTGGATTCCCACGAGTGAGGAGTCCCGGGCGGATCCTGTTGGTTTGGGGGTGGTTCGATGAAAGTCACGGCGTTCGTGTTGCCGGTGGTCCTGGTCGCGATCGGGTTCTCCACGTCGCAGGCCGGCCTGTTCGATGGCCTCAAATCCAACCTGCTGGATCGGCTGGATCGGCTACGCAGCACCAGGAAAGTGGACGAGCGCGGGCCCAAGGCAACTGCGGTTGCCGATTGCGAACCGGGCAAGAAGCTCCGAGAGGTGGTCAAACAGCCGTGCGAGTCGACTCTGCACACCTACCAGCGTCAGACGGCTCGGCCACTGCCCACCGGTTCCCGCCGCTGCGCCAAGCCGCCCAAGCCGATTGCCGAGTGTGAGACTGCGGCCGAGGCGGCTGCGGTGTCCCAGCGAGTCACAGCGATCTCGATCGCCCGCTTGATCTTCCAGTCACAGACCAGCTGTTATGCCCGCGACCGCCGCGCCGCGATTCATCGACTCGGAGACGGGTACGACTGCTCGACGAACCCCGAGATCCTCGTGGCCTTCGTCTATGCACTCAACGATGCCGACGAATCGGTGCGGGCCAAGGCGGCCGATGAGATTGGTGACCAGGTCTCTCAGCACCCCGATTGTGCCGCTCCGGAAGTCATCGCCGCTCTGAAAGTGGCCCTGGGCGACTGCGACAAGAGAGTCCGACGCGAGGTGCGACAGGCCCTTTATGCCTGCCGGATCGACGTGGTGCGAGTTCGTGACGGCAGTTGTGTTCGCCCGGCCGCCAACTGCGCGCCCCGGGGCGGCACCGCTCCGAAGAAGCCCGGATACGAGAAGCCGGTGACCGAAGAGCCGAAGACCGAAGAGCCGAAGATCGAAAAGACCGCTGCGGTACAGCCCCTCACCGAGGTGGTGGAGGAACCGGCCGAGGCGGTGGCCGAGAAGCCGGCGGCAAAGGGCGGGCTGTCGAGGCTGATCGAGTACGTCAAGACGCTGAAGCGGCCTCGGGTGACCCCGTCGTTGCAGAAGCTGGTTCCGGCCCGCTGAGTGGCACCGAACCCGGGTTGACACCCGCCAGAGCAACGGGCTATCACTCCCGCCTTGCCTCTCCCGGTTCTCCCCTCCCACCACTCTCAGATTCCGTCATCGGTCTGTGTCTGAATGACGCAGACCGCTGCGGGTCGTTCCGCGTGGACGTCACATGGACACCGATCGACTCGGCCAGACATCCGGCAGGCTCACCCGGCGGGTCCAGGGTCTGACTGGGGGACACTGGGCGATCGTGACGGTGCTGGCGGGACTGGCGATCGTGGGCGGCTGGGCCTGGACTTCCTGGCCGGCCGAAGACTCCGATCCCTGGATCACCCTCTCGGTCACGCGCACCGCCGACGGTTCGGGACCGGAAACGTCGGTTGCCGGAGATCCCCGTGCGATTTCGACGGCGCTGGACGATGCGGGCCTCGACGGGTACCGATTCCAGGGCAACAGCCTGCAGGTCAAGGCGAGCCAGGTCGAGCGGACGCTGGCGACGCTCGAGCGAACCGCGGCCCCCGAGGACAAGTGGACGGCTCGATGGGAGGACCAGGTGGGGCAACTGGGCGCGTTTTCCACCACCGCGCAATACGAGCAGGCTCGTGAGATCGCGTTGCGGAAAGAGATTCGGCAGCTGCTGAAGGCGGTGCCCGAGATTGCCGAGGTGCAGGTCCTGCTGGCCCGCTCGAGGGCTCCCCGCTCGTTCGGTTCCCGAGGACGACGCGTCACCGCCACCATCGGCATCAAGCCTCGTCCGGGCATTCAACTGACCGACGACCAGATCGAAACGCTCAGACAGGTGGTCGCCGGCGGAGTTCCCGATCTCGCGGCCCAGGACGTGGTCATCTTCGACCAGTCGGCACTCACCGATTCTTCACCCGGTCTCCCGTCCCCCACCGTGGCTGTCGCCGACGCGGTCTCCAGAGGTCAGCAACCCGAATCGCTCGCCGCTGCACCTGGGGTCGAGCCGCCCACTTCGATCAACCAGCCCGCCTGGCTGCTTCCTCTGATCGCCTGCTCGAGCCTGGTCGGCCTGGTGCTGATCGTCACTTCGCTGCGTCGGCGCGACCCGGTGGCCGATGTGCTCAACCAAGAACACCTCCTCGCGACGTGGCTCGACGAAGTGGGTGAAGTGGGTGAAGTGGGTGAGGCGGGTGAGGTGGTGCCGGAGGCATCAGCCGACGAGGAACTTGATGCCGAGAGTGATACCGAGGCCGGTTCGGACGGGGTCGAGACCGCGGCGGAGGCGACAGCGGGAGAGCCTGATGCCGATCTGCCCGAGCGGGATGCCGGCGAGAGTCGAGAATCGTCTGCCGGGCGGCTGGCGTTCCTGGCCAACGCCGAACCGGCGTTGCTGGGGGGTTGGCTCACGGAGGAACATCCCCAAGTGGCCGCGGTGATTGTCGCCGAGTTGCCCGAGGCGTTCCGCGGCGAGGTGCTGGCGTCGCTCGGGGGCGAGTTGCGAGCGGACCTCGAGGCTCGATTGGCCGGCGGGGTCGAGGTCCACGAGGATGTGCTCATCGACCTGGCCGAAACGCTGCGAGACCGCTGGAGGGATGCCGAATCGAGGCTGTTGGAGGACACGGTTGTCCGGGATAAGTCGCTGCCGTCTGCACCTCCGCACGGGTTCTCGAACAGCGAGGTGGCCTTGCTGCAGGCGGTCGAGGGGATCCTGTCTCGTTTCGATGATCTGATCGGCGTGGACGCTTCGATCATCCGTGCGGTCTACGACCTGGTCGGACCTCACCCGTTCCGCCAGGCACTCTCGGGTTCCGACATCGAGATCAGGCGCACGGTTCTCAACCGCTTGGCTCCCCTGGCTCGCATGGAACTGGCACGTCAGATCGATCAGCAGGATCCGGTCCGACTGGCTGACATCCAGAGGTCTCAGCACGAGATTCTCAAGCACACTCGCCGCCTGCTGGCCGCTGCCGATCCCAGTTGGCTGGCCGAGGAGGCCTGATCGATGGCCGAATCTCACAGCGAGACTGCCCGGTTGGTGAAGGTCGAGGAGTTGTCCGAGCTGGTGGCGGCGGCGGATGCGGCCGGCCGGGTCTACCGGTTTCAGGATCTCCGTGAAAGGCACGAACGGATGATCTCGGATGCAAGTCGGGAAGCCGAGACGGTGCTCGAAGCGGCTCGGGTCGAAGCCAAGTCGATCCGCGAGCGTGCGTTTGAGGCCGCGAGGCAGGATGGCCTGGAGAGCGCAGCCGGAGAACTCGAGGCGGAAGTCAAGCAGCGGGCCGGGCAGCTGGTTGATGAACGGATCGGGGAGCAGATCGAAGTGCTGCGGACCGCGGCCAGGCAACTGGGAGACCCGGGCGAGGCCTCGATGGCCTGGTGGCAGAACACCGCGCTGACGCTGGCGATCGCCATCGCGGGCAAGCTGTTGCGACGTCAACTGGAGTTGCGTCCCGAGGATGCTGCCGGGATGGTTTCTGCTGCGCTGCAGCTCTCGGCCGGCAGCCGTCAAGTGGAAGTCCGGCTGCATCCCGGTGATCTCGAACTGCTCACCGCCGACGCGGCCCTGGCCACCAGCTCGGGCCTCTCGACACTCGCCGACGACCTGCTCGTGGCCGACGAGACACTCGAGCGTGGAGACTGCCTGGTGCAGACGACCGACGGCCGGGTCGACGCGAGGCTCGAGACTCTGCTGGATCGGATCACGACCGAACTGCTCGACGTGGACGACGCGGCATGAGATGTTCGTCCGCCTTCGCCGATCATCTCAGGCAGGTCGTCCCGTTTGGGATCTCGGGCCGCATCCGCCGGATCACCGGCCTGGCGGCGGTGGTCGCAGACTTTCCCGCACCGCTGGGAGCGGTGTGCCGGATCCGGTCCGGGAACGAGATGGCTGTCGACGCCGAGGTGATCGGGTTTTCCGGCGACGAGACACTGGTGTTGCCCTACACCGACTTGGCGGGGGTTTCTCGAGGAGACGATGTCGAGTTGTTGAGGACGGCTCCGTCGGTGCGGGTTGGCGAGAGCCTGCTGGGACGGGTGATCGACGGACGCGGGCGGGTGATCGATGGCGGGCCGACGCCGGATCTCTCGCACCGCATGCCGCTGCACTCGATTCCCACTCCCCCGCTTGAGCGGCCGCCGATCGAGTCGACACTGGTGACCGGAGTCCGGGCGATCGATGGGCCGTTGACCTGTGGTCGAGGCCAGAGGCTGGGGATCCTGGCCGGGAGCGGGCTGGGCAAGAGTACCCTGCTGGGGCAGTTGGCTCGTTCGAGTACTTCGGATGTCAACGTGGTGGTGCTGGTCGGTGAACGGGGCCGGGAGGTCCGCGAGTTCCTCGAACGGGACCTGGGCCCCGAGGGCCTGGCCCGCAGCGTGGTCGTGGCGGCCACCGGGGACGAGTCGGCATTGCTCAGACAACGAGCGGCGTTCCTGGGAGCGGCGGTGGCCGAGTTCTTTCGAGACCAGGGTCGGGACGTGCTGCTGCTGCTCGACAGCGTGTCGCGAGTCGCCGCGGCCAGTCGCGAGATCGGGTTGGCCGCCGGAGAAGACCCGGTGGCCCGAGGCTACCCGCCCAGCGTGTTTGCCATGCTGCCGAGATTGCTGGAACGCAGCGGGCGAACCGCCAAGGGGAGTATCACCGGGTTCTACACCGTGCTGGTCGAAGGTGATGATGAAAACGACCCGGTGGCCGAGAGTGCTCGTGCGATTCTCGACGGACACCTGGTGCTCTCACGCGAACTGGCCGAACGGGCTCACTGGCCGGCGATTGATGTGCTGGCCAGCATCAGCCGGTCGATGAACGACGTGACCGGAGCCGATCATCAACGGGCCGCCGAGGAGCTGCGACGAGTCCTCTCGGCACGACGAGACGCCGACGACCTGGTCAGCGTGGGAGCCTACCAGCCGGGAGCCAATCCGCTGGTCGATGCGGCACTGAGGCACGAAACCGATATCAACAGCTTCCTCAGGCAACAGCCCACCGAAATCAACTCGCTGGGGGAAACACTCGAACTCATGGCCAGACTGACCGCGACGCTCCACTGTGAAGGGTCCGGTGAGATCGATGCGGAGCGGCCGGGGCTTGCGGCCTGAGAGGTAGGACGGCCTTGTGAAACGTGATCGGTTCGATCTGTTGCACCGACTCAGGCAACGTCGGCTCGAGGCGTGCCGCTTGCAGCTGCTGAGTGTTGGGCAGTGCGAGAACGAATTGGAGAGTCGCGAGGTGAACCTGGCACGGAGGGTCCGGGCGGCACTCCAGGAGCAGGGGCTGGCCGTCGGGGCCGGTGGTGTCGATATCGGCCGAGTGGTCGAGTGTCGTCGCCGGCGGCACGAGTTGGCGAGTGCTCTGGAGCTGCTTGCCAGGCAAAGGGGGCTGGTGCAGGAGGTCGTCGGAGTGGCCCGAGAGAACCTCGAGGACGCGGTTCGGCAGGTGGAGGTGATCGAGAAACTGGCCGAACGGGCCGCGAAATGAGCCCCGTCTTGACCCGTTTCACTCGGCGTCCTATATAACGGCCCCGCGTCGCCGACACAGGCCACGCCGTGCCCGATCTGACACTCTCCACTCAAGACTCCGCGTCGAGCGAGGCACAAGTCTCGATCGAGTTGGGGACGGCACGACTCGACGACGACTCGCTCGCACAACTCGATTCCGGCAGCCTCGTGACTCTCGATCGGCACACCGAAGATCCCGTCGACATCCTGGTCGATGGTCGGCTGGTGGCTCGAGGCGAGTTGCTGGTGATCGACGAGGAAATGGCCATCCGAATCGTCGAACTGATCTAATCCCCAGCGTCGCCACGCGACGCAATCTCCTCTCTCCTCTCCACTCTGACCCCCAATCCCATGATCAAATCCACGTTTCGCCGGGGGGCGAGGCGCTTGGCGGTCTCGGCCGTTGCGCTGACGTTTCTGGCCACCACGCTCGCGGCCAACGACGAGCCACTCATCCCCCCGTCGTCCCACCCCTCACCCGGCCCGTCCCATCCCCGCAGCCGGATTCGCAAGAATCAGGACGCACCGCCCAACCCAATCGCCCCCACCTCAACTTCATCCTCTATTCCTCTCCACCGCCCCACGCAATCCTCAAATCGTCCAACGCCTTCTTCGGGTTTCAGCTCTTCGATCTGGAACACCGCCGCGGCACTGGGCGTGATTTGTGCGGGGCTGTTCGCGGTATCGATTGGCGTGCGACGTCGTCGTCGTTCCGGCGGAGGCCGGTTGCCGGTTGAGGCGGTCGAGGTGCTTGGCCGCACGGCGGTGGATGGTCGGCATGCGATCAGCCTGGTCCGCTGCGGATCGCGGGTGCTGGTGCTCTCTGTGGACCCCACCGAGGGTCTCTCGACGCTGGCCGAGATCAATGACCCCCAGGAGGTGAACCTGCTGGTGGACCTGTGCGGTTTGCCCAACGGAGGTGTCGCGGCGGCACTGGGCGAACTCGGACAATCGGTCGCCGGCCGCCCGATCGGATCTGCCGACCCGCTCCCCGGAGAGTCGGCGCATGCCTAGCCAAGACCGTCCCAGGGACTGGCTCACCACACGGTCCGCCGCAGCCGGATCGAGTGGGGTGCCTGTCCCGACCCCCCCAGCCCCCAACGTCCCCTCGTTCCCTTCCTTCAAAAGTGTCATCCCAGTCCTGACCACCCTGGCAATCCTGGCCGTAATCGGCGGCCCACTGCTGGCCGACGACCAGTCCCCGATCTCGTCGACTCGAACAACTCCAACCTCTGACCCCTCGACCCAACCGAAATCCGGACCCGCGGACCTGCTCTCGGGCAACCTGGAACAGGTCACCGCTCCGGAAAACGTCTCGACCACTCTCCGCATGGCATTGCTGCTGACGGTGGTCAGCCTGGTGCCGAGTGTCCTGGCGATGACGACCTGTTACGTCCGTTTCCTGGTGGTACTGGGCCTGTTGAGGCAGGCACTGGGTGCCGGGCAGTTGCTCTCGAACCAGGTGCTGGCTGCCTTGTGTCTGTTCCTGACCGTGTCGGTCATGGCCCCGGTCTGGCAGCAGTCGTGGGACGAGGGAGTGGTGCCTTACATCGAAGCTGAGGGTGAATCGAGTCGTCCGACGCTCGAGGAATCGGCCACGGCGACGGTGCGGCCGGTTCGCGAATTCATGAGTCGACAGATCCACGCGGCGGGGAACACCGATGGAGTGTTCCTGTTGCTGGACTACCAGCGACCCGTCGAGGACAGTCCTCGAGCCGAAGAGTGGGTCGAGCCGACGACGTTTGCCGAGGTGCCTCTCAGTGTACTGCTGCCCTCCTACCTGCTCAGCGAACTCAAGACCGCCTTCGCGATCGGGTTCCTGGTCTTCCTGCCGTTCGTGGTGATCGACCTCGTCGTTTCATCTCTGCTGGTTTCGACCGGAGTCATGATGCTGCCGCCGGTGATGGTCTCGCTGCCTCTGAAGCTGTTGCTGTTCGTGATGATCGACGGTTGGTTCCTGACGGCGGGCATGTTGCTGCAGAGTGTGCAGGTGACCGGTTGACCGTTTGGCAGGTTAGCCGGTTGGAACAGAAGGCGAATCATGACCAGTGATCTGCTGACCGATACGGCTCGCCAGGCGGTGATGCTGGGCCTGGAAACGGCTGGCCCGGTGCTGCTGGTGATCCTGGCCGTGGGCCTGTTGGTGGGGACGATTCAGGCGGCCACCCAGATCCAGGACCAGTCGGTCGGTTTTGTCGTCCGCCTGCTGGCCGTAGCGGCGGCGTTGGTGGTGCTGTTGCCGTGGATGCTGGACCGGCTGGTGGTCTTCTCGACGGACCTGTTCGAGCGGATTCCGTCGCTGCTGTGATGGTGAAGGACTGATGGGCGAATCGACCGAGGCGGTCCTGGAAGCGGTGAGCCGATTGGCCGAGTCACGGTCCGATTCTCTGGTCGGCCTGGGCGCGGTCGGATTGCTGGTCGCGGCGAGGATTGCCGGGTTGGTGTTTGTGCTGCCGGGTTGGCAAAGCGGGGTGTTTCCGGTCCGGTTGCGATTGGCGAGTGTGCTGGTGGTGACCTGGCTGGTGCTGCCGGTGGTGGTGGCTGGCCGCGAGGCTGTGGCGACGGAGGTCCTGGGGCTCGACGCGGCCTCGCTGGGCATACGGGTTGTGGTGGAAGCTGCGATCGGCGGCGTGCTGGGCCTGGGTGTCTGGACGGTGTTTGCCGGGTTGCGTGGAGCGGGCGAGATCATCGACCGGCAGACCGGTTGGGGATTGGCGGGGGTGCTGGATCCTTCGGGAGCCGGTGGTGGGCCGGGAACGACGGTGCTGACCTGGACGGCGGTCGCGGCTCTGTTCGTGATGGCTCCGATCAACGGTCACCTGCTGTTGGTCGACAGCCTGCTGGGGACTTTCGAAGCGATTGCCCCCGGTGGCATCGACGCCGCGGGTGGTGCAAGCCTGGCGAGCGGGTCGAGTGACCTGGTGGTTCGGCTGGTGCACCAGTCGCTGGTCTTGACGGTCCAGGTGGCGGCCCCGGTGTTGGCGGTGATGCTGTTGGTGTCGGTGGTGATCGGGATCGTGGGTCGGGCGTTGCCCGAGACGAACGTGCTGGTTCTGGCGATGCCGGCGAGGGTGCTGGTGGGTCTGCTGTTGCTGGGGGTGGTTCTCAGCGGTGTGGGACGGGTGATGACCGATGCGGTGCCGGGGGTGTTGTACGAGGTGAGGTCGACGTTGGTCGAGGCGGCGCCCAGGTAGTGGTCGTCGGCGGCGACCTGGCGGGACGGGACGAGCGGTATGGCTGATTGGGACAGCAGAACGATGCCGGCGAGCCCGCGGCGGCGTCTCGAGGCGCGGCAGCGGGGCGAGGTAGCCCAGAGTCGGTTGCTGAGGGTGGCGGGTCAGTTGCTGGTCACGGTGGTGGCGTTGTCGTGGCTGGGTTCGCAGTTGATTGATGCACTGGCCGGGATGATGCGCACGAGTCTCGGTGGTGCGGCGGGGGGTCTTGATGGCAGCGGCACTGAGTTGGTTGAGGGTGTGAGCGGATTGGTTGAGCCGACGGCGATGGCGGTGTTGCCGGTGTTGATCGCGGCGTTGTCGGCTTCGGTGCTGATCGGGTTGGTTCAGACCGGCTGGCTGTGGGCTCCGGCGGTGATGGTTCCGCGTTGGGAGCGGCTCAACCCGGCCACCGGCCTGGGTCGGATGATGGGGGGGTTGAGTCTGACGAGGGCGGTGACGGTGGTCTGCCAACTGGTGATGATCGTGGTCCTGGGCGGCTGGTTTGTGGCGAGTCGTTGGGGCGAATTGTTGGCCCGTGCGACGGTGGCCGGTTCGACGGCGTCGGGGTTACTCGAGTGGCTGACCCGGCAGGGGCTGCAGTTGGCTGGAGTCGTGGCGGTGGGGTTGCTGGTCCTGGGCGGATTGGACTGGGGCTACCAGCGCTGGCGATTCGAGCAGCAGTTGAAGATGACTCCGCAGGAGTGGCGACAGGAGCAGCGAGAGAGCCAGGCTCCGCGTCGTCGCCGGGTCGCGTCTCCGGCGACTTTCCAACAGCGGGGCCAATCCGTAGACTGATCCCCGTCGCGGGACGTGGCGCAGCCTGGTAGCGCGCTTGACTGGGGGTCAAGAGGTCGCAGGTTCAAATCCTGTCGTCCCGACTCGCCGAAGGCGAGTAGAGCAGGGGACAGTAGAAAGGAGAGAGTCGAGAAACAAGCAGGAACCGCCAGCACGTGGGGCCATCGCGCAACGATGAGCTTCTCCTGCGGTCTCCTCTCCACTCTCTACTCTCTGATCTCCCCAGTTGCCCTTCGCCTTCGAAAAACTCCACGTCTACCAGCGCGCCGTCGATTTCGCAGACGCCGCAGCCACTCTCAGCGAGACGTTTCCCCGCGGCTACGGTTACCTGGCCGACCAGTTGAACCGAGCCAGCCTCTCAATCGCCGCCAACATCGCCGAGGGCAACGGCCGTTTCACCGCCCGAGACCGCCGCCATTTCTTCATCATCGCCCACGGCTCGATCCAGGAGTGTGTCCCGCTATTGGAGTTGGCCGCCCGTCGAGAACTTCTTCTCGCGGCTCGCCATGAGGAACTCAAGGCTGATCTCGAGGAGATTGCCCGCATGTTGTCCGGACTGATCCGTCGCTGAAACGATGGCCTAGCCGCTTCTGAAGACAGCGGTCAAGAAACGTACCGGAAAATGGGAGAGCGACACTCGGCACTCCGGGTCGCGACTCTCTGGAAGTCCCCAAGAGCGTCAAGTGTCAAGAGTTGACCCTCAGGACTGTTTGCTCGTAGATCGGTGTGGGGTTCCAATCCCGTCACCACCGGATGTTCGGTGAATATCGCGCAGTCCACGTGGTGTTGCCTACTGCTCAGCCTGTCGCAGAACGACTAGTTGTCGGCGGTAATGCGTATTTCGACCCAGACAATCTGCTGACCGGTCGAGCCACCGATTTGACGCAGGTCCAACTCGTTGTAACCCGCCTTCACCACGTTCAACGGGACGGAAAAACGAATGGCTCTCGCGGTGTCTCCACCAATCCTCTCGAGGCTTTTCAGGTCCCCGGCAGTTTTTAGGGCCTGGTCGTTCAGTTTTGCTCGAAAACGTGCATCGGCCAGACCGTCTCGGTTGGCCAGGCCGGCGATGGCCCAGACCTTGCCGGATTTGGGGCAGGGACCGATGTGAATTCGGAATGTCTTGCCCGCGCGCGCGTCCGCGGGTAATTGCTCGTTACGCGACGCGCCCTTCGGCACGGTATCGTGAAAACAGACCGGATGCCTGCGCGAGCCTCTCGCTGCGACGTCCGCGCCGATGCCGTCTCGTAGCAGTCGTTTGTAGTTGGTCGTTGGAACGGGCCATTTGGTGTCGTCCATCCAGTTGAAGAGATAGACGCCGTGCGAACCTCGGTGGTAACTCGACGCAGCAAAGCCGCGGAGAGTCTCCATTGTGTTGCCGACCGGCGTGCCACTGATCCACGGGCGGGCCGTGCTTTCGACGCCGCCGATGACCGTCACCGGCTTGGGAGCGTCCTTCAGACGTTCACGCCAAAGTTCAAAGGGGATGTCGAAGTCGGTCGAAAAGTAGAACGGGGTTGCCACGATTAAGTCGACCAGCCCCTCCCGAGCCCACGCGACGGCGTCCATTCCCGTACCAGCCCCCGCATCGGGAAGAGCCGGTGCACGAACGCCGAGCAGGATTCGATGCCCTCGCTTTTTGGACCAGTCATTCGTCAGGGAACGAACCTCGCGCACGAATTCTGTGAGGAACCCTCGCTCCTCCCGCGCCTTACCGGGCGTGAGATGGTTCGGAAAACGCATCCAGTCGAGTTCCAATCCGTCGGGGTCGTAACGCTCCAGCAGCTCGCGGACGAACGCCATCTGATATTTGCGCACCTCGGCGTTCGCGTAATTCAGCCCCGATCCGTGTTCATGATTAGGCTCTCGCCACAGGTGAATATTCTTCCGCCAGAACGTGGAATGCTGAAAGTTGTCGCGGTCCTCCGTGTTGTGGACATCGTTCATCCGCATCGACAGCCACGGCGAGATCTTCTTCCGGCGGCAACGGGCGATCCACACCTTGTACGGATCGATCCCCGCGTCGTGTAGTCGCTTCGCATTCCGCGGCCAGGGGTGATCCGGTGTCTTCCCGTTATAGGGATCCCAGATAGCGTCGCGCGACTTGCTGCGGAAACTGGCTCGCATCGCATTGGGGCACAGGAACAAATGCGTTACGGCCCCTCCCGCGTATTGGTCGACCCACGCCTGCAGCCCGCGCACGTTCATTTCCTCCGGCTTTTTGTAACCAAAGAAATGGCTGTTGTCTTCATTGATCACCAGCATGTCGTGGAGCCGCACGTTGCGCGGTTCTTCCGCCTTCCCGATCCGGCAGTCCACGACTCCGCAAACCGAGATGACGGTCAATGAGTTGAACAGAAGTGTTGTCAAGAGTCTCGAAAACTGCATGAATCCCTGCCCGTGTC
>CAUZEQ010000027.1:0-27222 GCA_963578885.1 Planctomycetota bacterium
TAATACAGCCCCCCCTGCTCTCGCCCCTCTACTCTCAACTCTCTCCTTGCCCGTGCCCGTGCCCATGCCCAAGTCTCACTCGACCACCATCCTGGCGGTCCGCCGTGGCGACAGCGTTGCGATCGGCGGCGACGGCCAGGTCACTCACGGCGACACGATACTCAAGTCCGACACGACCAAGATCCGTAAGCTGCTCGATGGCAAGGTCCTGGTCGGATTCGCCGGCAGCACGGCCGACGCCTTCGCGTTGCTCGAGCGGTTCGAAGCGAGGATGAAGGATTTCCCGGGCAACATCCCTCGAGCCGCGACCGAGTTGGCTCGGGACTGGAGAACCGACCGGGTGCTGCGTCGCCTGGAGGCGATGATGATCGTGGTCGGAGAGTCTGACAGCCTGCTGGTCACCGGCAACGGAGACGTCGTACAGCCCTCCGACGGCATAGTCGGCATCGGCTCCGGCGGCCAGTACGCCGTGGCCGCCGCACGGGCCCTGGTGGCTCATACCGAAATGAAATCGGCCGACATCGTCCGCTCGGCACTGATAATCGCCTCGGGGATCGACATCTACACCAACGACCATGTGGTGGTGGAGGAGTTGGCGTGTCAGAGCTGACTCCCAGGCAGATCGTGGCCGAGCTCGATCGCCACATCGTCGGCCAGGACGCGGCCAAGCGATCGGTGGCGATCGCGTTGCGGAACCGCTGGCGCTGGAAGCAGCTGCCCGATGACCTCCGCCGCGACGTCACCCCCAAGAACATCCTGATGATCGGGCCCACCGGGGTGGGGAAGACCGAGATCACTCGGCGGCTGGCTCAACTGACCGGCGCCCCGTTCGTGAAGGTCGAGGCGTCGAAGTACACCGAGGTGGGGTACTACGGGCGGGATGTCGAGAGCATGATCCGCGACCTGGTCGACGCGGCGATCCACATGGTCCGCGAGCAGAAGCAGGCCGAGGTCCAGGAGGACGCGGCGGCGCGGGCCGAGGAACGGCTGCTCGACTTGCTGGTGCCGACCACCGAGTGGATTTCCGAGGAGGATCCCGCGGAGGCGGCCGAGGCGATGGAGCGGCACGAGCGGACTCGTGAAAAATTCCGCAAGATGCTCGCCGACGGTGAACTCGAAGACAGCGTCGTCGATGTTCACGTCGAAAAGAGCTCCTCGCCGGTCCAGGTCTTTTCGACCATGGGTCTCGAACAGGTCGACCTCGATGTCCAGAACATGCTCGAACGCTTCATGCCCCGACAGGGCAGCGATCGCGAGATGCCCGTCTCGGATGCCCGCAAGGTGCTGATCGAACAGGAGGTCGAAGGGCTGCTCGACGACGATGCCGTCTCCGAAGAAGCCATCAGGCTGGCCGCAGACAGCGGCATCGTCTTCCTCGATGAAATGGACAAGATCTGCGGTCCCGAGGATTCGGGCAAGGGAGGAGCCGATGTCAGCCGGCAGGGAGTCCAACGCGACCTGCTGCCGATCATCGAGGGCACCACGGTGCAGACCCGCAACGGGTCGATCAACACCGAACACATCCTGTTCATCGCCGCCGGTGCCTTTCACCGCTCGCGGCCGAGTGACCTGATGCCCGAACTGCAGGGCCGGTTCCCGATCCGAGTCGAACTCAACGACCTGACCCGTGACGACTTTGTGCGGATCCTCACCGAACCCTCCAGCAGCCTCACCCGCCAGTACCAGGCGCTGTTGGCCTCCGACGGAGTGAAGCTGAAGTTCACCAAGAACGGGATCGAAGCGATCGCCGATTTCGCCTACCAGGTCAACCAGTCGACCCAGAACATCGGTGCCCGACGGCTGCACACGATTCTCGAGAGACTGCTCGAGACGGCCAGCTTCGACGCTCCCGAACAGGGACAGGGTGCCCTGAAGATCGACGGGGACTACGTCCGTGAGGCACTCGAAGAGGTGACCCGCGACGAGGACCTCAGCCGGTTCATCCTGTAAACGGCTACCCGTCGCTCTGCCGCTGCTGGTCCCGCCACTGCTTGCGCAACCGCCGCCGCTCACGCTTGCTCAAGCCCTTCAAGGCCTCCGGGTCCGGAAACCCGCCGCTGTAATCGGTCGCGACTTCAGCCTCGTCGATCCGGTAATGCGAATCGTCATCGCTGTAGGAGCCAGGGGTCGAGTCGCCGTATTCCGAGTAGACATAGGCGTCCTCCTCAGACTCTTGCTCCTCCTCAACAGCGTCCTCGCCCTCCTCGACCTCTTCCTCCTCGTGCTCCTCCTCAACAGCGTCATCGTCAGCCAACTCGTCAGCCAACTCGTCAGCCAACTCCTCGCTCACCCCCTCCGACTCGACGCCGTCGCTCGTCCTGGCCCGTTTCTGATTTTTCGTCTTCCTCCGCCACTTGCGACGCGGCGCCGGTTCAGGCGAGACGTGGACGACGTGTCTGAGGAAGACTCCCATCGAGACGACCAGCAGTCCGGGAGCTGAGACCATTGCGGCGAGTTTGAGGAAGGTGACGAGTTGAGGCATCCGTTGGAGCAACCCGGCGTCGATCAGGGTCGGTTCCAGGACCAGCACCAGCCCGGCGATGGCTGTCGAGGCCGAGATCCACATCAGCATCCGCGCCGTGCGGCAGGTCTTCAGTTCGCCATCCATCACCCACACCACGCTGGCGACCAGCGCCCCCAGGGGCAGCAGCCAACTGAGAATCTCGCGTTGCCAGAGCGTCTCGAAACCGAACTGTGCCAGCAGCATCTGCGCCATCGGCTGATGGGCTCCGGTGCCGACCACTCCCGCAATCACCAGCCAGCTGATCGCGACCCGTGTCCAGGCCCGGTAGTGTCCGTCGAAGTCGGTCAGGCAGTGACCTCGCACCCAACCGATCACCAACGCCATCTGTGCCGCGACGACCAGCAGTGCGCCGGCCATCCAGGTGGCGGCCGTGGCGGAACCGAGGCCGAAGACCATCGAGTAGGGGGCCTGAAATTGTTCGGGGATGCTCTGCTGGAACCACGCCGCGGCGATCACCGCGTCGCAGGCTCCCAACAGCAGCAGCGACCAGGCCAGCACAGCCCAGCCTGAGCGCGGCACGATCGAACGGATGCTCAGAGTCGCCGGCCTGGCCGGTTTCTTCTTCGAGACCCCGTCACCCTCGGCAGCCTTCGTCTCGTCGGTCATGTCATCTGCTCCCTGGTCAACGGCCAATCGCCGTCGCCTGCGTTCGTCCAGCCAGCGTGCGCCGGCAAACTGCGTCGCCATCGCACTCTCTCCCATCCCGGAATCGCCCGGCTTGCGTGCCGCCGAGTGCGGTGAGCAGGCGCGTCCCGCGCCCACACCGGGCTCATTCGCTTCTTATCGGCATTCTCGACCGTCTTTCCTTGGTTCAACCACTGCACCGACCCCTGTTTGCGGGCTATGCTTACCGGCAGGGATGTTGCCCGACAAAATCGTCTTGCCCACCCGCTGACACGCCCGCGCAACCAGGACAATCGACGGCATGCCACCCCGTTCCTCCTTCCGCCTGGCAGACAACTCGCGGTCCCGACGCCGTATGCTAATCATCCGCGCGGCCGCCGAACGGCAAGAACGGCAGGCTCGCAGATTGGCTCGGGCAGCCCGAGACGTCTCGCAGCACGAGCCGGAGACGCCGGATCTCGAGGAGGAGACGACCGAGGGCCTTCCGGGTGTCCAGAGCACCGAGTCGGTCGGAGCGGCGGTGCCCGAACTCGTCTCCAGCACGCCCGCCGGAGAACTCGATCCCGATCCGTCCCACGACACCGGCGTGGTGCTCGAGACTCTGTTACCGTTACCCGCTGAGGACGAGCCACAGGGGCCTCTTGCACTACAGCGGATCGGGGAACTGGTTGCCGGCCCGCGTCCGGCGACCTGGGTCTTCTGTGGCGACGGGCCTGCCGAAACGGCCTTTCCCGATCAATTCGCCGCCGAACTCCGCACCACCTATCGCCGACCCCTGGACGTGGTCGTCAACACGCTGGTGCCCGGTTCACCCATCGAAACGGTGCTCGAGAACCTCGAGTGGCAACTGTCTCGATTTCATCCCGACGTCGTCAACCTGGTGATCGGTCCGGCCGCGGCGTCGGACGATTCGGAATTCGCCGCCACGCTGGCCGAGCTGGTCGATCAACTGCAGGAGCTGGGAGCGGCGATCGTGATCCACGCTCCTGACCCGCACGGATCAGACGAGCTTCAGGTCCAGGTCGACGAGATCCGCGAGTTGGCCGGCTTGCGGGCCATTCCGCTGGTCGACCACACCGGAGCCGAAAGCGACCAGGAACGGGTTGACCGTCTCTGCCAGGCACTGGGGCTGCAACCTTCCGGCAGCTAGCCCGCATTTCTCGCAGCTCCTCAAGCGAATGCTCAATCCGCACCGGATCACGGTGGTCGCCGAAGCATCCGGCTTCGGCGGGGGCTTGGTGCGAGGTGGAATGTGAGGTGAGTTGGTGGACAACGCCGTGAGATCCCGGGGTTTCCGGCGACGACCTCTCCCCCCGCCCCGTAGCCCCGCCGAAGGCGCGGGCGGAAAAACCCGCTGTCGCCGCGAACCAAAATCCGCAATTCCGGCTACCGTTCTCGAATGCGGGCTAGCGATCGCCGGACGTCTGTGCGGCGACCTCTTGCATCCAGTCCTGCAAGGCCCGGACCCTCGGCACCGGACTCTCGACCATCGCCTCCAGCGCCCTGACCACGGCCAGGCAACCCGGCAGGGTGGTCACGCAGGGCACTCCGTGAGCCACCGCGGCGGCGCGGATCTTGCCTTCGTCGGTCCGAGCCCCCTTGCCGCTGGGCGTATTGAAGATGAACTGGATCTCACCGTTGGCGAGGAAGTCGAGCAGGTTGGGCCGACCCTGGGCCAGCTTCTTGATCGTCTCGACCTCCACGCCCGCCTCACGCAACACGTCGGCGGTCCCGGAGGTGGCGACCAGGTGGAACCCCATCGCCGTCACCCGCCGTGCCGGCTCGACCATCAACGTCTTGTGCGGGCTGGCCATGCTGATGAACACCTGGCCCTCGCGGGGCAGGTCGTTCCCGGCAGCCAGCTGGCTCTTGGCAAACGCCAACTCAAACGACTCGTCGATCCCCATCACCTCGCCCGTCGATCTCATCTCAGGGCCCAGGATGATGTCGACTCCGGCGAAGCGGTTGAACGGAAAGACACTTTCCTTGACCGACGTGTGAACCGGGACGATCTCGGAGGTGACTCCCAACTCGGCCAGCGTTTTTCCGGTCATCACCTTCGCGGCCACGCGGGCCAGCGAGATGCCGGTGGCCTTGGAGACGAACGGTACGGTCCGGCTGGCTCGAGGGTTCACCTCTAGCACGTACAACATGTTGTCCTTGACGGCAAACTGGATGTTCATCAGTCCGCGAACCTCCAGCACCTCCGACAGCTTCCTCGTCGCCACCTTGATCTCTTCGATCATCTCCGAGGGCAGCGAGTAGGGAGGCAGGGAGCAGGCGGAGTCTCCCGAATGGACTCCCGCCTCCTCGATGTGCTCCATCACGCCGCCCACCAGGGTCATCTGCCCGTCCCCGATCGCGTCGACGTCGACCTCGATCGCATCCTCGAGGAACTTGTCGATCAGGACCGGGTGATCCGGAGACGCCTCGACCGCCTGGGCCATGTACTTCACCAGCGAAGTCTCGTCGTAGCAGATCTCCATCGCCCGCCCGCCAAGCACGTAGCTGGGTCGGACCAGGATCGGGTACCCGACCCCCTCGGCCACGGCGCGAGCCTGCTCGACGTTGGTCGCAATCCCGTTTTCCGGCTGCCGCAGGTTGACCTTGCGCAGGATCGACTGGAACTTCTCGCGGTCCTCGGCCGCATCGATCATGTCCGTCGACGTGCCGATGATCGTCACCCCCGATGCCTCCAGCCCTCGGGCCAGGTTCAATGGAGTCTGGCCACCGAACTGCACGATCACTCCGTCGGGGTTCAGCCGATCGCAGATATTGAGCACGTCCTCGGTCGTCAGTGGCTCGAAGAACAGCAGGTCCGAGGTGTCGTAGTCGGTCGAAACGGTTTCGGGATTCGAGTTCACCATGATGCTCTCGATCCCCAGCTCGCGTAACGCGAACGCGGCCTGGCAGCAGCAGTAGTCGAACTCGATTCCCTGCCCGATCCGGTTGGGTCCGCCGCCGAGGATCATGATCCGCCGATGATTGTCCTCGTTCTTTGGCGTCTCGTCCTCGTCCTCGTACGTCGAATAGTAGTACGGCGTGTAGGCTTCGAATTCGGCGGCACAGGTGTCGACCTGCTTGAAGGTCGCGGCGATCCCCAGCCCCAGCCGATGACCGCGGACCTCGCTCTCGCTGGTGTCCCACCAACCTGCCAGCTGCTGGTCCGAGAACCCCGCCCGCTTGCCCATCCGCAGCACCTCGCGAGGCACATCCTCGATCCGCTGGTATTCACGCAACTGCTGCTCACATTCCACCAGCTGCCTGATCTGGTGCAGGAACCACGGATCGATCCCGGTCAACTGCCGGATCTCCTCGACACTCATCCCATCCAGCAGCGCGTACCTCAGGTAGAAGATCCGCTCGTCGTCGGCGACCGAGAGTTTCTGTTGAATCTGCTCGGGAGTCGCCTGCCGCTCGGTGCCCCAGGTGTCCTTCTTACCGCCCCCGAGTCCGAAGTGGCCGATCTCCAGGCCCCTCAACGCCTTCTGCAGCGATTCGCGAAACGTCCGCCCGATCGCCATCGTTTCGCCCACCGACTTCATCTGTACGGTCAGCTCGGGATCCGCTTCGGGGAACTTCTCGAACGTCCACCTCGGGATCTTGGTCACCACGTAGTCGATGGTCGGCTCGAAACAGGCCGAGGTTTCTCGGGTGATGTCGTTGCGGAGTTCATCGAGCCGGTAGCCGACGGCCAGCTTGGCGGCGATCTTGGCGATCGGGAATCCTGTCGCCTTGCTCGCCAGGGCACTCGAACGACTCACCCGAGGATTCATCTCGATGATCACCATCCGGTCTGAGGTGGGATCGATCGCAAACTGGACGTTGGACCCGCCGGTCTCGACACCGATCTCTCGGATGCAGGCGATCGTCGCGTCCCGCATCCTCTGGTATTCCTTGTCGGTGAGTGTCTGGGCGGGGGCGACGGTGATCGAGTCGCCGGTGTGGATGCCCATCGGGTCGAGGTTCTCGATCGAGCAGATGATCACGACGTTGTCGGCGATGTCCCGCATCACCTCCATCTCGAACTCTTTCCAGCCGATCACCGATTCCTCGAGCAGCACCTCGTGCACGGGCGAGAGTTCCAGGCCGCGGCGGACCTTGGCTTCGAACTCGCCCTTGTTGTACGCGATGCCTCCGCCGGAGCCGCCCAACGTGTAACTGGGCCGGATGACTATCGGCAGCCCGAGTTCCCGCAGCGCCTGCCGAGCCTCCTCGAGAGTGTGCACGATGAAGCTGTCGGGAACCTCGAGCCCGATCGACAGCATCGCCTTCTTGAAACTCGCACGCTCCTCGGCCTTGGCGATCACGTGCTCCTGGGCACCGATCAACTCGACACCGAGCTGACCGAGGACGCCTCGGCGGGCGAGGTCCATGGCGACGTTGAGCCCGGTTTGGCCGCCGAGAGTCGGCAGCAACGCGTCGGGGCGTTCGACCTCGATGATCTTCTGCACGTACTGCCAGGTGATCGGCTCGATGTAGGTCCGATCCGCCATCTCGGGATCGGTCATGATCGTGGCGGGGTTCGAGTTGACCAAGGTCACCTCGTAACCCTCCTCACGCAACGCCTTGCAGGCCTGCACACCCGAATAGTCGAACTCGCAGGCCTGACCGATTACGATCGGGCCCGATCCGATGATCAGGATCTTCTGGATGTCGTCGCGGCGTGGCACGGGAGCCTGGTTTCGCAGGGGGCCTGGGGAGGTCCCCGTCGCTTGAGATCGGCACTCTGGAGACAAATTTCCCCAACGGTAACAATCTGGTTGGCGGATGCAAGAGTCCTCCGAGGCAGGAAGCTCGGGGAAAACCGGACGCGGAATTCTCCGCCCCCCGAGACCCCTTGCCTCGACCGCGACCGCTCACCGCGGCACAATGACGTCGCCCAGGCTTGTTTGACACCTCGTGAGGACATCACCGTGAAGACGCTCGTTACCGCGCTGCTCGTTCTGGTCACCGCCGCCGCCAGCCAGGCCCGATCGGCCGACTCCACCGTCGAACTCAAACGTGGCACCGACTCGGTCGAGGTGACAATCGACGGCAAGCCGTTTGCCATCTACAACACCAGCAGCAAGCTGCCCAAGCCGTTCTTCCTGCCGGTGCGAGGCCCGCAGGGCACCGTGCTCACCAGGTCGCTCGAACAACAGGAAGATCACCCCCACCACAAGGGCCTCTGGGTGGCCGTCGACGAGATCAACGAAGTCAGGTTCTGGGCCGAGCAGGGCAAGATCGTCAACCGCGAGGTCGTCTTCGCACGCAATTCTGCCAACCCCGCCGTGATGGCCGTCACCAACGACTGGCTCGGTAAAGACGGGAAACCGATCGTCGTCGAAACGACCCGGATCAGCATCTTCGCCAACCGGATGTTCTCGTACGACATCACCTTCACCGCACACCGCGATACGGTCACCTTTGGAGACACCAAGGAGGGGCTGTTCGGGATCCGGATGAGGAACGAGCTGCGTGAGAGCGAGGGGGGTAAGGTGGTCAACGCGGCCGGAGCAGCCGGCACCGCCGCCTGCTGGGGCCGGGTCAGCAACTGGATCGACTACTACGGCACGGTCGACGGCAAGACGGTCGGGATGACGCTGTTTGATCACCCGCTGAACTTCCGTCGCTCGAGGTATCACGTTCGCAACTACGGGCTGTTCACGATCAGCCCCTTCGGCGAACGTGCCTACACACGCGGCCAGCGACCGGCCAACCCGCCGGTGTTGCCCCGCGGAGGCAAGCTCAGGCTCCGCTACGGACTCTTCATCCACGCCGGTGATACCAGGCAGGGCAAGGTCGCCGCCACCTACCTCGACTACCTCAAGCGATCAGGCGATGGCTACGTGCTGAGGTCGCCCGAGGAGTCCACACCGGTCGCGACGACGGGATCCGACTGACCTTGGCCTTCGGCCCTGCCATCAGCCCGGCTGGGCCGCCCTTCGCCGCAACGCCGGCAGCCTCTATAATAGCCGCCCTGCGCCCGACGTGGGCGGCCCTGCCCCATCACAACGCCCCTCCACCCACCCTGCCAGACCGCCATGCTGCGTACCCACACCTGCGGCGAACTTCGAGCCGATCACATCGACCAGACCGTGACACTCGGCGGCTGGGTCCAGAATTATCGTGACCACCGCGGACTGGTCTTCATCGACCTCCGCGACCGCTACGGACTCACACAGGTCGTCTTCAATCTCTCGCACGATGAACAGATGCAGGCCGAGGCACGGGCTCTGCGCAGCGAGGACGTGATCCAGGTCGAGGGCGAGGTGATCAGCCGGTCCGAGAACGTCAATCCGAAGCTCGATACCGGCGAGATCGAGATCCAGGCGACGCGGCTGCTGGTGTTCAGCAAGAGCAAGACGCCGCCGTTTGAACCGGCTTCCGTCGAACTGCCCAACGAGGAACTGAGGCTGAAGTACCGCTTCCTGGATCTCCGACGTGAGGAACTGCAGAAGACCCTGGTGCTGCGGCACCAGATGACCAAGGCGGCTCGAGACTATTTCGACCAGCACGACTTCCTGGAAATCGAGACTCCGATGCTCGGACGGAGTACTCCGGAAGGGGCTCGGGATTACCTGGTCCCCAGCCGGGTCCACCCGGGCAGCTTCTTCGCTCTGCCCCAGAGCCCCCAGATCTACAAGCAGATCCTGATGATCGCCGGGTACGACCGCTACGTGCAGATGGCTCGCTGCTTCCGGGACGAGGACCTGCGAGCCGATCGGCAGCCGGAGTTCACCCAGATCGATGTCGAGATGGCCTTTGTCGAGCGGGACGACGTCCTCGAGATCATCGACGGGCTGATGGCTCACCTGGTCCGGGTCATCCGCGGCGAAGAACTCCAACTGCCACTCCCGAGGTTCACTCACGCCGACGTGCTCGAACGCTACGGCTCCGACAAGCCCGACCTGCGTTTCGAGATGGAACTGGTCGACATCGGCGAGATTGCCGGGGCATGCGGATTCGGGGTGTTCCAGAACACGATCGAGTCGGGTGGTCGAGTCCGCGGCCTGAACGCACGGGGTGCCGCCGCGGGCTACAGCCGCAAGAAGATCGACGAGTTGACCGATTTTGTGGGCGGCCATGGAGCCCGCGGCCTGGCGTTTTTCCGAGTCGCCGACGGGGCACTCGACTCACCCATCGCCAAGTTCCTCGAGGACGAACACCACGCCGCGATCATCAGCGCGATGTCGGCCGAGCCGGGAGACCTGCTGTTCTTCGTCGCCGACTCCGATTCGGTCACCTCCGCCGCACTCGCCGCACTGCGGAACCGGCTGGGGGCCGAGCTGGAACTCTACGACCCCGCCGAACTGAACATCGCCTGGGTGATCGACTTCCCGCTGCTGGGGTGGAACGAGGGCGAGGGTCGATGGGACGCCGAGCACCATCCGTTCTGCTACCCCGTCGAAGACGATCTCGAGAGGCTGACCAGCGACCCGGGATCGGTGCGAGCCCAGTCGTATGACCTGATCTGCAACGGCTGCGAAGCAGGCAGCGGTAGCATCCGTATCCACGATCCGCTGGTGCAACAGCAGGTCTTCGACCTGCTGGGAATCGAGTCCGAGGAGGCCGAGAAGCGGTTCGGCTTCCTGCTCGAAGCACTCCGTTACGGTGCACCCCCGCACGGCGGAATCGCGCTGGGGCTGGATCGCTGGGTGATGCTGTTTGCCGGACTCGACAACATCCGCGACGTGATCGCGTTCCCCAAAACCCAGAAGGCCGCCGACCTGCTCAGCGGAGCACCCTCACCGGTCGACGACCGGCAGCTGCGCGACCTGTCGATCAAGACCGACGTGCCCGACCAGCCTGACCAGCCTGGCCAACCCCACACGGACACGTCGTCCTAGCCCGGCTCCTCGACGCTCGCGGCAACCCCCAGGCATCCGGGAGCGGACCAGCCATGCCGGCCGAACCGACCGCCATCTATCTCGACAACCACGCCACCACGCGGACCGATCCGCAGGTGGTCGAGGTGATGCTGCCGTTCTTCAGCGAGCGATTCGGGAACGCCGCCAGCATCAGCCACGCCTACGGCGACGACGCGGCCGCCGCCGTAGAATCCGCTCGAGAAGAAGTCGCCCTGCTGGCCGGAGCACGGCCCCAGGAGGTCATCTTCACCAGTGGGGCGACCGAGGCGAACAACCTGGCGCTCAAGGGACTGCTCGGCAGCTTTGACACTCCACGCCACCTGGTCGTCTCGAACACCGAACACCCCTCGGTGCTCGACCCCGTCGCACGACTCGAACGAAACGGCCACCGGGTGACTCGAGTCGCCTGCGACGCGACCGGCCAGGTCGATGCCTCGGACGTCCTCTCCGCGATCGAATCGGACACCGCGGTGGTCAGCGTGATGTGGGCCAACAACGAGGTGGGCACGATCAACCCGGTCGCCGAGATCGCCGAGGGATGTGCCGGCTGCGAGGTCGTCTTCCACACCGACGCGGTGCAGGCCATCGGGCGGGTCGAGGTCGACTGCAGCAACGTGCCGGTCGGACTGCTCTCGATGTCGGCTCACAAGATCTACGGACCCATGGGCGTCGGAGCACTCATCGTACGACGTGGCAATCGACGGATCCGGCTCGCTCCTCAGATCGAAGGAGGCGGTCACGAATCTCATCTCCGCAGCGGCACTCTGCCCGTGCCGCTGGTCGTCGGCTTCGGAGCCGCCTGCCGGCTGGCCGGTGAGTCGATCGAGAGTGAATCGGGTCGGTTGAGGGGATTGGCCCAGCGGCTGGTCGAGGGCATCCGCAAGCGGCTCGAGGGTGTCCATCTCAACGGCCACCCGAAAGATCGGCTGCCGGGCAACGTGCATCTGGGCTTCGAGGGTGTCGACGGCGACGCGCTGGTGGCCGGGCTGAAGCGGATCGCCGTCAGCAGCGGCTCGGCCTGCACCACGGCCGATCCCGAGCCGAGCCACGTGCTGGCAGCGATGGGCGTCCCCGAAACGCTCAGCCGAGCCAGCCTCCGCTTCGGTCTGGGTCGGTTCAACACCGAGGACGATATCGAGGTGGCGATCGAGGACGTGGTGGCTACCGTCGAGAGGTTGCGGGGGAGCGGGGGGTAGCGGAGTTGCGGAGCGCCGGTTGACACGGCGGCCAAGCCGGCACTACAGTCCCGCCACGTTCGACGCTTCCGGAGCCCCCCCTCCCGGTGACACCCTCGGCCCCGCGACACCCGATTTGGTGGCGACCGCTGTGCATCGTCGTCGCACTCGGGGTGCCGCTGGCGGTGCTGGCCGCGGGGTGCCTGAACTCGCCTCGCGTCCCCGCCGATTCCGGCAGTGGGCCGATTCCCCAGCCGGTCACGCAGCCGCGTATCGACCCGAACAGCATCATCCCGTCGTCCTGGCGACCGTCGAAGACGCCTCGCGAGTGGAAATCGATCGTGCTGCATCACACGGCGACCGAGGCGGGCAGCGTCGAGTCGATCCATGCCAGTCATCTCAAGCGCACCACCAGGGGCGAGCCGTGGCTGGGAATCGGGTACCACTTCGTGATCGGCAACGGCAAGGGCATGCCCGACGGTGTCGTCGAAGGGACCTTTCGCTGGCGCGACCAGCTGCACGGGGCTCACGCCGGTCACCAGGCCCATAACCAGCACGGCATCGGCATCGCGCTGATCGGTCACTTCGACAAGCAACCTCCGACCCCCGCTCAACTCGCCTCGCTGCGGCGGCTGATCACTCACCTCAAGACCGCTCACTCGATCCCCGCCGCCAGCCTGCTGGGACACGGCGACATCAAGTCGACCGCCTGCCCGGGCAAGCTGTTCCCGCTGGCGACTCTGAAACAAGAATTCCGCTCGGGCCGCGTTACTCCCTAGCCGCTGCCTTCTTCGCCTTGGTTTTGGGCTTGAGCTTGGCCTTCGGATCGGGCACGGTGTCCTGCGGGTAGACGAGCACGCGGTCGTGCACGAGCAGCACGAGGTCGGGATGATCGTCACCGGTCACGTCGGCGATGACCGCCTCGCGAGGCTCGCTGCCGCCTCCGGCTGCGCCGCGGAACGACTTCTGTTCGAAGACGCGGAAGTCCAGTGCGTGGCGGAGTCCGTGAGCGGGTGAGTGGTCGAGCAGGCTGATCCGGTGGTCCCGCCTGTCGATCACCGCGACATCGACGCGGCCGTCTCCGTTGAGATCTCCGCTGACGGTGGTCACGAACAATGCCTGCTTGCGCCGCGGTTCGAACGACGCCAGCTCCTCGACCCGCAGCCCCTTGCGGCCGGTGTACAGGACCGCGAACTTCCCGTTACCCACCAGCAGCAGGTCTTCGCGCTTGTCACCATTAAAGTCGGCGATGCGATTGGCCCGGTAGGCCAGCGTCCCCAGTTCCACCTCCCGCCACGGCTTGAACAACTTGCCCTCGCCCTCGCGACGCATCACCCTCAGCTGCCGCACCCCGGTATCGATCAGCACGATCTCCTTGCCGGGGGTCCCGTCGAGTTCGAGTGCCGCGACGCCGGCGATCTTGGCGTTGGATTCGGTCACGTTGTACTGGTCGATCACCTGCCACGCGCCCTGGGGTGTCAGCGCGACGCTGCGGGCGAACTTCTGCTGAGCCACCAGGATCGACTGCTGCTCGAGACGTCCCACGAACAGCTGGCCGGGGTCTATGTCACCCAGCTGAATGCCGCCGCTGGTGGCGACCGCCTTCAGCGACCCGTCGGCCTGGGTGATCATCAGGACCGGCGGCTGCTCGAGGTCCTGGAAGACCAGCAGGTCGGATCGACCATCGCGGTTGGCGTCGACGGCGAGCAGGTAGTGAGGTGTTCCCTTGAGTGTCACGGGAACCTGGGCCAGCTTGCCGAAGGAATGGGGAGCGAGCGTGCCATCGCCGCCCCGGGCCAACGCGCCCAGCACGTAACCGGTGCCCTGTTCCGGCTTCGCCACGTAGACGATCTCGAGGCCCGGCTTGCCGTCCACGTCGAGAAGCACACAGGCCAGGGGATCGCCCCCGACGGCCAGTGGCTTGGGGAACCCCAGCCGGCCGTCGGTCATCCGGCTGAGACCCAAGGTCTTCTCCTTGACGCTGACCACCACAACCTCGTTCCCCGCCTCCCCGTCGACATTACCGATTTTCACATGTCGAGTGTCGTCGAGGCCGGGAAACGCGGTGCCCAGGTCGAGCCCACCGGTGGGCCGCTGCCGGAAAACGATCACCCGCGCACCGGCCGGATCCGAAACCACCACGTCGATGCGGCCGTCGCCATCGACGTCGCCGATGGCCACGTCGCGGAGTGACTCGGTCCGAGACGCTCCCTGACGACCGAAGCCGTACTGGATCAGCCGCTGTTTCTGCTCGGCGTCGTCGTCAGCTCCGGGACCGTGGACCTTCAGCAGCTTGACCCGGTTGGTCGACGATTCGACCAGCACCAGCTCGTGACCGCGGCGTCCGTCGAGATTCTGCAGCTGCACATCACGGTGGGCCGGCAACTTCAACCGCATCTCCGGACCAAGCCGACCGGTGCTGTCCTGCAGCCGGACACAGAACTGGCGTTTCTGAGCTTCTACGGTCGTGTAACACAGGTCCTGGCGACCGTCGCCATCGAGGTCGTTGACGGTGGCCAGGCCGAGCTGGGCCGACGTGTTCATCAGCTGCCGCGGTGTGCCCAGCTTCCCCTGCTCGGACTGGAAAAAGATCGACGTTTCGAACTTGCCGAGCACCACCAGGTCGCTTGTCCCGTTGCCATCCAGGTCGCCGGTCGCGAGGTTGCCGCGGAGGGGGTTGAGATCGGGGATGCGGAATTCAACCGTCTCGGACCACTCGCCCGTCTTGGGCTGAAATCGGACCACCAGGTAGTTGGGGGCTCCCAGGTAGGCCAGGTCCGGACGGCCGTCAGCGTTGAAGTCGCCGACCACCAGGGCGTTGATTTGGCGATCGACAGGAATCTTGCGGTGTTCGAACCGCCAGTCACTCTCGACCGCGTTGACCTCCCCATCGGGATCCTTGACCGGCTCTCCGGCCGGCTTCTGCTTGCGCTGGTGCAGGTAGTCGATGCGGCTGTGGCTGTTGTCGGCCAGCACGAGGTCGACCAGCCCGTCGCGGTCGATGTCCCGAGCCACCAGGTTGCTCGAACGCCGCTCCAACTTGAAGATCTCGACCGGCTGGAACCCGAAGTACTGGCCCAGCGGTGAGGGTCCTCGAGGCTCCTGGGCCACGACCGGCTCATCACTCAGCGACCCGACCAGCAGCATCAGAGCCGCCGCGGGTCCCACGAGCATGCTGGTGCGTTTCATCCTAGAGTCCATCATCGATTCGAATCTCCGGTGCCAGCAGAAACACGCGATCGCGCTGCAGGCGTTCCAGGTGCCCGACGATCCGGAGGATCGCAGCGGCACGTTGTGGTTCCAGTGTTCCCAAGAGCGGCACCACCCGATCGAGCAATCGGACTCCCGCCTGGGGGTGTCGTCTCGAGGGGCCCGGTCCGCCGGCCAGCAAGGAATCGAAGAACCCACTCGACTCGGGGTACTCCCGAATCGTGTACGTCTTGATTCCGGCCCGCTTGGCGGCCTCCCCGATCGCATCTCTCTGCCCGCCGAGCCGGTCGACGAGTCCGAGTTCCAGCGCCTGCCGCCCGGTGTAGACACGACCGCCGGCAATCTGATCGATCGGCTTCTTCAACTTCTTGCCCCGCCCGGTCACGACGTGACCCTTGAACGTCTCGTAGATCTCGTCCATCAACCCCTGCACCTGCTTCCGCTGTCGGTCGCTGAACACGGTGGCCGATCCGTTGAGCGTGGCGTTGGCTCCCCGGCTCCGCGTCTCCCAGCGGATCCCCAGCTTGTCCCACAACCCGGTGGTGGCGAACTTCCCGCCGACCACTCCGATCGACCCGGTGATCGTCGTCGGTTCGGCATAGATCCAGTCGGCGTGGCTGGCCACGTAGTAGCCACCACTGGCGGCCACGTTGCCCATCGAGACAACAAGCGGTTTCCTGGCCTGCACCCTGCGAACGGCATCCAGGATCACCTCGCTGGCCAACGCCGATCCGCCCGGCGAATCGACTCGCAGCACGACCGCCTTGATCGCCTTGTCGCGTTCGATCTCACCCAGGACTTTTCTCAGCGTGTCACTCGACGCCGACGCACCTCCGGTGGGGCTGAACGGCATCGACCCGCTGACGATGGTGCCTTCGAGGTAGACCATCGCGATCGTGTCGCCGCGGTTGACCTTCCGGCCCGGTCCCTGCAGCAGTTGCGAATAGAACTGGATCAAGCCCAGGGGGCTCGACAGGTCGATCTTCTGTTGCTGCTTCAGCCCGTAGCGGGTCAGCAGCCGGGTGGTCTTTCCGTGAGCCTTCCGGAGCCGATCGTAGAACTCACGGCGGTGCTCGACCGCATCGATCAACCCGGCCGCCCTGGCGCGCGAGGCGGTATAGGGACCGCGGTCGATCCAGCGGCGGACCTGCTTGAGACTTGTGTCACGGCCGCTGGCGATCAACTCGACGTAGCTGTTGAACTGGCTCTCGAGCAGCCGCTCACCCATCTCGGCCGCATTGCGACTGGGCCCTTTCCGCATGAACATCTCGCCGGCACTCTTGAAGTCGCCGCAGACCAGGAAGTCGGGTTCGACCCCCAGCAGGTCGAGCAGGCCGCGGATGTAGGGCGATTCGGTCGCCAGCCCGATCAACGCCACCTCGCCTCCGGGCACGATGCTGATGTGCGAGCAATGCGAGGCCAGCACGTAGCCGCCGGTTCCCATCGATTCGGCAAACAGGTAGATCGGCTTGCCCGTGGCCCGTACCCGGTCCAGGGCCGCGACCAGTTCTTCGATTTGAGCCGGGCCGATCATGGGTCCGTTGTAGAGCACGGCCACGGCGGCAATCTGCTTGTCGGTCCCGGCCCTCTCGATCCGCGAAACCAGTGACCGCAGGCTCGAGGGGGCCTGTCCCGAGAACATCGCCAGCGGGCTACCCCCTCCGGGAGCCTCCGTCACGGCGCCCTCCAGGCCGAAGACCGCGATCGATGTCGGCACTGCCGGTGGCACCGCCGCCTTCACCTCTGCAGGCTTTTCCGCCTCGGCCCGCGAGAACAGCGCCAGGACCAATGTGGCCAACAGCATCCACCGCGGAACGACTTTCAGAGACATCGCCGGCTCCTTGTCGGGGCTTGTCGAGGAAATCAACGGCGGCCGCTTGCCCCTTCGAGACCCAAACGGGCCGGACTCGCGTTGCATTCGCTGCATTCGCTACGGCCAGCATAAGCCGACCGATTCGGGTGCCGCAAGCTGGGAAACGGAGGTCGACCCGATCGATGCGACCCCACCCCAGTGGCACCGGCCCGGCTGAAACCACCTTGCCCGCCCCCGGCTGATGTGGCAGACTTCAGTCAGAGGTGCTCTGCCGGGTTTGGTGCCCAACAGGCACGCTGCCGGGCCGGCCGCCCACGTTGCGGATCCCCTGAGGACCCTGACCGATGACCACATCCCCGACGACTCTTCGCACGTGGGTCCTGGCCCTGGCCGGACTGCTGATCACCCCCGCCGTGCTGCCGGCGCAGGGACTGATCTGGTCCTTGCCCGAGGAAGAAGGGACGTGGGTGCGGTACGAGGGCGAATACAAGCAGACCGAGTTCCGTCCGGGAGTTGCCACCGGCGACCAGGTATTCAACTGGCGACGCAACGTGACGATCAAGTCGCTGGTGACCCCCGAGGAGCACAAGACGGCGATGTACCGCGGCAAGCAGGTGACCTGCCGCTGGATCGAGATCAAGGTTGAGACGGGAAAACCGGGCGAGCAGGGGCTGGATACCGGCCCGGCCGGCGCGAGACTCTACAAGGTGCTGATCCCCGAATCGCGGGTGTTTGGCACGTTGGTGCAGAACAGGAGCGTCGACGCCGACGGGATCCCGGTTTCATTCCTGCCGATCATCCGCGGCTATCGCAAACTGGGGAACCGCAAGGAAGAGGTAATCAAGACCAAGGTGCTGCAGATCTACCCGGCGATCTCGCTGCTGAAACACTACAAGGTGCTGCGTCCCGAGACCGGCGAGCCGGAAGATCCGGCCCTGGAAGCCCTCGGTGCGGTCAACGCGATCAAGTGGGTCGGGGCCGAGACCTTGCAGAGCCGGGTGAGTCAATCCGAGCATTCCTCGGAAATCTGGCTCAGCCGCGAGGTGCCGTTCGGGTTGGCACGTTGGAGCGTCAAGGTCACGCGTTCGCGGAAGCGCGAAACCGATCCGCGGGACGATTTCTCGAAGCGGACCGAGACGACCGTCGAGATGAAGGCGGTGGCGGTGGGGACCGACGCAAAGAGCGAACTGGCTGTGCAGTAGCCGCGGCTAGCGGTTCACCCGCGACCGGCGGTCCTTCCACGGGTCCTTCAGGTCGCCGACGTACTTCTTCAAGAACGCCACCACCACATCCTCGACACCGATCCGCTTGCCCAGCAGGTCGGTGCCCTGTAGCGGCACGGGAAACGTGTTGATCCAGTTGATCCGCTTCTCAGGGTCCTCGGAGATCGGCTTCAGGAAGTTGTAGACCCGGTTGGCATCCGCCAGCGGGACTCTCGATTTCCGATTCCCCACGCAGACCAAAAACGCAGCCTTGCCCCTGAGATACTTCATCGGGCGGTTGATGGTCATTCCCGGCAGGCTGCCCTGGGGGCTCAGCAACACCAGCGCCCGGACATCCTGGCCACGTGGCGTCTTGGCGGCCAACGTGGGGGCATCGTTGTAACGCTTCTTGGCCCAGTCGTTGGCGGAAAACACGACCGCTATCGGGCTGCTCATCCCCGCCCCGACCACCGCCAGCTTCCGCATGTTCAATCGCTTCTTGGCGTGCTCGGCACTGACGAACTTCTTGATCGCCTCCATGTCACTGGTGACCATCATCGCGTAATCGACCCGGGTCAGGTTCGAATCACTCCCCTTCTTGCCGCCCTTCTTCCGTCTCGCAGCAGCTCCGCCCGCCAGCTTGCTCTGGCCGTGCTTCCTGAGATCCGCGGCGATCACGGCGAAGCCCTGGTTCTGAAGCGCCTCGGCCAGGCCGCCCTTGCGGGTCCAGACCAGCCGACTGCCACCCTTCTGGTGCAGCAACACCACCACCGCCGCGTTCTCCTTCAAGCGGGATGGGTAATAGGTCACGTGGATCGGCCAACTGTCTCGGGCACTGGAGAGCGTGTGGTCCTCCTTACCCGTCTTGCTGTTGGACTGTTGAGCCCAGAGCGGAGAATTCGGGATCGCCACAACAGCGACCACGCACCACGCGATCAACCTCGTGGGCAGCGACTTTCCAGACATCATAGCGATCCTCAAAGACCGTTCGAAACAGGCTGCACGACCCAACTGGTAGCGTCGAGGGTTTGACAGATGTGCCGATTTCAGTCTATGCCAATGGCGGAAACCGGTCAATTGGTGCTGAGATCACTCTATGCAGGGGCTGTTTATTACCGGGACCGACACCGGGGTCGGCAAGACCTGGGTCGCCACAATGGCCGCCGGACACCTGCGGGCACAGGGTGTGAAGGTTGGAGCCTACAAGCCGGCGGCCAGCGGAATCGAAAACGGACGCTGGAGGGATGTCGACCTGCTGCACGAGGCCATCGGTGGCGGGTTCCCCCACGAACGGATCTGCCCGCAACGCTTCGACCTGCCGCTGGCACCTCCCGATGCCGCCAGGCAGGAAGACCGCGAGGTCGATGCGGGGTTGCTGAAATCAGGGGCCGACTGGTGGAACGGACAGGTCGAGCTGCTGATCGTCGAGGGGGTCGGAGGGCTGCTGTGTCCGTTAACCGAAACTGAAACGGTCGCCGACCTCGCCGCTGATTTGGGCTGGCCCGTCGTGATCGTCGCACGCAACGCACTGGGCACGATCAACCACACGCTGATGACCATCGATGCGGCCCGCCATCGTGGCCTCGACATCGCCGGCGTCATCCTCAATCAACCCCACCCCCCTGATCCACTCGACCACTCAGTACACACCAACGCAAAGGCCATCACCCGGCTGGGCCAGGTCACGATTCTCGGCCACGTCGAACACGGTGCGGACGACTTGCTTCCACCCGATGCCACCGCGACAATCGACTGGTCGCAGCTGGCCTGTGACCCCCGTTAGCCTGGACTCCCGCCCGCCCGCCCTCCCTCACGCCGGTCTGCCTGCGCCAATGCCTCTAGAAGTTGCCTGCGGAGCGTGCCAGGGACGACTGGTGGTCGAAACCCCGGGCATCGTCGTCGCCTGCCCGCACTGCGGACACCACCTGACGGCCCCCGATTTTCCCGTCGATTCGACCCAAGACAGCCCGGCTGCGGACGCTCCGAGCGAACCGGCCAGCGAGTCGGGCAGCATCTTTGATGACTCTGACGACCGTGACGACAAGGGCTACAAGTCGGAGGGTGCGGATACCACCGAGATGCCGTCGGCCGACGGAGCGAGCGTAACCGAGTCCACCGATGAGGATCCACCCGGTGAGGCTCTGCCCGAGCCGCCATCGGTCTCCACGCAAATGCAGTTGCGTCGCGGCGACACGGTGCCGCGAAGCCTCTTCCTGGCGCTGCTCAGCTACGCCAGCGCCGTCACCCTGGCCTGCGTCTGGCTGTTTTACCAACTGCAGAATGCTCCACTGCACAACCTCGAGCGGCTCCCGGATCCGATTGAAGCGGCCTGGGGAGCAGGACCCAGCCTGACGCTGGTGGCCGTCGACAGCTCGATGCCCTCCGGGCACACGCTGACGCTGCGTCAGACCCAGAGATTCGGACACATCCGGGTCACTCCGCTTCGCGTCAGCCGCGAGTCTCTCGAATTCGAACCGCTCCAGCAGTTCGGTGCCGCCGCCTCACGGGCGCCGATCGGCCCGGTCCTGAAACTCTGGCTGAGGCTCGAGAACGCGTCGAGCGACCAGAAGATCGCACCCCTGGACCGCACGCTGATGCTCTCGAGGCTCTACGAAAATGACCGGGTGATGGCCAACAACTTCGTGCGACCCGGCAACGGCACTGCGATCACGCTGCTGCACAACAACCCGATCGAGGGCAACTGGAACTGGAAGGGGCAGGGGGCTGACGGGCTGGACGGCAAGGTGCTGGAACCGGGCGGGTCGTTCGAGACGTATGTGCCGACCGGTGCCGAGGGGATCGACGAACTCACCGGGCCACTCGTGTGGCGAGTCCACATCCGCAAGGGCTACAGCGGATCGGGCAAAGGCGTGACCACCCTCTTCGAAGTCGCCTTCGACAGCTCGCAGATCGAAGCCGAGTGATTCAATCCGCCGCAGGCGGGCTAAGCCGCCCGACGTGCTCGCCGTCCCAGTTGACGGGCCTGGGCCGCACAGGTGTCGACGGTCAACTCGATCCGGAACTCCCAACGCCCCGCCTCATCGGCCTGAAACGTCCAGTGCGGCACCACAAGTTGCGTCGTCGCACCCCGCACCCGCCACGCCTCGGTCCGCGGAAACCAGCCCAGCGACCAGTCAACGCCGGTCTGCTCTTCGATCAATCCCAGCCAGTCGCCCTCGGGCAAGTCCTCCAGCGACTCCAGGTCCATTCTCTGGCCCTCGCGGTCGTAGCTGTAGCTGTCGTCACATGAACCGGTCCCCAGGGGCAATTCGACCCCCAGGTGCCGCAATGCTCCGGGTTCCAGCCCCGCGACGCGGCCCTCGAGCAACAACCGACCCCCGTCGCCGGCTTCCATCCCGATCCGCCAGTCAATCCGAGGCCCCAGTGTTCCTGCGTCCGACTCCCAGCACATCCACGCCGACCCATCGGGTCGTTCCAGGGTGATCTGTCCGCCCTGGGGACCCATCGAGAGCAACCGCGCGGTGCCGTCGATGTAGTTGTCTCGTGAGGCACCCGGTTCGAGCAACCAGGCGTGAGGTCCCCCGAGCGAGTCGGCACCGGCCGGGCTGCTCAGCAACGGCAGCGACAGGCCAATGTCGCGGAGGTCCAGTTCGTGGAATCCGCGGCCGTGTGTCGGATCGACCCACGCCGTCAGTCGTTCGCTCTGCAGCCGCACTTCGGTCCGACCGTCGAGGCTGAAGTCCTCGGCCGTCACCTCGACCCACCCCGCCTGCCGATCCCCCAGCCCGGTTTCGATCCGATCGGTCAGCCGTTCGGCCTCGAGCATCAACCTCCGCGCTTCGGCCAGAGATTCGGGGCCGGGAACGCCCACGGTGCCCGATGCGGCGGCCCCCTGGGCCTTATACAGTCCCCACCTGGCTGCGGTGACCAAGGGCATTGGCGGTTCGCGACTGGCCACCAACGTGTCGATCCGCCGGCTGACGCAAAGCAGGCGGGCATGGAGCTTCGAGGCCACCGGGTCGCGGTCCCGCTCCAGTCGCCAGCTGCCGCCCGGCTTGCCAACCGCCGGCAGGCTGTATCGGCCACGAGATCCCGTTTGCCGCAGAGCCTCGCTCGGCGTGACCAGGTCCCAGTCGCTGCCCGCCGCAAGCCACTTCAGCAACCGAGCCAGCGACCGGCCACCGGCGGACTGTTCGGTCCATTTCATCGCCAGCACCACCGGACCCTCACCCAGCTCGTGGCAGCATGCCTCGAGTCGACCCGGCAGGTCATCGACATTTCCCTCGGCCAGCAGCCCCGCCAGCGTCTCGTCGGCCGGCAACACGCCCAGCAGTCGACCGTCGGACTCGGTGTGGAACCACCCCGAACGGATCGAGTGCGGCGATCGAGTGGTCACGCTGGGGTCGGGCAGCAGGATGGTCGATTCGAGTCCCGCTTCGACCAGGTCGTCGGCCATCGACGGTTCCCAGACCTGGTGAGGCACCCAGCCACACGTCGGTCGCACCCCCAGGCTCTCTTCACTCCAATCGAGCTGAGCCGCCACCTGGCCGATCCGATCGCGACGGGGCACTCCGGCCAGCACCACGTCGAAGGCCGGCCCACCCAGTGGTTCGATCCGCCCGGCTTCAATCAGAGAGCCCAGCCCCGAAGCCACGGTCGGGTGTCGCTGCCTGAGCTGTTCCCAGAACGGGACTCCGGCCGAGAAGGCGATCGCGAGGCCCGGCAGCGTATCGATGCTCTGCAGCAGTGGCACCAGGCCCTCGGCAACCAGCAGATCGATGGCGCGGGCAGGACCTCCCGCCGGTGCGACCACTCGAACGGCTACCACCAACCTCAGCATCGACGTCGTCCCCGACCCGCAACAGCATCCGCCACCGTGTTCAAGCCGCGGCAACATATCGGTCGCCCCCGCCTCGATCAAGACGACTCTGTGCACACGCCCAAGGCATTCCGCCGACCCGACGGTGATCTCTATACTGAAAGCCCCCAGGAGCCTCACCGTGTCGACCTCTACGCCAACCGATCCGCCCCCGCCCCTGCCCCCACCCCCGCCCGCGCCCCGGGATCGTCATGCGTTCGAGCTGGCGGCCGAGACGATCACTCTGCGCATCCGCTGGTTCGGGCTGGTGTTCGGCTTTGTGCTCGTCAATATGCTCCGCGACGACAATCGCCTGGTGCTGAATGCGATCCTGGGCGTGGGCCTGGGCTACGCCATTCTCGATACGCTCTGGAGCCTCCGCGGGCTGGTCTTCCTCCGCCGCTGGCCGCTGGTCATCTCGCTGCTCGAAGCCGTCTTCGTCGGCCTGTTGTGCGCCAACGACCAGGGCCTGCAGAGCCCGTTCCTGTTTTATTACCTGCTGAGCCTGCTGGTCTGTGCGATCCGCTACACGCCGACGGTGACCTCGATCACCTTCCTGATGCACGTGACCAGCTTCGGGTTTTTGGCCTTCAGCGTGCATGCCCAGAGTCGGGACGACGTGACGACGATGGTGCTGATGGGGGTCCTGATGGGCTGGGTCACCTGGGCCTCGACGGCGTTCGCCGAGCTGGGCAAGAGCGTCGGCGGGCGGCTGGCTCAGCTCAACGACCGCCTGCAGGACAACCAGCAACGGCTCGAAGAACGGATCGACGAGCGAACCCGGGAACTGCAGGAATCCCAGGCCCTGCTGGTGCAGCAGGAAAAGCACGCGGCGTTCGGCCTGCTGGCCGCCGGGATCGCTCACGAGGTCGGCAACCCGCTGGCCGCCATCAGCTCGCTCGTCCAACTGCTCAACCGGCGACCCACCGACGAGTACACCCGGGAACGGCTCGAGATGGTCGACGACCAGCTGGCACGGATCCAGCGGACTCTGAGGGAGCTGGTCGATTTCAGCCGTCCGGCCTCGCACGAGGCCGCGATGTGCGACATCCACGAGGTGACCGACGCGGCACTCTCGATCGCCAAGTACTACAAGAGAAAGAAGGGGAAGCGAGTCGTGACGCGGTACGCCGAGGGGCTGCCGCAGGTGAAGGTCGTGCGAGATCAGCTTGTGCAGGTCTTCCTCAACCTCGTCCTCAACGCCATGGACGCCACCGACGAGGGTGGGACGATCGAGATCACCACCACTCTGACCGACGGTTGGCTCGATGTGGCCATCCGTGACGATGGACACGGTATCGAACCCGCCGACCGCGAAAACGTCTTCAAGCCCTACTTCACCACCAAGAGCACCGGCACCGGGCTGGGACTGTTCGTCTCCAGGAGCCTCACCGAACAGACCGCCGATGGCCGAATCGAACTGGTCGATTCCGACGAGACCGGCACCACATTCGTGGTCCGCCTGACGTGCGACAACGTCCGAGAGCATCCCGACGTGCTCCAGCCCACATGCGTCTCAACCGAGGAGATTCACTCGGCATGAGTCAGTTGCCGAGAATCCTGGTGGTCGAGGACGAGGAGATTATCCGGACGTCGCTGTGTGAGTTTCTCGGCGAGGAGGGCTACGAGGTGGTCGTGGCCGAATCGGTCGAATCGGCACGGACACTCTCGGACTCCCAGCCGTACATCGACAGCGGGTTCGACGTGGCGATCTGCGACGTGCAGCTCCCCGATGGCGACGGGATCGAACTGCTGGGCGAGTTGATCCAGCGCAATCCCAACACGGCGGGACTGGTGATCACCGCCTACGCCACCGTCGACAACGCCGTGAAGGCCTTCGGAGCCGGAGCGTTCGATTACCTGGTCAAGCCCGTCATCTTCGACGACCTCGCACACAAGCTCAAACGGCTGTTCCAGTATCGAGCCGTCAACAGCGAAAACCGTGCGCTGCGACGCGAGTTAAAGAGGCGGGACGGGTCGAGGGAGATTGTCGGGTCCAGTGAACCGCTGAACCGGCTGCTGGAGACGATCCGCAAGGTGGCCGAAACCAACTCGAACGTGCTGCTGGTCGGTGAGACGGGGACCGGCAAGGAGCTGTTTGCCCGAGCGATTCACGGGGCGGGTCCGCGAGCCGACAGCCGCTTCCTGGCGGTTCACTGCGGGACGAGGCCGACCGAGCTGCTCGAGAGCCAGCTGTTTGGCACCGGGTCGGGTGAACCCAAACCGGGAGTCTTCGGGCACGTGGGATCCGGCACCGTGTTTCTCGACGAAATCGCCGAGCTGCCACTCTCGACCCAGGCCCGACTGCTGCGAGCGATCGAGTACCACGAGATCCTGCCGGTGGGCGGATCGGATCCCCAGACCGTCGATGCCCGGATCATCGCCTCGACCAGCCGAAACCTCGCCCACGAAGTCGATGGCGGCAGCTTCCAGGAAGACCTGTTCTATCGACTCGATGGCGGCAAGCTGCACATCCCTCCGCTGCGAGAACGGCTCGAGGATATCCCGGAACTGGTCGACTTCTTTGTCAGCCGGCACTCCCGCGCGATGGGCAAACGGGTGACCGGGGCGACCGAGGAGACGATCCGGCTGCTGATGGCGGCCGAATGGCGAGGCAATATCCGGCAGCTGGATAATGCGGTCGAGCGAGCCGTGATGCTCTGCGACGCAGACACGATCGCTCCGGGGGACCTGCCACCGGAACTGCTCGGACTCGGCCAACCGCTGCCCGATACCGATGACCTCCGCACCGCACTGCGTCACTACGAGCGGCTGCACATCGCCAGGGTGCTCAGGCAATGCCCCGACAAGCGAGAAGCCGCCAAGCGACTCAGGCTCGGCCTCTCCAGCCTCTACCGAAAAATCGAAGAACTCGACATCGACACCTGAGTACCCCAGGGACTGGAACAACGCCCTCGACCTACCTGTTAAACAGGAACGAGGGGCTGTTGATCAGCGCCCACATCAGGTCCTGGGCCGCTTCGCTGCGGTTGCCAACCTTGGCCAGGAACTCCACGCCCTGTTTCAGTTCCGCGTCGCTCGGTGGCCGACAGATCACGGCCAGGTAGACATCGCTGACAATCATCTTGTCGTCAGCCTTGGCCTTGATCAGCTTCGCAATTCGACCCTCGGGATGAATAATCGCTTCGGCCACGGTCGGGCCGTTGATCATGTTGAGGGTCTGGCTGAGACTCACGTCGCTGCTCCGCTCGCACTCGCAGGGACTCTCGCGAGGCGGCCGCCCGAACATGTCGAGGAAGCCGATCTTGACCTTCGGGTCGGGGATCTGGTTGGCTCGAAACCCCAGAGGCACACCCGGAATCTGACTCGGGGCACCGGTCGCCACGTGGAGTGAATCGAAGAGCTGCTCGGCGGTCAGGCGGCGTGGAGAGGCATGCGAGAAGTTCAGCGAGTCGTCATCGTTCCACTTGTTGGGACGGAACGAACGCTGGTACGTGTAGCTCCTGGCCATTTCACGAATCAGTCTCTTGAGATCGAAGCCATTGGCGATGAACCGACGAGTCAACTCGTCGAGCAGCGGAGGATTCGACGGGGGGTTGCTGGCGCGGATGTCGTCGACCGGATCGATGATGCCCGAACCGTGCAGGTAGCTCCAGTAGCGGTTGACGATGCTCTTGGCGAAGTAGGGGTTCTTCTCGGAGGTCAACCAGTTGGCCAGGCGGTTCCGCGGGTCTGCGTTCTTGTTATCGAGATCACTCGAGAACGGAAACGCCGCGACAATCGTCTCGCCAGTACTGGGATGCTTGATGTCGGTCGGGGTGGTCAGCGAGTAGATGATCTCCTCACCCTTGACCGGCCCCGCCTTGCGGCCGACTCCGGCAAAGTACGCCGAGAGCTGGTAGTACTGCCGCTGCGTCCAGCGTTCGAACGGGTGATCATGACACTGGTTGCACTGGAAGCGGGTCCCGATGAAGACCTGGGTCATGTTCTCCATCACGACCTTCGGTTCGCGGGAGATCCGGTAGTAGTTGGCCGCGGGGT
>CAUZEQ010000028.1:0-27054 GCA_963578885.1 Planctomycetota bacterium
AGGTCTGCCCCAAGAACGTCGATCCCGCCGGAGCGATCCAGCAGGCGAAGGTCGAGAGCACCATCGACTGGTACACCTCGCTGCTGCCGTGGGCAAAAAAATGAGCAAGCCCTACACACCGACGATGCCGCGGAACTGGTGGAACGCGAATTCCGCCTTTCGGCTGTTCATGCTGAGAGAACTCTCGAGCGTCTTCGTCGCACTGTTCGTACTCGAATTGCTCTGCTTCGTCTCCCAGGTCGGCCGAGGAGAAGAGGCGACCGACCAGTTCCTGGCAACGCTGAAACATCCGCTGTTCATGCTCTGGCACGCGATCGTGCTGGGTTTCGCACTGCTGCACAGCATCACCTGGTTCAACCTGACCCCCAGGGTGATGGTGATCCGGCGTGGCGAGGAGCGAGTGCCCGATGTGCTGGTGGCCGGATCCAACTACGTCGCCTGCTTGGTGGTCTCGATCGTGATCTGGTGGATCGTCGCGGGCTAGGTACAGAAAAAATGGCCAAGTCGAACGAACCGATTGTCTGGTCGCTGTTTTCCGCCGGCGGAGTGCTGACGGCATTGGCAGCCCCGGTACTGATCCTGCTGCTGGGCTTCGCCATGCCGCTGGGCCTTGTCACCCCGTCCTTCGATCACCTCAGAAGCCTGGTCGCACACCCGCTGACCCAGCTGGTGGTCGTCGCGCTGGTCAGCCTGGGCCTGTTCCACTGGGCTCATCGATTCCGCTTCACGCTGATCGACCTCGGACTGCATTCGCTGGAGACGGTAATCGCGGTGGCCTGTTATGGTGGAGCCATCGTCGGTACCGGAGTCGCGATCTACGTCGTCTGGCTCTAGGCTGTACAATCGACGGCCTGAGAGTTATCCACATGAGGTGCGCGGTGTGAGTGAATCGAAACAGGACTTTCGGATCGAATGGAGCGACGAGGTCCTGATCGTGATCCCCGGCGGCGACATCGAGTCGATGAAGTGGGACCTGATCGAGCAGGCGGCCGAGATCGTGATGGCGCCGCTGGAAGAGACCGATGTGCCGCTGGTGGTGTTTGATCTCAGCGAGGTCAATTACTTCGGCAGCGTGTTCCTGTCGTTGATGCTCCGCTGTCACAAGACGGTCAAGCCACTGGGAGGCGAACTGGTGCTGTGCGGTGCGAGTGACATGGCCGAGGAACTGCTGCGGGTCACCGCGCTCGATACGCTCTGGGCCATCTACTCGACTCGCGAGCAGGCGATCGAAGCGCTGGCCGGCTAGAGAGGTCATGGCGAAGAAACGACGACGCGCGGCCCCGGACCTGTCCGAATCGGATGTGATGTTCACCGAGCACGACTCGGTGCTGACACGTCACCCGACCCTGATCGACCAGATCAAGCAGACCGCCGACGGGCTCAAGCAGGACAAGGCCTCCCGCGGGGATCTCAAGATCCTCAGCCGCGCACTCAAGGAACTCCGCTACGCCTTCAAGGTCTTCGCCCCCTTCCGACGCCAGCGCAAGGTCAGCGTCTTCGGCAGCGCACGCACGCCGCACGAGGACCCCAGCTACCTGCAGTCGGTCGCATTCGGGCGGCGGATGGCCGAGGAGGGCTGGATGGTGCTGACCGGGGCCGGCGGCGGCATCATGCAAGGGGCTCACGAGGGCTGCGGGCGGACCCGGGCGATGGGCGCCAACATCATGCTGCCGTTTGAACAGGACCCCAATCCCGTCATCGCCGGCGACCGAAAACTCGTCAACTTCAAGTACTTCTTCACCCGCAAGTTGTTGTTCATCAAGGAAGTCCACGCCGTGGTGCTGTTCCCCGGCGGATTCGGGACCCAGGACGAAGCCTTCGAAACACTCACGCTCGTCCAGACCGGCAAACGTGACCTGATGCCGATCGTGATGATCGATCCCCCGGACACCAACTACTGGGAACAATGGATCGACTTCGTCCGCGATCAACTGCTCGATCGAGAACTCATCTCCCCGGAAGATCTCTCGCTGCTGAAACGGACCAGCAGCGTCGACGAGGCGACCGAGGAAATCATGGGCTTCTACAGCGTGTACAACAGCATGAGATACGTGCGGGGCAAGCTGGTGCTGAGGCTGCACTTCGCGCCCGATGACGACTTCATCGAACGGCTCAACGACGAGTTCGGCGATATCGTCGAGAGCGGTCGGATCGAGATGACCGAGATGAATCGGCTCGAAGCCGACGACCGACACCTCCGGCACCTGCCCCGGCTGGCATTCCGCTTCAACCGACGCAGCGCCGGTCGGCTCAGGCAAATGGTCGACCTGATCAACGACAGCCTGGGTGTCACCGAGTAGGACTCGGGGGCGATTTGTTCGGCTGTTTGGTCGAGGCCCCCTGAGGTCGCTCGCGGCCGTCGTAGACCAGGCAGTCGGGCCGGGCCACTCGCCACTTCGACACCTCCTCGATCGAAATCCCCGCCTGCACCACGAAGACGCTCCGCAGACCGCGGAACTCACGCAACCTCGAGGCGGCCCTCAGGCCGAGCCGAGTGTGGTTGACGTTGAGCATCTCCAGAGAGTTCTTCACCGACCAGCCGGCAATCACCTCGTCGCTCAGGCCCGTGCGATCCAGGTACAGCCGCTTGATCCGCCCGGTGCTCAGCAGTTGGGCCACACCCACGCCCGTCAGGGCGGCGGTGTTGCCCAGGTTGAGCGATTCGAGTGCCGTCGCGGTGGAGAGCTGTTCGAAACACCCGTCGGTCAGGCGACCACCCCGAATCGCCAGGACTCTCAGCTTTGCCAAACCGGCCAACCTCTCGACCAACGCGTCGTCGGCGTCGGGGCAGTTCCAGAGCTGGATCTGCTCGAGAGTCTTCAGCCCGGCCAGGTGTCTGCCCCCCGCGCTGCCGATCTCCCCGTCCTCAAGCGACGCCAGCACTGCCTCTTCGACCCCGTTGGTCTCCACCGTAAAGCCCGCCCGGCGGAGTGACCTGATGGCGGAGGCCTGTGCTCGAGCCGTCTGGCTGGGCAGCAGTTCGCCCACGACGACGTCTTCGGCCCTCTGACTCACGACTGCCCCGCTCGGCAAGGTCGGCACTCCCTCGGGACCGCTCGAGTCGCCGCCGCAGCCACCGACTCCGACTCCGACTCCGACTCCGACTACAACCAGCAGCCACGACACAACATTCGCTTTGACCAGATCACCCCGGACCAACCCACCGACTCCTGTTTCTTGACCCCGCGACCCGCTATCCGCGCGACTCCCGGCATGGTGTAGTATAGCGACGATGTCGTACCGCACGATGAAACGCCTGCTGGGCGAGACGAACTTCGAGCTGAAGAGCCTGGTGCTGTTCGGGATGGGGTTGACCGTGCTGGCGACGATCACCTTCGCCCTGTACTGGTGGCAGACATCGGGACTGGTCGTGGAAGCAAACCGGCAGACGGCTCGACAGCTGATCCCCCAAATCATCCTGGCTCACCACTGGAAATGGGATCAGCCCGATGAGATGAAGGAGGAATTCTCGACGTTCATCGAGAACATGGCCGAGGACATGCAACCGGAGGACCTGGCCGACTTCAAGTACCAGCTGTTCAGCTCCGACCCCTCCTCGGCCACCTCGCCCACCGACCGACCGATCGATGCGCGGGGCTACGAGGCGATTCGTGAACTGAAACGGATGCTCAAGGAGACCTCTGGCGAGCCGCTGGAAATCGTCCGCGAGGTCGAGGATGAGCAGGCGTCGGAGCGGAGCGAGTACCAGTTCTACGCCGGGATCGTCGCCAAGCAGTCGTGCATCGAGTGTCACAATTCGATCGAAAACGGAGGCGAACTGCAGATGGGGGACCTGATCGGAGTGGTCAAGATCAGCATGCCGTTGGACCGCACCCGCGCGTCGCTTCACCGCGTCTTCGCCTTCGTGATCACCGCCGAACTCGTCAAGGTCGTGCTGGCAATCCTGGCCATCTACCTGATCGTCCGCTACGTGATCACCAAGCCGGTGATGCACCTCAAGAAGGTCAGCGACGCCATCGCCCAGGGCAACCTCGAACTCAGAGCTGAAATCCGAACCGGCGACGAGTTCGAGGAACTCAGCCACGCCTTCAACCGCATGCTGCGGCACCTGGTCACCATCCAGGACGAACTCCAGGACGTCAACATCGACCTCGACAGCAAGATCGACCAGCTGGCCCAGGTCAACCTGAAGCTCTACGAGATGAACAATCTCAAGAACGAGTTCCTGGCGACGATGAGCCACGAGCTGAGAACCCCGCTCAACAGCATCCTCGGCTTCAGCGACGTGCTCGCCGCCGCCGAAAACCTCGACGATCGACAGAACCGATACGTCTCCAACATCAGGTCCTCGGGCCAAAGCCTGCTGGCGATGATCAACGACGTGCTCGACCTGGCGAAGATCGAGAGTGGTCGGATGGAAGTGCACGCGATCGAGTTCAAGCTCGAAGACCTCGTCGAGCGGCAGGTCACCTCGGTCGCACCGCTGGCCGAAAAGAAGAACATCGATCTCGACTTCGCCGTCGACCCCGAGTGCCCGTTGCTGTTTTCCGACGTCGGCAAGCTCGAACAGATCCTGCTCAACCTGCTCTCCAACGCGATCAAGTTCACGCCCGAGGGGGGCCGGGTGCGAGTCAAGGGACTCCGACACGACGCACGCCAGGTCGACCTCGTGGTCGAAGACAACGGAGTCGGCATCCCGCTGGACGACCAGGACGCGATCTTCGAGAAGTTCCGCCAGGGAAGCAGGACGCCCGGCCAGGAGGATCCGATGACTCGCGAGTACGGCGGCACCGGGCTGGGACTCTCGATCGTCAAGGAACTCGCACGACTGCTCGGCGGCAGCGTCGGACTCGAAAGCGAATTCGGCAAGGGCAGCACCTTCACCGTCCGCATCCCGGTCCAGCACACCGATCCGGTCGGAGCCAACGAAGCGGATGCCGCCTCCGAAAGCCAACAGATCGGACTCCACCGCACCACCATCGCACCCCTCGAGCACCAGGCCTCACCGTGACGCTCGAGCTGACGTCGGCGGCGATCGAGATCATCCCGGTGCTCGACCTGATGCACGGACAGGTCGTCCGGGGAATCGCCGGGCATCGCGAGAGCTACCGGCCGGTTTCCAGCCGGTTGGTCGATTCGGCCGATCCGATCACGATCGCCGACACCTTCGCCACCCGACTCGGACTCAAACGCATCTACCTGGCAGACCTCGACGCCATCACGGGCCAGCAGCCCGACTGGAACACCATCAAGGCACTCGCCGACGCCGGATACCCTCTGCTGGTCGACGCCGGGCTGCAGGATGCCGCTCGAGCACGCAAGTTGCTTGAACTCCGAGTCGACTCGGTCGTCGCCGGGCTCGAAACTCTCGGCGGACCCGACCTGCTCGAAGAACTGGTCGAAGCCGTCGGAGACAAGCAGCTGATCTTCAGCCTCGACATGCAGGCCGGCAGGCCCATGACCGACGCCGGGGCCTGGCCCGACCCGACACCCTGGGGAATCGCCGAAACGGCAATCGACGCGGGCATCAGACGAATCATCGTGCTCGACCTGGCCGGAGTCGGCAGCGAAGGTGGACTGCCGACGCTGGAATTGTGCCGCCGGATTCGCAGTCGGCACGCGGAGATCGAGTTGATCACCGGAGGTGGCATCCGGAACCGGCAAGACATCCTGGCCGCTGCCGACGCCGGAGTCGACGCCGTACTCGTGGCCTCGGCACTCCACGATGGGTCGCTCGGTTAAGGGACTGGCTCTCCCGCCCGTGGCGGGGTGCCTGTCCCGGTCGCGGGGGGCGCTTGTCCATTTCCCTCACGCGCTGTTGGCAACCGGCCGTGGCGGGGTGCCTGTCCCGTGGCGGAGGTGCTTGCCCATTTCCCTCACGCGCTGTTCGCAACCGGGACAGGCACCCCGCCACGGGCGGGTGAGCCAGTCCCTACTCCCCGCCGTCACCCCGTTCGAACACCAACGGCGTGTCCCCCTCGGGAGTGACTCTCAGCGAGATCTTCCCGTCGAGCACATCGGTCAGCAGGTCGCCGCAGACCTCGGCCCGCCAGCCGGTACACAACCGCGGCGGACCCCCCTCGCGGTCTCCGTGCACGTGCCAGCGGACCAGCGTCTTCAGTTCATCACTGGTCCCCACCAGCGAAACGGCCACGTCGAGCTCGGCACACCGGTTGGCCAACGCGATGGCCAGCAGTTGGCCCAGCACGTGATCGTCGTCGTGGATCTCGCCCCGCCGCCTGGTCCGCTCGGGATAGTCCTGTTCGGATCCCGCCAGCACCTCCCGCACCGTCGCCGCCAACGCCTCGGCATGACACTTGAAGTTGCGACGGGTCATGTCGCGAGTGGCCAGAACCTCCTGGGCCGTCTTCGGCTTCCGCTTGGCCAGGTCGATCAGCAGGTCATCCCGCAGCACGCGGCGGACCGGCTGATCGAGCTCCTCGCCGCAGCGGTCCCGCCAGCGGTAGACCGCTCGAGCCACCGCCAACCCGGTCCGATCCAGCCGGTTGACGCCCGAGAGTCGACGCCAACTCTCCTCGCCACGCTCGGCCTCGACCTCGTCAATCATCCGCTCGAATTCCGCCTCGGCCCAACCCTGCCGACCCAACGACTCCAGCGACTGAGACTGCCGCTGGTGGATTGCCAGCAGGAAGCGGACATCGTCTCGAGCGTACTCGACCTGCCGATCACTCAGAGGACGCCGCCGCCAGTCGGTGCGGGACTGCGTACCGGCAACCTTCTTGCCCAGCACACGAGCGACCAGGCGTTCGTGGTTCAGCGGGTAGCTGCGGGTCCGCAGACCCTCGGCAATCTGCACGTCCCACAGCCGAAGCGGTCGGCTCGAAGCGTTGTCCAGGCAGAAGCGGACTTCCTGGCGTGCGGCATGAGCCACCACGGTGACCTCGTCGTCGGCCATGATCCGCCACCAGTCCGAGAGGTCCTCGACGGCCAGCGGGTCGACGATGATCTCGCGGCCGGGCAACGCCAGCTGCAGCAGGCACAACTCCGGCCGGTAATAGCCCTCGGAAACGAACTCGGTGTCCATCGCCACGATGCCCGCCTCGCGGATCGCATCGCACACCCCCGCAAAGTCCTCTTGAGCGGTAACCAGGCTCTCGACCATCACTTCAACTCCAACCCGACCGCCGCCTGGCAGGCCGGGCAATAAAACGTCGAACGCTGTGCCTGGACGACTCGGACGATCGGAGCCTGGCAACTGAGGCACGGCTCGCCGGCACGGTCGTAGACACGGTGTGAGTTCTGATACCCGCCATCCTGGTTCAGTGCGTTGCGGTAGGTGCCGTCGGAGAGCGTCGAGCCCTCGTGGCGGATCGCCTCGCGGAGCACCGTCCGGGCGGCCCTCGACAATCGAGCAGCCTCGTGATCGGCGATCTGGTTGGCCGGTCGGGCCGGATCGATCCGGGCCCGGAACAGGATCTCGCTGGCGTACAGGTTGCCGATCCCGGCCACCAGGGCCTGGTCGAGCATCGCCACCTTGATCGCACGTCCCGTCCGGCTGCACAGCCGTCGCCAGTCGGCGGCCACCAGGGCCAACGCATCCGGGCCCAGCCGCGGCGGCCCCAACCGCTGGGCCAACTCCTCGGAACTCAGCAACCGGATCGTACCCAGCCCGCGGCGGTCCCAGAAAAAGAGCTCATCGACAAGTTCCGGCGTGCCACACGGATCCAGTCGCCAGTGATACCTCAGGTGACCCCGGTCGGGTGGTTCGGTGACCAGCATCAGGCCGGTCATCCGCGGCTCGATCACGAACGAATCGGACGTCGAGAGGTCCAGGATCACTCGCTTGCCGATCCGACGCACTCCGGTGAAAGTCGCCCCCTGGACCCGGCGGCGGATGGCCGCGGATCCCGGGGTAATCTCGATCGGGCGGAACCGGCAGCGGTAACGACCTGCCGCGGCCAGCCGCCGACCGGTCACGTGCCGGGCAATCCCCCGCACCATCGTCTCGACCTCGGGCAGTTCTGGCACGGGATGATCCTGGAATGACTGAGAACAGCGGTGCGGCAGCGTGCGGTGGGTTCGCCTGCAATGGCTCGGTTGTGCGGTTTCGTGCCGCCGCGAGGCCTGTAGGGGTTGTCCGACCCGGCAGCGGAGGGTCTGATCGTGGAATTTGATTGACGGCCTGGAGAAGCTGCACAATGCTCTAGATAGAGACTACCCAGAATATCGCATCCCAACCGCGGGATGAACTCACCGACGCCCCGCGTCGGACGAATGGAGGCTCAGACATGTCAGCCCGAGATCCCAGACACGCTTATCTCAATCGTCGTGGGCCCCAGCGTCGTACCCCGATGTGGGTCGCCGCCACCGGCTTCGCACTGGTCATCGGTGCCCTGGCCGTGATGGCCCGCACCACCCCACCCGTGCAGACGGCTGATTCGACGGCTGTTGTGGCACAGGTCCTGCCCGAGGCTCGTGCAGAGACGGCCACGCGGGACACGACCCGGCCGATCACGCAGCCGTCGCGCGATGAGGTCGCACCCAGCCCGGTTGCGGCTCAGCCACCGCGAACGGTTGCCGGCGGAAACCAGGCCGATTACGACTCGCTGATCGAGCTGATCCAGCAGGAAACCAAGGGTCCCTGGGAAGACGTCGACGGTTCCGGCGGCACGATTTCGGATACCGGCCAGATGGCCGGCATCCACGTCGATCCGGCCGGCCTCTTGACTCGAATGGCCACCGCCGACACCAGCGGACGACTCGAAGAACTCAGCCTGATCGCCGCCGGCAGCGACACCGGCAACGCCGACATCACACAACGCAGCCGCCTGCGGCTGGTCTCGCTGGCCCGGCTCGAGCAGGAAGTCGCTCGTCGCCTGGAGTCCGGTGAGCCGCTGCCCTCGGACATCAGGCACCTGGCCGGACTGCAGCAGGTGCGGTTCGTCTTCACCTACCCCGAAACCGGCGACATCGTGATCGGTGGCCCGGCCGAGGGCTTCAAGGTCAGCAAGACTTCCGGCACCGCGATCGGGGCCACCAGCGGCCATCCCGTCCTGCAGCTCGACGACCTGGTCACCGTGCTGCGAGCCTTCACGGCCGAAGGCGGTGGCGTGATCGGCTGCTCGATCGACCCGCGTCCCGAGGGACTCAAAAAGATCAACGACTTTGTCACCCGCTCGAACAAGAGGGGTTCGCTGTCACCCGCGGCGGTCAAGAACTGGACCAGCCAGTTGGGCAAGGCCCTGGGTCGCCAGGACATCACGATTATTGGTGTCCCGGCCGACTCGCGAGTCGCTCGAGTGATGGTCGAAGCCGACTACAAGATGAAGCTGATCGGCATCGGGCTGCTCGATGCCGGAAAGCACGTGCCGGGCATCTTCGCACTGATGACCCCCGCCGAGCAGAAGGCCAGTTCGCTGGACGCCCTGAGATGGGAGCTGACGATGAAGTACAGCTCGGTGCTGCGCAGCGACAGCGGCAACGCCTTCCAGCTGATCGGACGAGCCGTGCACTGCCAGTCCGAGAACCAACTCGTCAACTCCCGCGGAGAGCGGGTGTCGACGGGCAAGACCGAGGGTTCCAACCGGACGTTTGCCCGGAACTTCACCGAGCACTACGTCGAGCTGTCTCGCAAGAACCGCGTGTTCGCCGAACTGCAGAACGTCTTCGACCTGGCGCTGGTCGCCGCACTTCTGAACCGCCAGGGGCTGGCCGAGCAGGCTGGCTGGCAGATGGGCGTCTTCGAAAACCATGGTGATTTTCATCCCGCCGTGCACCCGGTGCCCCGCACCGTCGACTCGGTGGTCAACCACCGCGTCTACAACGGCCGCGACGTGGTCGTGCAGGTCGCCGGTGGCGTGACAGCCGATTTCGGCAGCCTGCTGGCTGACCGAGGCACGATCAAGGCCAACGCGAAACTCAACCGCATCGCTCCGGCCGCTCGAGCGGCCAACCTCGACAGCGATCGCTGGTGGTGGGATGTCAGCATCCCCCAGGCCACGGCCAACGCCAACGCCAACCAGCCCGCCACGAAGTAGACCCGGCGGAACAACCAGAATCTCCTTCGACGCCGGCCATCCCCGCCTGGGGTGGTCGGCGTTTTTCTGCCAACCCCGCTCTCCGTTGACCCTCAACCCCCCTCACCCTAAAACCGGTTCGACACACCCCGGCTCCTTCCAACCCGACAATTCTTCCCATGCCCCGCCTCACACAGGCCGATCTCGCCGAACGTAACACGGCGTTCGAATCGCACACTCCACAGGAGCTGCTGAGGTGGGCGGCCGATACGTTTCCCGGACGTGTCGCGGCCATCTCGGCCCTGCAACGGGCCGGCACCGTCATCTGCCACATGGTCGGAAGCCTCGAGCTGCAGATCCCCATCCTGTTCGTCGACACCGGAGTCAACTTCCCCGAAACGCTCGCGACGCGGGATGCGATCGCCGAAAGCTACGGACTCGACATCCGCACGCTGACACCCGAACAGTCGATGGACGAGCAAAGCGAGGAGTTGGGCGTGTTGTACGTGACGCCCGAGGGACAAAAGGAGTGCTGCCGGTTGCGAAAAATCGAGCCGTTGCGAGCGGTCGCCGACGAGTTTGATTGCCTGATCGGCAGCCTGCGACGCAGCGAGGGAGGCCAACGCTCGTTCTGCCCGATCCTGGCCGCGGACCCCGAGATGAACGTAGTGCGAATCAATCCGCTGGTGAACTTCGAAGACGAACACCTCGACAGCTACATCGACAAGCACTCGGTGATTCTCAACCCGCTGCACGCCCAGGGCTACCCGACGGTCAGCTGCAATCGTTGTACGACTCCGGTGCTCGAGAACGAGCCACGACGAGCCGGCCGCTGGCGGCACCTGGGCCCCTGGCAGGCCTACTGCGGCATCAACCCCACCGACCTGGATGCCGATACCCAGACCGCCGTCGAATTGCCCCAGGCATTGATCGACAAGGTCCTGGGTCGCGAGACCGACTTCGTGATCTAGCCTTGGGACTGGCTCACCCGCTACGGTGACCGTCTTCGGCCCAACACCGACCTGAGCGGGGGTGCCTGTCCCGGATGCGGGAAGTTGCCTTCGCGATCGGGACAGGCACCCCCGCTCAGAACTGCGCCAGGCTCGAGCCAGCCTCGGCAGCGGGTGAGAGCCAGTCCCCAACTCGTCTTGCACAATCCCGCTGATTCTCAGATCATCCGCGCGCCCACCCTCTCTCTCCTCTCACATCGGGCTCCGGAGACTCTCTCATGCGGTTGCCATCCTGGCTGGCCCTCTACCGGCGTGCGCGTCGAAACCGTCGCCGCCTCAGCACGATTCCCGCCGTCGAATTGCTCGAGGACCGCACTCTGCTGACCCTGCTGTGGGGATTCGACCCCGGCACCGGTCACCTCGAATTCACCACCGACGAGGTGGCCACCTCGATCACCGTCCAGGCCTCCGGCGGCACCGTCGGAGTCGTCGGCTGGGGCCTGTTGATCGACTCTGAAATGACAGTCGGGGCCGAGGACGTGGTCACGATGTCGATCACAACCGGCGGCGGCAACGACGCGGTCGATCTCTCGGCGGTCAACGACATCACCTTCCCGTCGATGTCCAGCGAACCCGACAGCATGGTGATCAGCACCGGCAGCGGAGCCGACACGATCGTCGGCAGCGGATTTGCCGACACGATCTACGGCGGCGGCGGCATCGACGCGATCCAGGGCGGTGATGGAGACGACCTGATCTACGGCGATCGCATCGACGGCGGATCCGGCGACGACCTGCTCTACGGCGGCGACGGCGACGACCGGATCCACGCCGGCAATGGAGACGACAGGGTCTACGGCGAGACCGGAGACGATTCGTTATACGGCGGAGCGGGCAACGACTCGATCACCGGCGGCACCGGACGCGACCTGGCCTACGGCGGACTCGACGACGACCTCATCTACGGCCTCGCCGGCAACGATACCCTGCATGGCGGAGTCGCCTGGGACGGCCTGTGCGACCCGCTTCTGGAGGACGACTGCGTTGTTGACGACGCCGGAGTCGACTCGATCGATGGGGGCAGCGGCCACGACTCGATCGAGGGCAACGGGGGCAACGACCTGCTGTTGGGCAACACCGGCAACGACGTCATCAACGGTGGCGATGGCAACGACCGGATCGAAGGCCAATACGGACAGGATACGCTCACCGGCCTGGCCGGCAACGACACGATCTACGGCGATTCCGGTGCCGACTCGATCACCGGCGGCGCAGGCGACGACTGGCTCTCGGGAGGCATCGGACTCGACATCCTCTTCGAATCGGCCGACGTCGACTTCACCCTGTCCGATTCTCTGCTTCTCGGCCTGGGCGAGGACCAGTTGGAAGCATTCGAGTACGCTCGCCTGGTGGGCGGTGAGTCGGAGAACCTGATCGATACCACCGAGTTCTCTGGCAACGCGACGCTCGTCGGCGGTCTCGGCTCTGACACGCTGCTGGCCGGCCCGGGCAGCGACGTGCTCAACGGCAATGCCGGCAACGACGTGCTCGCTGGCGGCGACGGACACGACACTCTGGCTGGCGGCGGCGGCAGCGACACGATGGACGGGTCGCTGGGCAACGATGTGCTCAGAGGCCAAGGTGGCAGTGCGGATGTGCTGCAGGGAGGCCCCGGATTCGACACCCTCGACGGCGGTGCCGGACACGACCGCCTCTTCGAATGGGCCGACACCCACTTCACGCTCGACCCCCTTACGCTCTCGGGACTCGGCACCGACCAGCTGACGAACATCGAATCCGCCCACCTGATCGGTGGCGTCTCGGACAACATCATCGACACCGAGTCGGTCGACTGGCCGGTGACGATCAACGGCGGAGCCGGTGACGACACGATCCGCACCGGCGGCGGCAACGACAAGATCCTCGGAGGTCGTGGCAACGACGTGATCAGCAGCGGCGACGGAGCCGACAACCTGAGGGGACAGGCCGGCCACGACATCCTCGAGGCCGGCAACGGCAACGATCGTCTCGATGGAGGCTCGGGCAACGACCAGCTTGCAGGGGGCGACGGAGACGACCGCCTCAGAGGACGCACGGGCAATGACCTGATCGACGGAGGACTCGGGCTCGATCGACTCGACGAACTCGTCGGCGGCAACGCCACCCTCGTCGATGCGCAATTCGTGGGAGCCGGGCTCAACAGCCTGGTCGATATCGAGACCGCCAGGATCAAATCCGGCCAGAGCGATGACCTGCTCGACGCCTCGGGATTCTCGGGGCCGGTCACGCTGATCGGCGGATCCGGCAACGACACCCTGATCGGCGGCCCGGCCGACGATCAACTGATGGGCCGGCAGGGTCGAGACCGAATCGAAGGCCGAGGCGGATCCGATTGGCTCTCGGGAGGAGGCGGCGACGACAGCCTGCTGGGCCACGCCGGAGCAGACTCGCTGATCGGTGGCACCGGCAACGACCTGCTCTTTGGCGGTGACGGCAATGACACGCTGCTGGGACGCCTCGGCGATGACTCGCTCGCCGGGCACGGCGGCGACGATCGGCTCGACGGAGGCAGCGGACACGACCAGCTCGTCGGACTCGCCGGCAACGACCTGCTGATCGGAGCCTCCGGAGACGACTCGATGCTCGGCGGAGACGGCAACGATCGGCTGCTGGGTGGTTCCGGTTCGGATCTGCTCCTCGGCGGAGACGGAGACGACACGCTCAGAGGCCAGGCCGGTGATGATGCGATCGCTACAGGCGACGGACAGGACACGGTCGTCGATCAGACCGCACTCATCGACGAACAGTTCACGTTCCTGCCCGACTGGATCGACGCCTGAGGCTCTCCGGCGGGGTCAGATCCGCCTGCGGCGGACCCCTGGCTACCAGGTCAACCCGTCCGTGCCTTGCGGATCTTCACGGCAATCTCGGCCAATACCCGCCGCCCGCGGCCCATCGCCTCGGTGCTGGCCGACGAGAGTACCGTGTTGATCTGGGCTTCCAGGTTGAGCAGCAACTTGCGGAAGTACGCGAATTCACTCTCGACACCCTTCGGATTGTCGATCGGCTGACGCTCGGCGATGAACCGGTCGTGGGTGTCCTGAAGCCAATCCCGCTTGCCCAACGACTGGGTGTCGCCGACATCGCACGCCTTCTGGCATCGGGACAATTGGAGCGCAGCATTCCGCATCCACCGCCGGGCATCGTCCCAGGCATCCCTGCCCTGGCGAGTCGAGAACTCCTTCTCCTCGAAGTTGAGATCCCGGTTGAGAGTCTTGACTTGTCCCAGCATGCTGTCGACCTGCTTGCGGAGCATGTCGAGCTTGACCGTCTCGGCCTGGATCCCGAACCAGTGCGACTCAATCGACGTGTACACCACTTCGTCGACCACCCCTGCACCCACTGCGGAAGCCATCGTTTGAGGCAAAGGCACGGGAGCCACCGGGGCGACTCCCACCGCAGCCACCGCAGCCACCGCCGGAACCGTGGCTACGTGAATCGCGATGTTCGTGTCAGGTGCACCCGGCGGCGGCAGCAGCGGCTGGTCGAGCATCGTCGCGGGACCTCCGGCCGAGGGTCCCGGGCAGGGGGTTCCGAACACCACCCACAACGACACACTGCCGGGGTCGATTCCGGTCGCCACCGCCAGCCCTCGCAATGTCGCCGTCACCCCCGAGGCCAACCGACAGATCACTCCCTGGGTCACCCCCGGCGGCCGAAACCAGGCCCAGCCATGACAGGCACCGGAACCATCCAGCGACAACGATTCCCAATCGGCCGAAGCCGGCCGCATCGCGAAGGGAACAGGCTGATTGGGTGAGGAGGGTTGTTCAATGCATCAGCCATGAAAAACGCTGGCGGCAGACAATCCGAAGAGCTCTCGAAATCAGACCGTGACGAATCGGGCTCGAAGCCATTAAGATATAGACAGAGGCGAGAGACTGGCTATCAGGCGATGATCCCATGAGTACGGCATCCACCAAGGCGACCGTCGAGTTGATCCCGGACCCCGAACTGGGAGGATTCACGGCATGCGTGCCTGACATTCCAGCCTACGGTGAGGGTGAAACCGAAGAGTCCGCGATCGAAGACATGAAGGAAGCGATCCGGGCATACATCGACACCTTTGGCCTGGATGCCACCCTCGGCAGGATCCGCGTACCTGCGCTGAAAGAGATCGACCTCGATTTCAACGAGTTGGCCGGTGGCTAGGCTACCGCGTCCAGACGGTCGGGCGATGATTCGATTTATTTCTGGAACGGAGCGGCAGGGTTTCGAAGTGGTCCGAGTTCGAGGCAGCCACCACGTGCTCTGTCGCGGGACACTATCGACAAGCGTGCCCGTGCATGGCCACCATTCGCTGAAAATCGGAACGCTCCGGAAGATCCTCCGAGATGTCGAGTTGTCCCCAGGAGATTTCCTCGAGCGATGGAACACGTGAACCCCGATGTGATCTCGTGCAAACCGAGTGGGCGATGAGGGACTCGAACCCCCGACATCCACGGTGTAAACGTGGCGCTCTAGCCATCTGAGCTAATCGCCCGATCCGGTGGGCACTGTAGAGGATGCCGAGCCGACCCGGCAAGTGGCCGCTCGGCTATCTCCTGACTGGGTCCGCTGGCACTCTGTTATAATCACGGCGTCCCGTCCCATGCCCCGCCCCGCCCTGCCCCGGGCCAACCCGAATGCCCAATTCGCTGGCCGATTGCGCCGACTCGCTCGAGCAATTGCGAAACCACATCGAGGCGCTCGGCGAACAACTCGAAGGCCTCGGACTGCCACCCCCCGTCGGCGATGAGTGGCACGAACTGCTCGTCCGCAAGCTGCTGCCGCAACTCGACACCGACACGCCACTGATCGTCGCGGTGGTCGGAGGCACCAACACGGGCAAGAGCGTGGTGTTCAACCACGTCGCCGGCGAGGCGGTCAGCGCGACCAGCCCACTGGCCTCGGGAACCCGGCACCCTCTGTGCCTGGTCCCCGAGGGCTTCGACACCGATCGGCTCAGGACGATGTTCGACGGGTTCACCATCATCCCCTGGTCACAGCCCGAACAGACGCTCGAAGATGTCCCCGAACACCAGCTGTTCTGGCGGACCTGCCCGTCTCTGCCCGACAACCTGCTAGTACTCGATTCGCCCGACATCGACAGCGATGCACAGGTGAACTGGGAACGAGCCGAATGGCTCAGGCGGTCCGCCGACGTCCTGATCGCCGTGCTGACTCAGCAGAAGTACAACGACGCGGCCGTCAAGCAGTTCTTCCGACGGGCCGCCGCCGAGGACCTGGCCACCATCGTGGTCTTCAACCAGTGCCAGTTTCCCGACGACGAGCAGTACTGGCCGGCGTGGCTCGAGACCTTCGTCAGCGAAACCGGGACCAGCCCCGAGTTCGTCTACCTGGTCCCCTACGATCGATCATCCGCCGAATCCGGACACCTCGAATTCCTCGGACGACTGGTCCCCGACCCCGAACAACCCCGAGACCTGCAACAGGACCTTTCGAGCCTGAGGTACGAGACGATCAAGTTCCGCTCGCTACGAGGATCACTCGGCCGGCTGCTCGCACCGGAATCCGGCGTCGGGGCCTGGCTGGAAACGGTCCGTGGCCGCAGCGACGAGTTCCATAGGGCGGCCGAATTGCTTTCCGCCGAGCACCTGGCGTCGATCGACGACTGGCCCAGCGTCCCGGCTCGACCACTGATCAACTCGGTCAGAAGCTGGTGGCGTGACCAGCGGAGCGGTTGGTCGGCGGGAGTGCATTCCTTTTATAACACCATCGGGCACGGCCTGGCCTGGCCGTTTCGCAAGCTGGCCGGAGCCGGGACCGACACACCCCAGGATCCCCTGGCCGAGTACCGCGAGATCGAGTGGTCATCGATGCTGGGCTCTCTCGAACAGGTCTACCGTCGACTGGCCTGGTGCCGCGACGCCGGAGGCGCTCAGCTGGGGCCCCGGTTGAGTCCGCTGCTCGAAGGAGAATCCCGCCAGGCGGTCCTCGAACAGCTCCGCACCGCACACCAGGAGTGTGAACTCAACGACGAACTGTCTCAGATGGTGGCCGAGGCGCTCGAGGAGTTCCGCAGCGAGAGTCCTCGATCGTTTCGGCTGCTGAAGCGAATCGACAAGCTGGCCGCGGTCGCCCGACCGGTGACCAGCGTGGCACTGTTCATGGTGGGGTTCGGCCCGGTGGGCGAGGTGGCCGCCGGAGCGGTGAGTGATGCCGCGATGCAATCGGCGTTGCACGTCGCTGGAGATGTCGCCGGCGGCACCGTCGCGGCCACGCTGGGCGAATCGGCGATCAGCCAGTCGGCCGCCACCGGGGCCGGCTACATCGAATCGAAGTTCCGCAACCTGCAGGATCGCTTCGCCGTGCGACGTGCCGGCTGGCTCGCCACGCAACTCGAACAACTCGTGCTGGGCGACCTGGCCCGGGAACTCGAATTTGCCGCCGCGACTCCCCGTTGCGACGCGTTTCAGGGTCTCGAGTCGACTGTCGGCTCGCTGGCTGCCATGCTCGAGGAACTGGCCCCGCTGTCGGTACCTCCTTCGAACTCAACCCCATCCGCAGCCTCATCCAAAGCACCATGAGCGACGGTGAACTCGCACGGCTGAAGGCCCTGGCCCGGATCGACGAGCTGGTCGAACGACTCGACTCGTGGGCCGAGCACTCCGTGCCCTGGCAACCCGCTCGCGATGCCCGGGCCCTGGTCCGCCGCCTGCTGGATCGTATCGACTCGCTGCGACTGAGACTCGAAGCGCCGCTCGTGGTCGCCGTCTTCGGCGGCAGCGGCACCGGCAAGAGTACCCTGATCAACGCGCTGGTCGGAGAGGAAGTCACCGCCAGCGGCCGCGAACGGCCCACCACCCGCCGGCCCCAGGTGATCACCACCCCCGACCTCGACCTCGATCCACTCGGACTGACCTCCAACTCGATCGACGTCGTCCGAGTCGACTCGACCGTGCTGCGTGATGTCGTGCTCGTCGATTGCCCCGACCCGGATACCGGCGAAGAAGCACACGATGCCGGACAACTCGATCGGCTCCACGAAATCCTCCCGCTCTGCGACGTGCTGCTCTACACCTCAACTCAACAGAAATATCGCTCGGCACGCGTTTCCGAAGTGCTCGCCGTGGCGGCCACCGGGTGCCGGGTCTTCTTTGTCCAGACCCACGCCGACGTCGATTCCGACATCCGCGACGATTGGGCGAAACAGCTGGCCGAGGACTTCGAGGACCCCGAGTTGTTCCTGGTCGATGCCCTCTCGGCACTCCAGCAGCAACGCCAGGGCCGGCGGCCCGGTGGCGACTTCGCACGGCTCGAACACCTGCTCACCTCCCGCCTGGCCGCATCGGCGCGGCTGGAGATCCGGCGAGCCAACCTGATCGACCTGCTCGACAACGCGCTCAAGGAGTCTCAAAAGGACTACGACTCGGCCTGGCCGGCCGTCGTGACTCTCGAGAGGGCCCTGCAGGAGCAGCACGAACGGTTGGTGGGATCGCTGGTAACGCGGTTGGCCGAGGAACTCGAGGCCAGCCACTACCTGTGGGAACGGCGGTTGGTCGAACGAGTGACCAGCGACTGGGGCTTCAGTCCCTTCAGCAGCCTGCTGAGACTCTCGCAGGGACTCGGAGGACTGCTCGCCTCGGCGTCGCTGCTGCGTGCCCGCTCTTCGGCACAGGTCGCGTTGCTGGGTGCCTGGCAGGGAGGACGCTGGTTGACGTCGCGAGCCAAGCGACGGGATGCCGATCAGCGGATTGAACAACTCGCGGTGCTGGGCATCGACGATTCGGTGTTGCGCGAGAGCCAGCTGGTGGTCGAGGGTTTTGCCGAGTCGGCCGGGTTCGACCAGGCACTCACCTCGTCCCGCTCACTCGAGTCGCTCCGTGACGACGCGGCCCAGCTGCAGCAGTCGTTCCTGGACGACGCGGGAGCACAGATCGAAGAGGTCATCGAAACCCAGGCCGCCCGCAGCCGCGGCTGGGGCGTGAGGCTGGTCTACGAAACGGCGCTGACAGTGCTGCTGGGCTTTCTGCTGTACCGCATCGGCCGCAACTTCTTCTACGACACGCTGCTCCAGGACGGTGAGTTCCTGCCGTTGGAGTTCTACCTGCCGGCGACCGCTCTGAGCGTGCTGTGGGCCGCGGTGCTGGTGATGGCCTTCACGCGGCGGCTGCGAAGAGGACTCCGGCAGGCCATCGCCGGGCTGGCCGAACGGGTCGCCAGGCACCGGGTGGCCGGTGGGCCATTCGTCACGCTCGAAACCGCCTGCGAGGACGTGGGCCGCTCACGCGAACAGCTCGAGCTGCTGTGCGAACGGGTCGCGGGACTGAAGACCACGCTGGCTTCCGAGGTCGACGGAGCGTGATCCCGGGGACTGGCCGCCGCCGCCGGCGGACAACGGGCCGGAGAATGCCTGTCCCGGCTAGACGCGACAGCAGATGGGACAGGCACCTGCGGAGCCAGTCCCTGCGGTAGCAACTAGTTCCCCGGTGAGAAGCGGCCGGAGGTCTTGCCGGTGGAGACCGACTGCTTCTTCAGTCGCTTGCTGCGGGTGAACAGGGCCGAGACCTTCCCGGATGAGGTTCGGTCGCCGACACTGCCTCCGACCACTCCGCTGACGGCTCCGGCCTTGAGGTTGTAGGGACGGTCGACCAGGCCGGGGACGAACAGGCGTCGACGGGGCACGTAGCCGATGTGAGCCAGGAAGTCACTGAGATTGATGCGGCGGACGGCCGTCTCACGCGCCTCGGCCACCATCTTCTTGTGATGACCGATGATCTCCCGGAACTGCTGTTTCTCGAGATCCGAGCCGGCCACGCTCAGATCGGGGATCTGGCCGATGACCAGGTATTTCATCTGCAGAGTGATCGTCGGGTCGTCCTCGGTGTAGTCGTGGCTCTCGGAAGGGAACTCGGTGTAAAACACCCGTCGTCCATCGTCGAGCACCTCGTGGATGATCTGCCCGCCGATTCCGCTGATCATCTCGTGCAACTCGCCTCGGTTGCTGGCTCCGTCCTTGTCGAAATCGACCAGGCCCACGAAGGCAAACGCGGACGGGCGACCCGGTGCCCACAGCGGAGTGTAGATCAGGTCGTTGGGCTGGATCGGGTCGTAGATGTCGCGCTTGATGATGCGGGCTTCGGAGAGATGTGCGCCGATGACCCGAGTCACCTCGATCGATCCCTTGATGTCCTCGAATCCAGGCGAAAACCGCTCGTCAGCCGCGTCGCTCGCCTCGTCATCGTCAGCGGTATTGGCCGGAGCCGACGGGCGACCGACGCCACGGTGCGTCTGCTTGTAGATGCTGAATTGGGTCCGAGTGGTCAGCTTGTCGTCGCGACCGAGGTTGATCCAGACCAAGCCACTGTCGTTGTCGACCCAGCGGACCAGGCCGTCGGGCCGGTCGTAGGTGATGCGTTCTCGCTTCCGAACCGCGTCGGTCAGGAAGTCGTTGATGTCCTCGAGACGCCCGATCTGGCCTTCGGAGTCCTTCTTGAGCTTTGTGTAGGTGTCCTTGGTCTGCTTGAGCGAGTTCTGCAGGTTGGTGTTCACGCCCCGCAGCGTCACGATCTGGTCGTCCCGCTTGCGGATCTCGGTCTCCTTGGTCCGGTTCGCGTCGTCCCGCTCACCCTCGGCCGCCTTCCGACGTGCGTCGTGACCGCTGGCGACGTCCTGGTAATGAGACTTCATGGCTGAGAGGAACTCGACGGACAACTGGCGGTTCTTCTCGGACAGGTTCCGGTTCTCCGAAACCAGGTTGTCCACCTTCTGCTTCATCGCACGCAGCGTCTCGGCGTACGAGTCTCGCTGCAACTCGGGACCACCCAGCGTCTTGATGTCGTCGACCATGCTGCCCAACACCGAATCACGACTGGTTTCAGTCGCCCTGCCGACCAAGGCCACGTTGGGATAGCCGACCTTCGACTTCAACTCGTTGATGTCGTCGAGATACGTCATCTGCAGTTTCTTCGCGTCACCCGCCTCCGCGGTCTTTTCCCGAAGATTCGCCTCGCTCTTCTTGAAGTCGCCCCGAAACATGTAGGTGGTCGTGGCGAGAATCAACGTAAACATCGCTGTGAAGATGAAGCTGATTTCCTTGAACCCGACGGTGCCTTTGGAGGCCATGGCCGCTCCCCTGTCACATGACTGGGTCGCCCGGCTCGACGCCTGGCGACGGTGTTACTCAGAGTTTCTCAAAGAGACTCAGAGATGCCAGGAGAATCCCGGCACCCTGTCTCTGAATTCTAGGTGGGGGTAGAGTGGAGTCAAGAAAACGGCACGCTGCAACCACCCACCTGATCACATCCTAACGGTTTTTCCGGTCGTGACCCAACAGGGCAAGCCGAGATGACGCCGCCACGATGAGCAACCCAGTCTACATTCTCGACGTATTTTCCCTGGTCTTCCAGGTCTTCCATGGCCTGCCGCCGATGACCGGACCGGCCGGACAGCCGACCAATGCCGTCTACGGCTTCACCAGGGACCTGATCAACCTGCTCCGAGACCATCGGCCCTCGCACCTCTACTGCGCCATGGACTCGCCCGGACAGGGTATCCGCAACGACTGGTACCCCGAGTACAAGGCGAACCGCGACGCGATGCCCGAAGACCTGGTGCCGCAGATCGCGATGATCGAGGAGGTGATGGCCGGGTTCGGGCTGCCGGTGCTAAGGGCCCAGGGGTGGGAGGCCGACGACATCTTTGCGACCCTGGCCAGGCGGGCGGCCGAGGCGGGGCACCAGGTGAGAATCGTCACCAGCGACAAGGACGCTCGACAACTCGTCGGGCCGCAGGTCCAACTGTTTCACATCCGCAAGAACGAGTTCCAGGGCGAAGCCTATGTGCTCGAGCAGTGGGGAGTCCGACCCGACCAGGTCATCGACTTCCAGTCACTCGTCGGCGACAGCGTCGACAACGTGCCGGGCATGCCGCTGGTCGGACCCAAGAAGGCCCGCGCGCTGCTTCAACAGTACGAGACGCTCGATGAAGTGCTCGCCCACGCCGATGAGGTCAACGGCAAGAAACTCAAGGAAAACCTCGTGACCTTCGCCGACCAGTCCCGGCTCAGCCGACGACTCGTCACGCTCTACGACGACCTCCCGCTGGAAATCGATTGGGACGCTCAGAAAATGGGTACTCCCGACCTCGGTCGACTCACCGCACTCTTTACCGATCTCGGATTCCGGTCCTTCCCCGCCGAAGTCCAGGCCCTGGCCAACTTGCCCGACGGTGACCTGGCACCGATCGCAACAGCAGAACCCTCCTTGGACCCGAGCGCATCGCAACAGGGACAACTCTTCGGACAACTCGACCGCCGCTGGAAGGTGGTGGACACCCCGTCGGAGTTCCAGGGCTTCCTCGAAGAACTCGAACAACAGACCCGGTTCTGCTTCGACCTGGAAACCACGGGCCTCGACGAATTGACCGCCGACATCGTCGGCTGGGCGTTCTGCTGGGAGGCCGGTCAGGGATGGTACCTGCCGGTGCGAGGCCCCGAGGGTGCCACGCTGCTCGATCCCGATACTGTCCGCGATGCACTGAAGGGCGTGATCGAGAACCCCGAGATCGAAAAGACCAACCAGAACATCAAGTACGACATGCTCGTGCTCAGGCGGGCAGGCTTGAAGCTCGATGGCATCGGGGTCGACCCGATGATCGGACACTTCCTGCTCGACGCGGGGGCCCGCAGCCACTCGCTGGCAGCACTCTCGGAACAGTACCTCAATCACACCATGATCCCGATCAGTGACCTGATCGGAACCGGCAAGAACCAGAAGTCGATGGCCGAGATCGACACCGCCGTGGTGGGCGAATACGCCAGTGAGGACGCGGACGTGTCGTGGCAGGTGGCCGGACTGGTCACCGAGGAACTCGAACGCGACAACCTCTGGGACCTCTACTGGGATCTCGAACGCCCGCTGATCCCGATCCTGGCCGAAATGGAATACACCGGCATCAGGCTCGATTCGGCAGAACTGGGCCGGCAGGCCGAATCGGTCGGCGAGCGACTCGAAGGACTCGTCGGTGAGATCCACGAGTTGGCCGGTCGTGAATTCAATATCGACTCACCCAAGCAGCTCCGAGAAATCCTCTTCGACGAACTCGACCTGCCCGTGCAGAAACGGACCAAGACCGGTCCGAGCACCGACCAGAGTGTTCTCGAGAAGCTCGCCCCGCTGCATCCTCTGCCCGAACGCATCATCGGACATCGGCAGCTCAGCAAGCTCAAGAGCACCTACCTCGATGCGCTGCCGGCACTGGTCAACGCCCGCACCGGTCGCCTGCACACCTCGTTCAACCAGGTCGCCGCCTCGACCGGACGACTCAGCTCGCTGCACCCCAACCTGCAGAACATCCCGATCCGCACCGCCGAGGGCCGGCAGGTCCGGAGGGCGTTTGTCCCGGGTGAAGAGGGCATGGTGCTCTTGTGTGCCGACTACTCGCAGGTCGAACTCCGTGTGCTCGCTCACTTCAGCGGCGACACGGCGATGCAGGAGGCGTTTCGCGATGGCATCGACATCCACACTGCGGTTGCCTCGGAGGTGTTTGGAGTCGACTCGGCCGAGGTCGACAGCGACATGAGGCGCATGGCCAAGGCGGTCAACTTCGGAGTCATCTATGGCCAGAGCCCCTACGGACTCGCCGCCGGGCTGGGCATCTCCCAGGCCGAAGCCGCCGCCTTCATCGACAACTACTTCTCACGCTACCACGGCGTCGCACGGTACCTCGATTTAGTCCTCGATGAATGCCGACGCAGTGGCTACGCCGAGACGATCCGGGGACGACGACGACCGATCCACGGGATCCGGCCCGAACCCAACCGGCAGCGGAACATGCCCGAACGGACCGCGATCAACAGCGTGATCCAGGGCTCGGCCGCCGACCTGATCAAACAGGCCATGATCGGTGTCGATGGGGCTTTGAAACGAGATTCCCACCCGGGAAAGATGCTGCTGCAGATTCACGACGAACTGGTGTTCGAGGTGCCCGAGACCGAGCTCGACTCTCTGGTGCAACTGGTCCGCCACGAAATGGAATCGGCCCTCGACCTCGACGTGCCCCTGATCGTCGACTGTGCCGCAGGGCCCAACTGGCTGGAAATCAAGGAGATCCCGGGCGGCTGATCGCGAGCCGGGTTTTTCATTGACACCCTGCACAGCAGCGATCACCATGAAGCCTCACGCCAAGGGACTCTTTCAGTCTCCTTCGAGAAATCCTCTTCTCCACGAAGACCACCGTGCGAAGGATCCGCACGTTCGACTCTCTCCTTCCTCTCAGAAACCACGGATCGGTTCCTTTCGGCCGCCCCCGGCCACATGACACCCTCAAAACACACCTCTCCCCCCACAAGACAACTCCGTGACACAGGATCATTGCGCCCCGGTCGTGGGACTGGTTGGCGGGATCGGGTCGGGCAAAAGCGCCCTGGCCGACTGGGTCTCGCAGCATGCCTCGATCAAGGTCCTCGACGGTGACCAACTCGGGCACCAGGCACTCAACGAACCCGAACTCGCTCGCAAGATCCTCGATCGCTTCCCCGACTCCCAAGACCCCGACCACTCCGAACACCAGGTCAACCGGGCCGCGTTGGCGGAGATCGTTTTTGGCGACGACCTCGAGAGAGAATCGAACCGAAATGACCTCGAAGCTATCGTCCATCCTTTTATTCGCAGGAGACTCACGGAGCTGATCCACGAGCATCGTGGCCAGGACGGCTGCGAGGCAATCGTGGTCGATGCCGCCGTGCTGCTGGAAGCCGGCTGGGACGACCTGTGCGACCACGTGGTGTTTGTCGATGTGCCCGAAGACATCAGGCTGGGGCGAGTCGACTCCACACGCAATTGGACCCGCACCGAATACCTCGACCGACAGGCCAGCCAGTGGCCTCTGCAACAGAAGCAGGACACCGCCGACACCTCGCTGGACAACAGCACATCGCTGGAAGACTCAGGACCCCGACTGCTCTCACTGATCCACTCCCTTCACGGCCCAACCGGATGCAACGGACGTAACGGACAAAACGAAAAAACCTCCGCATCCTGCCCCTGATCCCGTTCGACACCTCTCGCCTCGAGACCCGTCATGAGCACCCCGTCCCCGACTCCTCCCGATGCCGTCGCCGACAGCGATCCCGCCGCCGTCTTTCCGGCCGATGACCGCTACGAGGAGATCAAGCAGAGCGACATGCACATCGCTGATTTGCAGCGAATGACCATGAAGGAACTGCTCGAGTTGGCCCGCGAGGAGGGGATCAGCGAATACTCTGGGCTGAAGAAACAGGACCTGATCTTCCGCATCCTCAAGGAACGCACCAAGCTCAACGGGTTGATGTTCGGCGAAGGGACCCTCGAAATCCTCCCCGACGGATTCGGATTCCTCCGCAGTCCCGACTACCACTACCTGCCCTGCCCCGACGACATCTACGTCTCACCCAGCCAGATCCGCCGCTTCGGACTCAAGAAAGGCGCCACAGTCGCCGGGCAGATCCGACCGCCCAAGGAGAACGAACGGTACTTCGCGCTGCTGAGAGTCGAAGCGATCAACAGCGAAGATCCCAACCTCGGGAGCGCCACCGTCAGCTTCGAGGACCTCACGCCACTGCACCCCGATCAACGACTCAACCTGATCACCACCCCCGATGAACTCGCCATGCGGGTCGTCGACATGATCTGCCCGATCGGCATGGGACAGCGAGCCCTGATCGTCTCGCCACCCCGGGCCGGAAAAACGATCCTGCTGCAGAAGATGGCCCGCAGCGTGATCGAAAACCACCCCGATGCCTATGTGATCGTGCTGCTGATCGACGAACGGCCCGAGGAAGTCACCGACATGGAACGGCAGGTGAAGGGGACCCGCTGTGAGGTGATCAGCAGTACCTTCGATGAACCCTCGAGCCGACACGTCCAGGTCTCGGAAATGGTCATCGAAAAGGCCAAGCGGATGGTCGAACACGGACACAATGTCGTGATCTTCCTCGATTCGATCACCCGGCTCGCTCGGGCCTGGAACAACGAAGTCCCTAACTCGGGCAAGGTACTCTCAGGTGGAATCGACTCCGGAGCTCTGCAGCACCCCAAGCGATTCTTCGGAGCGGCTCGAAACGTCGAAGACGGCGGAAGCCTGACCGTGATCGCCACCGCGCTGGTCGATACCGGCAGCCGCATGGACGACGTGATCTTCGAAGAGTTCAAGGGGACCGGCAACACCGAGTTGCACCTCGATACCAAGCTCGTCGAAAGACGCGTCTGGCCCGCCATCGATGTCAACCGGTCGGGCACCCGCCGCGAGGAGTTGCTGATGCACGAGGAGGAACTGAGACTGGTCTGGGTGCTGCGACGTGTGCTCAACGACATGAACCCGGTCGAAGCGATGGAATTGCTGACCAACAAGATGCGGCGGGCCGATACGAACGAGGAGTTCCTGCTCAGCATGAACCTCGGCTGATTCGCCCAGGCACACTCCCGCGCGACACGCAGCTTGTACCAGTCCCATCGCCTTCCATCGCCTCCCATCGCCTTCCAAGAAGTCCACCACCTCACGATGCCTCAACGACTCGACGTATCCCCGAACGCTTTGCCCGATGACCGCTTCGCCGTGGTCGTCTCGAAATACAACTCCGACATCACCGACCGACTCTGCGAAGCCGCACTCAAAACCCTGACACAACACGGGGTTGCCGACGAGAAGATCGTGGTGGTGCCGGTGCCCGGGTCCTTCGAAATCCCCCTCGTCGCCAACCGACTGGCCCTCTCCGGAAACGTCGACGCGGTGGTCTGCCTCGGAGCAGTCATCCAGGGCGAGACGACTCACCACGAGTACATCAACCACCAGGTCGCCGAAGGGATCAGCAACGCCGCTCTGCAAAGCGGTGTCCCGGTCGCCTTCGGTGTGCTCACCTGCCAGAACCTCGAACTGGCCCTCGACCGCGCCGGTGGCCGGATGGGAAACAAGGGCCACGAGGCCGCACTCGCCGCACTCGAAACCCTCGCCACCCTCAGAGCCATCGACGCGGCCACTGACAACTCAGCCGAAACCTCCGTCGAGACGGCAGAGGATTGCAGTGGCGAGAGCGAGGAGAGCGAGGAGAGCGAGGAGAGCGAGGAGAGCGAGGAGAGCGAGGAGAGCGAGGAGAGCGAGGAGAGCGAGGAGAGCGAGGAGAGCGA